>CAXTMW010000021.1:0-9278 GCA_964245455.1 uncultured Acidobacteriaceae bacterium
AACATACGCAGGGAGGTTTGTAGCATGGCGCGTCAGCTTTTGCCGAGAAAGACCAGCGTGACCCCGACCGCGACCAGCACCACGCCCAGCCAGCGCTGCGGGCTTACCTGCTCCCGCAGAAAAGTCACACCGCCCAGCGCGCCGGCCACGTAGCTTAGCGCGGTCACCGGCACCACAAAGCTCACGTTGAAAAACGAGAGCGCGCCCAGCAGCGCAAAAAAGGCGAGCGCCATCATGGCGACGCCGGCCCACATCCACGGCACGCGGAGCGCGCGGAGAATAAACCGCGCCAGCACCACGGGGTGAAAGCCTTGCGCCTCACCGGTGACTTTCATTGCTCGGGAAACGCACAGTTCACCGCCGGTGCCGGCCACCACAATCAACGTAAACAGGATGAAGTCGCGCATGTCAGCTTTGCCCCGCTTCCCGCTCCTGAGGTTGATAGGTTGTGCGATGGGCAGTGCGCCCTACAACAAAAACGCCAAGGCAGATAACGGCAATGCCCGCCCAACGCAGCGGCGAAACCCGCTCCCCAAGCAGCAGAAAGCTCAGCAGGGCGACGACGCCGTAGGCGAGCGAGGATGCCGGCTGCACAAAGCTGTAGTCGGCCCAGGACAGGGCCAGCATGTAAGCTACGAAGAACGTAATGAGCGAGGCGATGCCAAGCCAGATGGAAGGGGAAGTGAGAATGCGATCGGCCGTGTGCAGCAGCGCGGCGGGGGGCCAGATCACGGGCGCGCCGGCCTGCTTCATGCCCTTGCCGAGCAGCACGTTACCGAGTGGGCCTGCGATTATCATGACCGCGATCATCCCGTAGGTTTTCAGGCGGGGGGGCTGGGTCGTCATCGGACCCGGCCAATGCGAACCCGGCCATTGGGGAGCACGCTCAGCGACATCTGCTGAGTGTACAAGGTGCGGCCCCGGTGCTTGCTGCCTGCATCCCGTTCCGGTGCGCGGTGTTGGAGTGCTGTTAGGCTCGATAAGGGTCCCTTGCCGGCGAGTGCGACAGCGGATCATCCGGGCGGGGCCGTTCTGCCCCAGGCAGCAAGGCGATCAAAGAAGCGACGCAAGCTCCGCCTAGAAGCCGCTGGAAAGCGGTGAGCGGAGCAGAAAGAGGCACTAGCGCTTGTGCGGCATCGTTGGATTTACAACCAGAGGCTGGCGCCCTGAGCCGGATCGAATTGTCCAGGCGACGCACACTCTGCTCCATCGCGGCCCTGACCAGCAGGGTGTCTTTCGGGCACGATCCTGCTCCCTGGGCGGAGCCCGGCTCAAGATCATCGATCTTGCCGGAGGCGATCAGCCGATCTACTCCGAAGACCGCGATTCGGTCATCGTCTTCAACGGCGAAATCTATAATCATCTTGAAGTCCGCCGCGAGCTGGAAGCGCTGGGCCGCCGCTTTGTATCGCATTGCGACACCGAGACGGTGCTGCAGGCTTTTATTGCCTGGGACACAGATTGCTTCGAGCGGCTTCGCGGCATGTTTGCCGTTGCTATCTGGACCGAGTCGCGCCGGCGTCTGGTGCTGGCGCGTGACCGCCTGGGCATCAAGCCCCTCTACCTTGCGGAAAAGGGCGATGATCTGCTGTTTGCCTCGGAGCTGAAGGGCATCCTCATCCATCCGGAGATCGAAAGGCAACTGAGTCTGGAGGGTCTGGACTGCTATCTGTCGATGAACTACGTCCCAAGCCCCTGGACTTTGATTGACGGTATCAAGAAGCTGCCGCCGGGTCACTGGCTGGCCTGGCAGGATGGCCGGACCGAGACCGAAGGCTACTGGCGGGTACCTGCGATGGACCCGCGCAGCATCTCGCTGGAAGACGCAAAGGCCGAGCTCGACGGCTTGCTCGATCAGTCTGTCCGCGAGCACATGATGTCGGACGTGCCGCTTGGCGTTTGGTTGAGCGGCGGCGTGGATTCTTCGACGATCCTGCACTACGCCGCACACGCTTCGTCGGCTCGCCTGCGGACGTTTTCCATCGCATTCGCGGGCCACAGCTTCGACGAGTCCGCCTATATCCGTCAGGTCGTAGAGCGATACGGCACGGAACACGAACAGCTGGATCTGAATCCGGAGCAGGACCTCCAAGGCGCCATGGAGGAGATCGCGTACTACTCGGACGAGCCGAGCGCGGACTCGGGGGCGCTGCCGGTCTGGTTTTTGTCGAAGCTCTGCAAGACGCACTGCACGGTGGCTTTCAGCGGCGAAGGTGCCGATGAGATTTTCGGCGGGTACCTTACCTACCGTGCCAACCAGGTGGCTGCGCAGGTACAGCATGTCCCTGCCGGAGCACGCGCGCTGGCTCTGCGCGGTCTCGATTTGTGGCCGGTGTCGAAGGAAAAGATCGGCCTGGAGTACAAAGCGAAGCGGCTGCTGGAAGGCAGCCTGATGCCTGCGGAGCGGGCCCACGTGCACTGGAACGGGACCTTCTCCGACACGGAGAAGGCAAGGCTGGTGCGTGTTGCCCTGCCGGGCGCGCTGTCCTCGGTTCTTGATGGATTGCGGGCAGCGCTGCCCGGCGATGGTCTTGCCCCTTTTCTTGAGTTCGATCAGCAGCGCTACCTGCCGGACGACATTCTCGTGAAGTCAGATCGGATGAGCATGGCGCACTCGGTCGAGGTGCGGCCGCCGTTTCTGGACCACCGCATCGTGGAGTTCGCCGCGAAGCTGCCTTCAGACCTGAAGGTGCGCGGCAGCCGTCAGAAGTATCTGCTGAAGGAGCTGATGGCCTCTCGTTTGCCGGCACCGATCGTGCGGCGCAAAAAACTCGGCTTTGACATACCCGCGCACGAGTGGTTCCGCGGCCCGCTCCGGGCTACGCTGCTGTCTATACTGGGTGAGGCGGAAGAGGAACATTCCACGATCTTTGACTTTGAGACGCTGCGCGCCTACACACAGCAGCATATGGACAGGAAGATCAACATCGGTTACCACCTATGGGGCCTCGCCATGCTTTTTCTGTGGATGAAGCGGTGGAAGGTTCACTCCGCAGCGACCGATATCGCCGTCAGAGGTCAGGTATTTGCGGGTAACTCCGGGCAGGGCACCGACTCTTTCGAATAGCGTCGGCAAACGCGGCACGAATCCCTGGATCAACCGTTGCACCGTGATGTTTCGCAGCTGATGCAACTTTCAACCCGGGCTGCACGTTGATAGAAGCACTTAGATACGTTGTGTGAATGGATTTTGGAGGAAACATGAGGATTGCCGTTCTTGGTGGTGACGGGTACTGCGGTTGGGCCACCGCCCTGCATCTTGCAAACCGGGGCCACTCGGTCGCGATTATCGACAACTTCGTGCGCAGACAGTGGGACTTCGAGTTGGGCGCGCAAACGCTCACGCCGATCCGTCCGCTTTCCGAGCGCTTACAGGTGTGGCAGCAGCTTACGGGCAAGACCATCCAGGCGTTTGTGGGCGACGTCGCTGACTTCGATTTCCTCTCCTCGACCATCAAGACCTTTGAGCCGGAAGCGATTGTGCACTTCGCCGAGCAGCGCTCCGCGCCGTACTCCATGATCGACCTGAAGCATGCCGTCTATACCCAGGTCAACAATGTGGTCGGCACGCTGAACCTGTTGTTTGCGATCCGCGAGCTCGCGCCGGAGTGCCACATCGTCAAGCTGGGCACGATGGGCGAATACGGTACGCCGAACATCGACATCGAAGAAGGCTTCATCACGATCGAGCACAATGGCCGTACGGATACGCTGCCATTCCCTAAGCAGCCGGGCTCGTTCTATCACTTGTCCAAGGTGCACGACTCGCACAACATCATGTTCACCTGCAAGATCTGGGGTTTGCGCGCAACCGATCTGAACCAGGGCGTTGTGTATGGCACGGTGACCGATGAAGTGATGATGGACGAGGCGCTCATCAACCGCTTCGATTACGACGAAGTCTTCGGCACGGTGCTGAACCGCTTCTGCGCCCAGGCAGCGATCGGCATTCCGCTGACTGTGTACGGCCGCGGCGGCCAGACGCGCGGCTTTCTCGACATTCGCGATACAGTGCGCTGCGTGGAGCTGGCCTGCCTGAACCCCGCGAAAGCAGGGGAGTTTCGCGTGTTCAACCAGTTCACAGAGCAATTCTCGGTGCAGGAGCTGGCGGACAACGTCAAGACTGTCGCCGGCAAGATGGGGCTGAAGGTGGAGATCGACCACTTGCCCGATCCGCGCGTGGAAGCCGAGGCACATTACTACAACGCGAAGCACTCGAAGCTGCAGGACCTGGGACTCGAGCCGCACAAGCTTTCGGATTCACTGGTCGATTCGTTGATCAACATCGCGCTGCGCTACCGGGATCGCATCGACCCGGCGCTGTTTGCGCCGCAGGTCAACTGGCGGCAAACCAGGAACGAGCGCAGCACGGCGTTTGGCAGAACCGGGCAGCCGCTGTTTGTGAAAGAGGCTGTGTAGGGCGGCTCCAAGTTCATCGGGAGCGAGAAGAGGCCAGCGGAGAGGTTAAGCGGAGGGTTAAGTCAATACCAGGGTCATCCTGAGCGGAGCGAAGGATCTGCTTTTGTTCCATCCGAGCGCGAAGAGTAGATCCTTCCTCGCTTTGCTCCTCAGGATGACCTCTTTTTGGAGCTTGAGCTGACCAGACTTGCAGTAAAAGATACTCAGAACCGCTACGGCAGCAGGTCAGCGTGTGCCTTGGAAGCATTCATCGTGGGTGATGCTGGAACCAGTTCACCCCTGCGGATCAGGTAGTCCTGGCCGCGCCAGCGAATCGAGCGGCGCGTAAAGCTGACAAGCCAGATACACCAGGCCATGGCGTCCCATATGGGAATCCAAGCGAGCTTTGTCCAGACCGCCGGCTGCCGTAGCCCCCAGCCGCCGACCAGCAGCGTCATGGTGACGCGCATCAGCAGGTAGAGCCCCAGGTACCATTCAGCCACGGCAGGGGTGGGCAGCAGCGCAATCGCGAGCAGCGCCCAGGGCAGCCCGAAGGTGAAGACAAGCCCGAGGTGTCCCCACGGCCGCATGTGGCGCATGACCGTGATCCAGCGGAGGCGCTTGTAAAAAAGTTCTCCAAAGGACTGGTAGTCCGGCACGGTCGACACGGCGTAGTTGAGCAGAACCACCTCGTAGCCCTGCTCGGCAATGAGCCGGCCCACCAGCAGGTCGTCCGCGGGGCGGTTCTCAATCGCCTCGTAACCGCCGAAGCCGCGCAGCCGTGTGCGGGTGGTACTGATGGTGGGGCCAAGCGCGAACTTCACCCCATCCAGGACTATCGCGATCAGGATGCCGGGATAGAAGTCGGACACCATGCCCATGTCCTGAAGGTGCTGAATCCCGCCAGTTGACTCTGTCGGCACATACAGGCAGGTCACGGCGCCGACCTTTTCGTCCGCCAACGGAGCCATTAAGCGATGTGAATACTCCGGCTCGACCCGGACGTCGCTGTCGCTGATGATCAGGTGTTCGTAGGAAGCTTCCTCCGCCATCCGGGCAAGCTTGGCGACCTTGTCATTGGTCGCGTTGCGGCCCGACCCGATCAGGATGCGGATCTGCCGGTCGGGAAAGTCGCGAACCAGCCTTTGCAGCACGGGCAGCACGGGGTCGCTGGTGTCACCCACGCAGAACAGGATTTCGTACTCGGGATAGTCCTGCCGGCAGAAGCTGGCGAAGTTCTCGTACGCATTTGGATCCAGGCCGCGCACCGGCTTCAGATGACTGACCGGTGGGGTAAACGCCGACATGCCCCGAGCCGCGGCCTGCTTCGCGACAAAAAAGTGAGCGCAGCTGAAGATGGAAACGGCGTAGTAAATGAATGGGATGGCGGCGATCCCGAGCAGCAGATCTCGAACAATCATCATGAATGCGATGTACCTGAGAGAGCAGGAGCACACGGCGCGTCCCCTGGTTCACAGAGGAGGCGCGGTACCTTCTGAAGGTGGAGAGACGCTTGGACGGGTGGAATAGTTTCCCTCGTATGCGCCGGGAGGCGCAGGTGTGAGCTCGCTGAGACGGAAGCGATCCGCGAAGTCTCCTCAGCAATTATAGGGATTCGCTGCCGGGTGCCGTGCTTGCGGCGCTTGGAAGCAGTAAGGAGTGACCTCCTGCTTGCGATCCGCAAAGGGAGCAGGTAGTTCGCGCGAGGGGTGCGCGGGGCCGTGGAAAAAGAAAGCCAGGCAGAGGACCTGCCTGGCTTTCTGTGAACTAGAAGTGGTAGATCAGATCGCCTGCCAGGGTGCCCTGGCTCTGCTTCGTAGGCAACCCAAGATACGGGCTGTCATACGCGGCTTTCTGGTAGGAGTGTTCAAAGCGAACTTCCGGGCGGAAGGTGATGGTGCTGCCGACCCAGAAATTGAAGCCGAAGAGGTGCTCTGAGTAGACGGTCGGTACGCCGGTGCGCTGCCCTTTCAGGTCGTTGACCATTTCGTTGCGAATCGTGAACGAGGAGTGATGATTGTTAAACTCATGCTCGACATAATTCACGATTGCGTAGTCGGGTGCGAAGCAATGCATGGCATTCGGGTTACAGAATGCACCATTGGCTCCGCCGATCGGCGCGGGAGAAATAATGGGGCCGCTGTGTAGTTATTGTTCGGCACCTTGCTCTCGTATTGATACCAAAGCTCGGTGTCTGTATGCCAGGTCGGGTTGAACTTGTGATAGTAGGTCAGGTAGTAAGCGGAAATGTTGTTGTACTGGTACTTGGTGGAGTTCAGTGAGTTTGCGATGAAGTATATGTTGTCTCCACCCTTGTGCCAGGTATAGGCAAAACCGGCCGTGCCGGTAAGCTTGGCTCCTTTGACCCACGGCGCGATTTCACAGCCGCCGGATACGCCGGCCTGCACGGTCCAGTGATCGCTCAGCTTGGTCGTAAGGACGATGCCGTGCTGTGTGTAGCAGTCATAGGTGTACAAGATCGAGTGGCTGTAGGTGTAATTATTCGGGGCTAGCTGCGCCTCGATGTCCGGTAGTGAAATATAGCGCCCGATACGGAGATCGGCGCCTTTTGCGATGTGAGGAAGATAGACGTCGAGGTAGTACATCACCTCGTCAAACCCGTATTGCTGGCCGCTGGCGTGCGATAGCAGCTGCTGGCTGAAGACGCCCTTGGCCGTCGTGTACCGGTAGTCCTGTCCGTACAAGCTGGCAAGGCGGAAGCCCCAGTCGATGTGATCTGTCTGCACGGTGTTCGGCAGCCGCTCGAAATACAACGCCACCTGGTCAAGCTGAATCGAGTTCGGGACGACGTCATACGCGGTAACAGTATTGGCGTACTGGCCTTTGTTCGATGAGCTGGCGTTGCCGCCGATGTCAAACCAGCCATACGCCTTGATGCGGCTGTTCGGCTTTTCAAGCGCGGTCATCAGCGGATAGGTCTGGTAGTCGGGCGCGCCGATGACGACGGTGCCGCCGATCGGCCAGTCGGCCGAAGGAAATGGAGGCGAGTTGAGAGGCGCGGGAAAGCCGCGGCGCTGCGGCGCCGGTGCGGGCGTCGCGTCGCTGGTCGGCGCCGGCGGGGACCAGTCATCCAGGTACGCGTGGCCCAGCCTGGTCCAGAAGCCCCGTCCGAGGACAGCCTGCGGCGGCGCGGCGGCATTCGGGCTGCGTTCTGTTGTCTGCTGCAGCGCAAGCTCCACGTGGGTATCGCGGCCTCCCGGCAGGTCGAGCGCCAGCGGTGCGGCCGTCGCATCGCTGCCGACCGCGGTCAGCTCATAACGGCCGGTGGGCAGGTTTTCTGCCGCAAAGCGGCCTGTGCCGTCGGTAACAACGCCGGTGCGCGTGTTTGCGTCGAGGTTGTGGATCACGATCTCGGTGCCGAGCGAGGGACTCCCGTCGGCGCGCCATGCGACGCCGTGGATGCTTCCATAAGCGCCGGCGACGGGAGTGGAAAGGCTCGGGCTGCCCGCATGGGCGAGTGTTCCGGATGCAAGGAAGCACAGCAGTGTCGGGATAAGGTGAGTACTACTTGGTTTACGTGTATTGCTGAACAAGGAAATCCTCCAGAAAAGTTACACAGGTACGGCGTGCGCGCAGGGAGGCCGAGTGTAGAAAAAGGCTATAAACAGCGGAGCGAGCTGGGAGCGGCTGAGACAGCGGGCAAGGGAGGAGCGGGAAAACCACCTGACCCACACGGCGGCCCTTGCACGGTCTCAATCCGAGGCATGTTGAACCGCAAACTCGATCTGTTGGATGGAACCCCGGTTGCAGGTGGGAACAGGCTAGCTTTGACAAAGCCTATCGAGCGCGTCGACACGTGAGAAAGCCGACCTGCCGCAAGACGGAAAGAAATCGCAGGGCGGTCTTGATACATACGGATATCTCCCTCATCAAGGGGAAATCATGCCGTTGTAGAAAGTCCGTAGAAAAGGTATTAGAAAGCCGTAATTGGCGGTTCAACAATGGCGTCAATGACGCGAAATATTGAGCGGGTCAGCTTGCGGAAAAGACCACTCTGCCGCGCTGCGCGGGCTCCGCCGCGGGAACCTCGGTATCGGCAGCGCAATCAAGGTCGTCATCGGCACCGTGGTGAAAGTAGGCCTGCGGCTGTGCTTCGCTGCGAAGCGAACCTTTGAGCCTGGCCATGCTACGCCACAGGTGGCCGCGTACGCGGGAGCGCAGGGCCGGGTTGCCGGCGATCAGCGAGCGGAGCAGGGGCGCCTCGTGCGCGGCCACATCCGGCCGGCAGCCGGGCAGGCTCGCCGTTTCACGCGTGAACTGCTCGCCTTTCGGGTAGAAGCAGACCGTGCGGCCAAGCTCGGCGCTGCCGCTCGGCGGCAGAGGATTGCCGGTCCAGTGCGCCCACAGGCGGCCGGCCAGATCGGGCTGGTTCGCAAGGGCGATGTGACCCAGCTGCGTGGATCGAGGATTGAGCTCGATCAGCAGCGGCTCGCCGGTTTCCGCGTCGAGCATAAAGTCCAATCCGAAAAATCCGGAAAGCTGCAGAGCCTCGGCCAGCGCGGCCCCGGCACGCGAGATCCTTGCGTCCTCCATTAATTGAATGACGAGCGACGGCCCCTTTTTGCCTTCCGACGCGATGACCCGTGCCTGCACTTCGCCCAGGATGCGGCCTTGGGCGCAGGCGTACATGGAGTTGGCCGGCACGCCGCTCACAAAGGACTGCGATGTCAGCTTTGGGCTGCTGAGGCAGCGCAGCCGCGTAAAGGCGGACTTGTCGCCAATGCGAAGCCACTGCATCGCCCGCGCCGACCGGGTCGCCTCCTCGGTAAGCGCGGCGAATGCTTGGCGCGCTTCGTCCGCGTTTTCAGCCACGTACACGCCGCTGCCTCCCCACGTACCGTCTTTTTTCAAGACACAGG
>CAXTMW010000021.1:9288-21646 GCA_964245455.1 uncultured Acidobacteriaceae bacterium
AAGCGATTCTCGGCCTGCCGGCGATCGAGCTGCTCGACCGAGTGGAGCGGCTCTGTTTCCGGCACCGCGATGCCGAGCCTGCGCGCCAGGCGAAGCAGCCCGAGGCGTGAGCGGAGCAGCTCGTGCGAGCGGCGATCCCCGAGTGAACGCTCGATGATCGGGCGAAGCGCTGGTGTTGTTTCCGCAAGCTCATGCAGAAACCAGACGGACATATCATCGGTTGGCAGAAGATAATCCGCGCGCGAGGCGAGAATAGCGCGCCTTAACGCGCCGAGTGAGTCAGTAAGACTGAAGCGAAAGCGCTGCGCCAGGTAGGGAGCATATGCCAAGTGACTTTCTTCGGGACAGATGACGGAAACACGGCAGCCGTACTCACAAAAACGCATAGCAAGCCGTGTGATCTGGAGCCAGGTCTGTGTGGTGATGAAAAGCACCGAAAGTGGAGTCTGCATGGCGCGCTACTTTCTGTCGGAGGTGAAATCCCCCCTGACACTGGCGAGTCTAGAAGAGCAGGACTAGATTACCCCGCACTTTCCGGTAAGGGTTACTGCATATTTCCCGACATGCGTAAAAACGACGCAGTTATACTCACGCTAATCTCAGACAGGCCGATGAAGACACAAGGTATGCACAACCAAAACACAGACGTTGCCATTATCGGTGCCGGGCCTTACGGTCTTTCTCTCGGCGCGCATCTCGAGCATAACGGTGTTCGGCACCGGATCTTCGGCAAGCCCATGCAAAGCTGGCAGAACAACATGCCCAAAGGCATGTGCCTCAAGTCCGACGGGTACGCGTCCACACTGTATGATCCCGAGCGTAGCTATACGCTGGAGCAGTTCTGCCGGGAGCAGGGTTTGCCGTACAAGCGCTCCGGCATGCCGATCCCGCTCGATACTTTCGTCGCCTATGGGCTTGAGTTCCAGCGGCGCATGGTGCCGCAGCTTGAAACAGTCGACATCACGCGCCTCCAAAAGCAGGGCGAAGGCTTTGCCCTGGAAACGGCCGCCGGCGAAGCACTAACGGCGCGGCGCGTTGTGCTCGCAGTAGGGATCACGCACTTCGGTTTTCTGCCGCCGCAACTGCAGGGCTTGCCGCCTGAGGCGGTGACGCACAGCTACGCGCACGGCGATGTAGATAAATTCGCGGGCAAGCGCGTGCTGGTGGTCGGTGCCGGAGCCTCAGCAGTCGATCTGGCAGCCTCGCTGGCCGACGCCGGCGCGGACGTGCACATCATGGGCCGCAGGCCCAAGATCGGCTTCTACACCCCCGAGATGGACCCTCGTCCGTTGAAGCGTCGCATCCTTTACCCGCGCTCTGGGCTTGGTGTCGGCTGGGAGTACGTGATTTGCGTCGACGCACCGCTGCTGTTCCGGGCGCTGCCGCAGCGCTTTCGCCACCGTGTGGTGCGGCGGCACCTTGGGCCGATCCCCGGCTGGTTCATGCGCGACAAGGTGGAAGGGCGCATCCCGATGCACATGAGCGCGCAGATCCAGGGTGTCGCCTGGGATGGCTCAAAGGTGCGCGTACGCTACGATCAACCGGACGAGGTCGGGCAGGAGTTTGTCGCGGACCACGTGATTGCGGCGACCGGCTATAAGCCGAACCTTGCCGCGCTCAAGTTCATGGATCCCGCGCTTACGGCGGCGATCCGCACTGCCGAGGGTACGCCCGTGCTGGGACCCACGTTTCAGACAAGCGTCCCGGGGCTGCATATGATCGGGCTCGCCTCAGCCAACTGCTTCGGCCCGGCGCAGCGCTTCGCGGTCGGTGCCAAATGGACGACGCGCCACCTGTCGCGGCACTTTGGCCGCGAGTTTGGGCGTACGCGCCGCGGTGCCGAGATGCCTGCCGTATTTGCCGCAAGCCCGGAAACCTCAGCCTGAGGGATCGCTGCGCAAGCAGCACTTCCTCCCCGGGCAAGCTACAACTCCCTGCTAACGATGGCCACTTCTTCCATATCCGGCACCCCCCGCGTGCCGGATATTCGCAGGTCCGCCACGCTGTGTAGGGAAAAGGTCGGTTTTGTCCCGCGTGGCGCGCGTACCCGGTGGAAGTCCGCGCCATCAACGTCGGCCAGCCACAAGGCCGGCCGCGCGTCGGGTGCCTCGGTCTGAACCTCGAAGTTGGAAACTTGCAAATTACGTACATGGCGGCAAAACAGGCCGATCGCCGGCAGGTCCCCAAACATGGATGGCTCCGGGTAGCTGTTCTCATTCTCAGGAGGAATGCGGGCCGCCAGCCCGGGCGAGCCGCCGCCTGCCTGCCGGATCAAGACGTTGCTGATTTGGACGTCCTCGATCGGATGGCCCGGTACCCCGGCCAGGATGGACGGCAGCGTGGACGCGCCCGAGCAGGTAATCTGGCTTAGCAGGATCCGCTTCATGGTCCCGACCGGCACACCGGCAGGCCCACGCATGCGGCGGCCCAGGCGAAGAAACAAGGGTGCCTGCGCGATATTGCGCATCGCCACGTTGCTGAACGTGATGTCCTCGCAACGCGCGCCGTCGACCGCCTCCAGTGCGAGGCCGCGCGAGCTCTCAAACACGCAGTTCGACACGGTGATGTTGAGGAAGCCGCCGTTTGACTCCGTACCGCACTTGATGCGTCCGGTACGGTACGGGGCAAAGGCCGCAGGCATGGGTCGCCGGCTGCCGTCGAGCACCGAACCCAGCTCATACCCGCCTGTCACATAGCAGTTCGTGATCGTGACGTTCTCCGTCGGGCGCGCATAGCCGAGGGCGAAACTGCTTTTCGGGCAGATGCCGTCATCCCAGGGCGAGTTGACCGTGCAGTTGGACACGCGCACATTGCGGCAGCAGTCCAGGTCCATGCCGTCGCGGTTGGTGTCGATGCGGAGATTATCGATCGCCAGGTTATCGACGCCGGTCGGAAGGATGCCGAACCAGCCGCCCTGCAGAATGGAAAAGTCGCGCAGCGTGACGTTGCGGCAGTTCTTGAGGGCAATCGCCTTATTGCCGACACCCGGTTTGCTCGTGTCCGGCAGGTCGGTGTCGTCGTCATGTCCGCGGCTCAGCCCTTTGCCCCAGATCAGCCCCGGCCCCAGGATCGAGATGTCGTGGAGGCCCTCGCCCCACAGCAGCGAGTTGTGCCAGTGGTTATGGCCGTAATCCTGGTAGGCCTCAAAGGCGAGGCTTTGCGGCTCGGCCGCATCGTAGCCGCCGCTTGCCATGCCGTTGAGCGGCGTTTCCGCGGCCAGAATGGTCGCACCCTGGTCGAGGTAGAGCGAGACATAGCTGGCCAGGCGCAGCGAGTAGCAGCGGTACACCCCGGCTGGAAAGTACACGGTGCCGCCGCCCGCGCGAGCCACGGTGGTGATGGCCTCGTTAATAGCCGGCGAGTCAAGTGTTTTGCCGTCGCCGGCGGCACCGTGCTCCCGCACGTTGAGCCAGCCCTGCCCTTGCGTGCCAGGAGCAAATGGGTGTGGTGGGGGCGCGGCTGCCGCCGATGGGTTGCCCGCGCCGAGCTTCTGGCCGGCACCTGTCGCAACGAAGCTGAGGCCGCCCGCGGCTAGTTGCAGCAGGGCTCGGCGGTGCGGCAGCGCCGGCAGGTTGGGCTCAGGCTTCATGGGCAGGCTCCTGTGCTTCGTGAGCCTTTATAAAGCGTGCAGGGGTGAGCTGGCCAGCTAGCAGGGGAGAGCAGCGAGCGCGTCCACCGGCTCGGGGCGCACGCGAAAGTCGGCGTAGGCCTGCGCGAACAGTACCGTGCCGTCCTGCGCGAGAACGTAGGTCGCTGGGATCGGCAGCCGGTAGCTCGACTCGCCGTTCATGAACGGAATGTTGATCAGGATGGAGCGGTAGTAGCGTTGGAGGTACTCGGGCACGGCGTAGACCAGGCCAAACTGCTCGGCGACCGCGGCGCCCGGGTCGGCAAGCACGGGAAACGGCAACGCGTGCTGGTCGGCAGCGAAGCCGTTCTGTCGCTCGGTCTGCGGTGAGATCGCGACCAGCAGCGCATGGTGCTCCCGCACGGAGGCATACAGGTCGCGCCAGGCTTCAAGCTCGTTGACACAGTAGGAGCACCAGCGGCCGCGGAAGAAGTTCAGGACCAGCGGCCCGAGCGCGAGTAGATCGGCAGAGCGCACGAGCCTGCCGTTCCCCTCGGCTAGCGCGAACGCAGGGGCCTTAGCACCGACGGGCAGAATGCGATCCTCGATGCCGGAGGCGAATAGCTCGGCAATGGCCCGTTCGCCAGGAGCGAGCCGCTCCGGCTGCACCAGGCGGCGCGTCTGCTCGGTAATGCTGTCGAGATGGTCCTGCAGGGAAGCCATTTTTCTCCGAGAAATAAGACCCCCTACGCGGGATTCCTTTCTCCCGACATGCTTCAGGGGCCAGCGATCGTCAGTGTGGCCCTTCCGTAAAGAAGGGTCACGCCGAGTGTAAATCCGCGCCGAATGAAATCGGGAGAAAGGAACCGGCGGCCACTTCGTGGCGTGTGTACTTAGAGAAGACACGTCACGAAGTGACCGCAAGCCGCGTAGGCGGTTTCACTTTTCATGAAGGGCATGGGCCGTGTACTACCGGCCCATGCCCTTCATCCCGCCCATCATGCTCATGGCGCGACGCTGCATCGCGCCGCCGCCCTTGCCCATGCCCTTAAACATCCGGCGCATCTGTGCGTACTGCTTCAGCAGGGCATTGACTTCCTGCACGCTGGTGCCGGAGCCGTCGGCGATGCGCTTGCGGCGGGAGCCTGAGATGATCTCGTGATTGTTGCGCTCTTTCTTCGTCATCGAGTTGATCATCGCCTCAAGCCGCACGAACTGCTTCTCATCGACCTGGTCGGCCATCTGCTGAATGCCCTGGAACGGCCCGACCGAGGGCAGCATCTTCATGATGCTTTTGAGCGAGCCCATTTTGCGGATCTGCCGGAGCTGGTCCCGGAAATCCTCGAGTGAAAAGCCGTCGCCCGAAAGCGCTTTTTTCGCGAAATCTTCTGACTTTTTGCGGTCCAGCGTCGACTCGGCGCGCTCGATCAGCGACATCATGTCGCCCATGCCGAGCAGGCGGCTGACGATGCGGTCCGGGTGGAAGGCTTCAAACGCATCGGAACGCTCGCCGGTGCCTATAAATTTCACCGGTGCCCCGGTGATGTGGCGGATTGACAGGGCAGCGCCGCCGCGGGCGTCGCCGTCCATCTTGGACAGGATGGTGCCGGTTAGCGCCAGGCGGTCGTGGAAGGCCTTGGCCGACTGCACGGCGTCCTGGCCGGTCATGGCGTCCGCGACGAAGAGGATTTCCTGCGGGGCGAGCAGCGTCTTCAACATTGCCATTTCGTCCATCAGTTCGGAGTCGATGCCGAGCCGGCCCGCGGTGTCGACGATGAGTGTGTCGCAGCCGGTGTTGACGGCTTCGCGGCGGGCTTCCTTGGCTAGACGCTCGACCAGCGCCGGTCCGGCAGGCTCGCCGCGTTCGTCGCCCTCGTAAATGTTGGCTTTGATCTGCCCCGCGACGATCTTGAGCTGCTGCCGGGCAGCTGGCCGGTACACGTCGACCGAGACCAGCAGCGGGCGGTGGCCGCCCTTCTGCAGCCAGGCCGCAAGCTTGCCGGAGGTGGTGGTTTTGCCCGAGCCCTGCAGTCCGGCCATCAGGATGACGGTCGGCGGACGCGACGCAAACTGGAAGCGCGCCGTGTCCTTGCCGAGCAGCGCCACCAGCTCATCGCGCACGATCTTGATGACCTGCTCGGTGGGCGAGAGCGAGGTCATCACCTCCTGCCCGAGAGCCTTAGCGCGAATGTGCTCGATCAGCTCGCGGACGACCGCGAGGTTCACGTCGGCTTCGAGCAGCGCGAGGCGGATTTCGCGCAGGGCATCGTTGATGTTTTCTTCGGTGACGGTGCCTTGGCCGCGCAGGTTCTTGAAGGCGCGCTGAAGCTTGTCCTGCAGAGTCTCAAACATAGAAGTTATCCACGGTCAGTTTACAGCCAAAGGCAAGACCGCCTGCGCGGCTTGCGGCCACTTAGTGGCGGGTTGTCGTTGGGGTGGTTGGGCGAGCCGCTGTGACCGTCGCGATGCTCCGGGCTTGCTTTTAGAAAAGACACGCCACGAAGTGGCCGCCTCCCGCGCAGGGGTCTGGTCTTTTTACCGAGACAGACGATCGGCGAGGCGCAGATACCGTCGGGCATATGCGACGTCGCGGAAGATCTGCGACTTGAGGGCTTCAGGGTTGGGAAAGCGCTGTTCGGGGCGAATGCGGCGCAGGAAGCTGAGCTCGAGCGGGGTGGATTCGGTGAGGTCGAGCGGGGCTGTGTCCGGGTTGTAGTTGAGCAGGTGCGACTCGATCGCGTAGGAGTCTTCGCCGAAGGTGGGGCGATTGCCGCAGTTGGTCACGGCGTCGAACGTGGGTGCGTCCGCACCCGTGCCGATGCGCAGGCGCGTCACGTAGACCCCATGCGCGGGCTTGAGCTCCGGGTAGGGGGCGAGGTTGACCGTAGGCACTAGCAGGCGGGTGCCGATGCCTCGGCCGCGCGCCGGGTGGGAGTGGATCGAGAACGGGCGGCCGAGCAACGCGCGTGCGCGAGAGACCCGACCTTCCGCGATGAGGGTACGCACCTGGCTGGACGACACCGCATAGCCGCGCCGGTGCAGCACCGAGTGCGCCACGACGGCAAAGCCCATCTCCCGGCCGAACAAACGCAGCGTTTCCACGTCGGCCTCGGCGCGGTAGCCGAAGCGGAAGTTGTCGCCTTCATGCACGGCGAGCGCGCCCAGTGCCTGCTTGAGCACTTTCTCAGTAAAGCTGCGCGCGCTTTCCTTTGAAAAAGCCTGGCTGAATGGGAGCACCAACACGGCGTCAATCCCAGTGCCGGCCAGCAGGGGGAGGCGCTGAGGAAGCGGCGTGATGAGCAGCGGTGCTTCCGCCGGGCGAAGCACGCGAAGCGGGTGCGGGTCGAAGGTAACCACGACTGAGCGAGCGTTCACAACACGGGCTCGCTCGCGCACCTGCTCCAGGATGGCTCGATGCCCGCAGTGCACGCCGTCGAAGTTGCCGATTGCGATCACGCTGCGGCTGCTTGCTCCTAGTTGCTCGCGGGCTTCTTCCGCACTGTGCAGGATAAGCATGGTTAGAGTTGGACCGCGATGCGCTGGCCGTCGTAGAGCAGGCGAATGTGCGGGGGCAGCTTCGCTTCGGTGGCGGCATGTGCCAGCTCGTGCGACATGTGAGTGAAGAAGGCGCGTTGGGCACCGATGCGCTCGACCCAGGCAACAGCTTCTTCGATATTCGCGTGGCTGGGGTGGTGCTCCCAGCGCAGCGCGTCCAGGATCACGACGTCGAGGTCGCCGAGCAGCGCAAGGCTTTCCTCCGGGATGCTGCTCATGTCGGTCAGGTACGCGGCGGAGCCGAAGCGGTATCCGGCGATCGGCAGCCGGCCGTGGAACAGCGGGATGCGCTGAAAAACAGCTCCTTCGACCTCAACTTTCTCGGTCCCGGCGATGCGATGAAGCGCTACCCGGGCTTTGTTCGGGTAGGTGGAGGTGGGCGAAAAAGTGTAGTCGTAGATGCGCTCAAGAACTTCTGCCGTGCTCGCGTCCGCATAAAGGGGCAGCTTGGTTTGCTTGAAGCGGAAGGTGAGCGGGCGCAGGTCGTCGAGGCCGAGAATGTGATCGGCATGCGCGTGTGTGTAGAGCACGGCGTCGACGCAGGTGATGCCCTCGCGGAGCGCCTGCATCCGGAACTCCGGGCCGGTGTCGATGATGACGCGGTGCTCCCCTGCAGATCCCTGCCAGGAGACTGCGACGGAAGGGCGGGTGCGTGTGTCGCGCGGGTCAGGCGAGGTACAGGTCGAGCAGGAGCAGCCGACAATGGGAATGCCCATGCTGGTGCCGCTGCCCAGCACGGTGATCGTCGCCTTTTGCCTCACGCCTACCGAAGACCGCTGCCCGGCGGCACTGCGCCGAACCGCCCCGGCGCGGGCTGGTGAGCCTGCTTGCTGATGGCATTGGTGAGTTCGAGAAACATCATGCGCAGCTCGAAGGCAATGCCCTGGAGCAGCTGCGCTTCCTCGGGCGACAGATTGCCGCGTGTTTTTTCTTCCAGCACGGTCAGCATGTCGATCGACTGCCGGGCGCCGACGATGTCGATGCGCGGCTTCTGCCCCGGCTCGGTGCCGGCACCCATGGCCATGATGGCCGACAGGTAAAAGCTCTGCACAATGTGCTCAAAGGCAACCACACCCGGCGCCTGCATGCCCGGGTTTGCTTGCCGCAGCAGCGAGTCGAGCTCGCGACTGCTTTGCCGGTAGGCGCGGTCCTGCGCTTCGGTTTCAGCCGCGCTGCGGGGTTCGCCGAGCGGCGCGCCTTCCGCCCCGAAGCTGAGCATCTCGTCGTCACTCCCGGGATCCGTCATGTCGCCATATGCGTCTACCGCGCTTGGATCCGTTTCGGCAGCGCCGAGCGGTGCAAGTGATCCTGCCATCTCCTCGTCGCCGAGATCGTCGGCCTGCGCCGCTGTTGCCCGCGCGGGCATGGTTACCACCTTCGCGCCGGCCGGCTCTTCAGTGACAGGCATGGACACAGGGGCCGGCACGGGTTCAGCCGAGCGCTCCGGCTCAACGAAGCCCTCGCGAATGTCGCCCTCGGAGGTGAATTTGCGTTTATCAACGACAACAAATGCGGGCGGTTTTTCTGCCATGGCGGCTCGTCCTTTCGATCCCTTTCAGGCTCAGTCGTGTTTCAGTGGCGGCTGCGGGAGTGCTGTTGCGGTGCCGCTTCCGTAGCTGAGCGTCTCGCCTGCGGCCTCGGCTCGCACGGTACCTAGAGCATAGGCGCCCCCGAGCTCCGGCAGGGACACGCGTGTGATGCTGGTCAGCTCGCCGACGGGTGTGTCGGGCTTGCCGGGCTCGAACAGTGTCGCCCCCGGTTGCACTATCTCGCCTTCAAGCGCAAAGACCCGCAAAGCGCGGTGAACGGTGGCCCGTGAGCGCACGCGCTCCACAATCTCCTGCCCGAGATAGCAGCCCTTATTAAAGTTCAGCGCGCGTGTCTGGCCGGTTTCCTGCGCGAGGCTCTTCCCGTGGATGTCTGCCCCGTAGCGCGGCACGCCGGAGAGGATTCTTAACGCCTCGACGGCTTCCAGCCCGCATGGGACGGCGCCTTCGGCCGTCAGCTGCGACCATGCTCCGGCGGCAGCAGCATCCGCGCACCAGAGCGTATAGCTTTTCGGCTGCTCGCAGGCGACGAGCACGTCATTATGCTGCACGTGCCGGCTTGGCTCGGGCGGGGCAAGAGTGGGAAAACAACGATGCAGCACCGAGGGAGCATCAGGTCCGGCAAGCCCAACCGCGGTGATCCCAGCCTCCACAGACAGCTCTACGTCGTCCATGATGATGAAGTGGTCCAGGTGCGCGCGCAGCCGCTCCGCCTGCCCGTGATCGGTCGCGAGCAACAAAGCGTCGGCGAGCGCGTACACCTCACCGTCGCCCTGGATGCGGCCCTGCGCGTTGAGCAGAAAGGTGTAGTTCAGCCGGCCGGGCTTCAGGTCCTTGACGGTATTGGTCACCATGCCGTTCAACCAGCGGACGCGGTCCTCGCCGGTGATGCGCAGCCGGGCCCGCCAGCCCAGGTCGTAGACGCCGGCGCTTGTGCGCAGTGCCTGAAGCTCGCTGTCGGCCCCTGCAAAAGCGGCAACGGTTTCTCTCCCGGCGAACGCCGTTCTTCCCGCGCTCAGCGTACTTGCGAGCGGCGTCGGTGGTGCGGAGACGGGCGGGTCGGTCTGAATAGCTGGCTGGGTCATAAGAAGAGTGATAGGCCGCGCGGTCACGTTCGTCCGGGACACGGCATCCCTCGATTATAGGTGGCGCCGTTCCCCGGTCTCTGCTGCCGCGCCATCCTGCTCAGTCTCGTACGCGCTACCATGCAAGGGTACCGCGCGACCGTCCACTCATGCCTTTGACCCGCCCTCCACTTTTCTCCCATCTTCTGCTTGTCGCGGCTCTCAGCGCTGCGTCAGGCGCGGCGCAGCCGGCTGACACCACCGCTTCGGCGAAGCCGCGCATGAGCCCGGCACAGGCCCGGGAGCTGTTTCGTTCGGTCGACACCATCCTGCGCTTCGACGCGAAAGACACCGGCCTGCCGGTGCACCGCGATGTGAAGCGCAAGCTGCTGACGCGGGAGCAGGTGGTCTCGTTCCTCAAGCTAAAGATGGACGAGGACAAGGACACGGCCCGCATCGAGCGCTCGGCCATTGTGCTGGAGAAGTTTGGCTTGCTGCCGCCGCACTTTGCCCTGCGGCCGTTTTTGCTGAGCCTGCTGGGCGAGCAGGTCGCCGGCTTCTACGACAGCAAGACCAAGACCGTAAACCTGCTGGACTGGATTGATGCCGACACGCAGAAACCGGTGCTGGCTCACGAGCTGACCCACGCACTGCAGGACCAGTACCAGAGTGCGCGGAAGGTCGACCTGGATAAGTGGGAGAATGCGGGGCCGGAAGGGACCGCGACCAATGTAGCCGAAGATCGCGAGCACATCCGTTACGACGAGACTGACACGGCGCGTGAGGCGGTGCTGGAAGGTCAGGCGATGGTCGCCTACATGGACTGGGGGCTGGAGGGAAGCGGCCGATCGCTGCGTACGCAGACTTTGTCCGCGAGCGATCTGGAGAATGCCACCTCGGGTGATGACGATTCGCCGATCCTTTCCAGCGCGCCGCTGGTGCTGCGGGAATCGCTGCTGTTTCCCTACAACGACGGCCTGCTGTTTGAGCAAAAACTGCTGCAGGCGCACGGCACAGATGCCGCATTTGCGGGTGCGCTGCAGCGGCCGCCGGACTCTACGTATGAGATCCTGCACCCCGACTTTTATTGGCGAGGCGGCCACGCGCCGCTGCTTGCCATGCCCGATCTGCACCCGTTGCTGGATGCAGGCTGGGCACCCTACGACGTGGGCGTGATGGGTGCGCTCGATGTGCGGATGCTGGCCGGCGCTTTGGCGGACAAAGGTGCCGCGGCCGATGCGGCAGAGGCGTGGGACGGCGGCCTGTACTACGCGGCGCAGTCGCGCGCGGCCAAGACCGACGCCGAGAAAGATGATACCGCTTCGATTGCACTTGTGTATCTGTCGCGCTGGAAGACGGCGCAGGCCGCCGGAGCCTTTGCCGAGCTGTATCGCCGGAGCCTCGTGAAGCGCTACCCGGGCGTCAAAACTGGGCAGGCGGCCGGGCAGGCAGTCGACACAACCCGCGAAGGGCCCGCGTTGGTGCGGCAGCAGGATCGGTACGTCTTTGTGAGCCATAGCCTGCCTATGCCGCTGGCGGAGCAGGTAATGGCGAGCATGATCGAGGCGCAGTCGGCGCCTGGGAACAGCGCCGCAGGCGCGCCGCGCGCCAGCCTGAGCGCGCCGTTGCGCCACTTCTTCGCGCGGCAAGGCTGCCTGCGGGCGGCGATGAGGCCGCGGGTATACTGAACTTTCGGTAAAGGGAGTGAGCGTTGCAGCAGAAGGCGGAGATAGGAATCATCGGCGGCAGCGGCTTGTATGCCATGCCCGGCCTGACAGAGGTGCGTGAAGAGCAGGTGCCGACGCCGTGGGGCGACCCGAGTGACCCTCTGGTGCTGGGCACGCTCGACGGGCGTCGCGTCGCGTTCCTCGCCCGGCACGGCAAGGGTCATCGTCTGCTGCCGAGTGAGCTTCCATTTCGGGCAAACATCTACGCGCTCAAGGCAATGGGCGTGGAGCAGATTCTGTCGGTCTCCGCGGTCGGCTCGCTCAAGGAAGAGCACAAGCCCACAGACTTTGTGATTCCTGACCAGTTCATTGACCGCACCTTTGCGCGCGTCGGCACCTTTTTCGGCGAGGGCGTTGTCGGGCACGTCGCGTTTGGCGACCCAATCTGCGCGGTGGTCGCGCAAAGCCTGCGCGAAGCCTGCGAGCAGACCGGGGTGGTCGGCAAACCCGGCGGCACCTACGTCTGCATGGAAGGGCCGCAGTTCTCGACCCGCGCCGAGTCGAACCTGTATCGCTCCTGGGGCGCCGACATCATCGGCATGACCAACCTGCAGGAAGCCAAGCTCGCGCGCGAAGCGGAGATCTGCTACGCGACCCTCGCGATGGTGACGGACTACGACTGCTGGCACGAGGGGCATGAATCTGTAACAGTGGAACAGGTAATTGCCGTGATGCACCAAAACACCGCCAACGCGTGCCAGGTGGTGCGTCGAGCGGTGGGCCTGTTGCCGCGGGAGCGCGCCTGCGCTTGTGCGAGTGCCGCGCAGTTCGCCATTATGACCAATCGTGATGCCATCCCGGCGGCGACGCGCGACAAACTGCAACTACTGTATGGCAAATACCTGAACGCGTAGCCGGCGCGACGAAAGAGAAGCAATGAGCATTCTGGTGGTTGGC
>CAXTMW010000021.1:21656-24715 GCA_964245455.1 uncultured Acidobacteriaceae bacterium
CGCTGACTGCGTCTTTTTTTACTTCCGTGCGCGTGATCGCGGTCGTCGGCGAGGATTTTGGTAAGGCGGAAGAAGCGGTGTTTACGAAGCGCGGGATCGACACGCGCGGCATCGAGCACGTCGCGGGCAAAAGCTTCTTCTGGCGCGGTTCATATGTGGACGATCTGAACAGCGCGGCGACGTTGGCAACTGAGCTGAACGTGTTTGAGAGCTTCTCGCCGAAGCTGCCGGATGCCTACGCAGACTCGGAGTACCTGTTCCTCGCGAACATCGATCCCGTGCTGCAGGCGCGGGTGCGCGCGCAGCTGCCCGGCGCGCGGCTGGTGGGCGGCGACACCATGAACTACTGGATCACTGGTCACCGAGAGAACCTGCTGCGCGTGCTCGCAGGGCTGGACACGCTGTTGATCAATGACGGCGAAGCTCGGCTGCTGGCCGGCGAGCCGAACCTGCGCCGCGCGGCCGGGCGCATTCTCGAGCTAGGGCCGAAGAGCGTGATTGTGAAGCACGGCGAGTATGGAGCGACCGCATTTTTCAGCGAGCGGTCCTTCGCCGGCGTTTCAGCAACCGAAACAGTTGCATTTCGCGCGCCCACGCTGCCGCTCGACGAGGTCGTCGACCCGACCGGCGCGGGCGACTCCTTTGCCGGCGGGTTTTTCGGCTCGCTGGCAGAGTCGGGTGCGGTGACGCCCTCAACCTGGCAGCGGGCCATGTTCTATGGGGCAGCGATGGGGGCGTTTGCTTGTGAGCGTTTCGGCACCGAACGGGTGCAGGCGTTGACGCGCGAGGAGATCGACGCTCGGTTCCGCGAGCTGCGCACTCTCTCTCATCTGGATTGACGTGCGAGTAGCGACAGCAGCGCCGTTGCCAAGCGCGCTCCGCCAGGAGTGCATGCTCGTCGGCTCCGCCGCAGCCATTCTAATCCTCATTGCGCTGGCGTACTGCACGCGCCACGGCATGCTGCTGCTGTACGGCGATGCGGTGGCGCACCTCCACATCGCGCGCCGCCTGGGCGACTCGCTCTACCCGGGCTTTCGGCAGCTCGGCTCGGTATGGCTGCCGCTGCCGCACCTGCTCATGTACCCCTTCGCGCAGAATATGCAGTTGTGGCAGAACGGGCTTGCGGGTGCGCCGCCCTCCATGCTGGCCTATGTACTGGGGACCGTGGGCATGTACCGCTTGGCGCGGCAGGCGCTGCCGCTTGCCCCCTCACTGCTGGCGGCGCTATTTTTTGCGCTCAATCCTGGCCTTTTGTACCTCGGCACGACCGCTATGACGGAGCCGATCTTCCTGGCCGAGCTGGTGTGGGCCGCGGTCTTTGTCGTCGAGCATGGGCGCGCGTCCGCATGGCCGCCCAGCGCGGCGCGCGAACGCACGCTGCGCAACACGCTGCTGGGCGCGTCGCTGGTGCTGCTCCTTGCCGTGTATACGCGCTACGACGGATGGATCGTCGCGGCGGCGGCCTGGTGCATCCTTCTGTGGCACACTGTGCGCGCCGGCTCCTGGAGGGAGCGTTCCGGCGGAGCCTTTCTGTTCTGCACCGCGCTGCTGCTGGCCGCGCCGCTGTGCTGGATGGCGTACAACGCCCGGCAGTTCGGCGACCCCATCGATTTCATGCGCGGCCCGTATTCAGCCCGCGCCATCGATGCGAAAACCAGCGCGCACGGGGCCGGGCACTATCCTGGCTGGCACAACCTGCCCATCGCGCTGCTGTACTACGCGAAAGCGGCGGAGCTGAACGCGACCAGCCGCTGGCTAACCGACTTCGTGATGCTGGGCGCACTCGCGGGCTCCGCGCTTGCCGTACGGGCGCGGCGCGGCATGGGCGGCGCGCTGCTGCTGCTCTGGATTCCGCTGCCGTTCTACATGAACTCGGTCGCCTACGGGTCGGTGCCGATCTTTTTGCCGCGCTGGTATCCGCACGGCTGGTACAACACGCGCTACGGGCTGGAAATGCTGCCTGCGTTTGCGCTGGGCCTGGCCTGGCTTGCCGCGGAAGGTGCCGCAAGGCTGCGGGCGCGGCGGCCTCGTCTGGCGGTCCCGGCGCTCGGGCTGGTTGCGCTGCTGTTTATCGCCAACGACCTGGAGCTGATGCACGAGCGGCCGCTGATCCTGGGCGAGGCGGTCGTGAACTCGCGCACCCGCATCCCGTTTGAGTCGGCGCTGGCGCGCGCTCTCGTCCAGCTGCCGCCGGCCGGGCTCATCCTAATGTATACCTCGGACCATGTCGGGGCGGTGCAGCAGGCGGGCATTCCGCTGATGCGCACCATTAACGACTCGGACTGGCTTTTGTGGCAGAACGCGCTCAAAGACCCGTCGCACGCGGCGCGGTACGTGGTTGCGCTCGATGGGGACGCGGTCGCTGATGCCGTTGGGCGCAACAATGCGGGGCTTACGCTGCTGGACGTGATCTGCGCGACCGGGCAGCCGTGCGCGCGCATCTACGAGTCGACCGTGCGACGCACTTACTAGGAGAACCATGCTCGCTAGGAGAACCATGCTCGCTTACACAAAAGCTCACGCCTGCGGCAACGACTTCCTGATCGTGGAAGGGCCGGCCATGCCGGGCGAACAGGACGCCCAGGAACGCGCGCTTGCGGTTGCGCTGTGCGCGCGAAACACAGGCGTCGGCGCGGACGGGGTCGAGTTTTTCGAGTGGACCGGCGAGCAATCCGGGACCATACGGCTGCGTAACGCGGATGGAGGGGTTGCGGAGATCAGCGGCAACGGTACGCGCTGTGTCGCGGCGTGGATGGCGCACACGAAAGACGCGCGCGCGGGTGAGAGCTTTACGCTTCGCACAGACGCGGGCGAGCGCACCTGCACGCTTGTTGCGCGCGACGGCGCGCAGATGGAGCTCCGTAGCTCCATGGGCGTGCCGACAGTTACGCCGGCCGACGTTGCGCTCGATGAGGATGGCGTTCTGGTGGAAGGCGCCATTGTATCGGCCGGGAACCCGCATTTCGTCATTCGCGTGGAGGACGAGAACTTCCGCGTCGCCGGGATGGACTGGCAGGCGGTCGGTAGCGCTATCTGCGTGCACCCGCAGTTCCCGGCGC
>CAXTMW010000021.1:24725-26059 GCA_964245455.1 uncultured Acidobacteriaceae bacterium
CCAACGTCGAGTTTGTGCGCGTACTTGCGCCCGATGCAATCGAGATCCGCATCTTCGAGCGGGGTGTGGGGCCGACGAGCTCTTCCGGAACCGGAACGTGCGCCTCCGCAGCGGCCGCCATGCTTCTCCACGGCTGTGAGCGGCAGCTAACTGTGCACGCGCCGGGTGGGAGCCAGACCGTTAGCTGGCCGCGCACTTCGCAGGAAGACACAGCGGAAATGGAGCTGACCGGCCCCGCGGAGATGATCGCGCGGGGCGAGGTTTTTCCACTGACCTCGATCGAGAAACGCGCATGAGCCGACCTGTCCTGAAGCCGTGGGCGCTGCCGGATCGGCCGGTTGTTGCGGTCGTCGCCCCGGCGAGCAGCGCACAGCAGGCACACATCGATGCGGGAGCAGCGGCGCTGGCCGAGCGCGGCTGGCAGGTTCAGTTTGCGGAACACGCCCGCGGCAAGCACGCGCCGTACTTCAGCGCGGGTGTCGCGGAGCGCCTCCACGATTTCCATGCCGCCTTTGCCGACCCGGAGGTGGACGCGATCCTGTGTACACGCGGCGGCTACGGCAGCAACTACCTGCTGCCCGGGCTCGATCTCGAGCTTATCCGTGCGAACCCGAAGCCGCTGCTTGGCTACAGTGACGTGACCGCGATCCAGAGCTGGCTGCTCGACCAGGCAGGGCTGGTCGCGTTCCATGCGCCGCTGCTGGCCGGCGATTTTTCTCGACCCGGCGGCGTCGACGAAGCTAGCCTCCAAGCTGTACTGCACGGCGAACGGCACACCTACGGCGCCGCGGAAGGTCTGCGAGCCCTGCGACCCGGTATGGCAGCGGGCGTTTTGCACGGCGGCTGCCTGACATTGCTGACGGCCTCGCTCGGGACGCCGTACGCGCCGGAGCTCGAAGGCAAGCTGCTGTTTCTTGAGGACGTCGGCGTCAAGCCGTACCAGGTAGACCGGATGCTGCGTCAGCTCGTATTGGCGGGCAAGCTGGCGGGTGTCCCGGGCATCATCTTCGGCGAGATGATGGACTGCCACTCGCCCGGTGCTGCACCGGCGCTGCTGGAGGAAGCCATCCTCTGTGCGCTGGGCGAGTTTTCCGGGCCGATTGCCACCGGCTTGCGCTCAGGGCACGTTTCGGGCGCCTGTGTCACGCTGCCGCTCGGTGTGCGCGCGAGCCTGGATCCGGACCCGGCCCCGTCCGGTTCGCCGTCAGCAGGCGGCGGAAAGGTCTTCGGCCTGCTCTACCTGGAAGTTCCCGCCAGCGCAGCGGGGACCCGGGGGATCACCGCATCGCCGGCCCGCAAGTGGGCCGGCGGGGCGGGGGGGGTGCCGGGGTGTT
>CAXTMW010000021.1:26069-26986 GCA_964245455.1 uncultured Acidobacteriaceae bacterium
GCCTTACCGTGACTGGTGAGGATACCGCCGAGCGGCGGATGCGGGAGCCGGCAGTCCGCGCACGGGCAGATGTGCGAAGCTAGGGGCACGGCAATGAGCACCCTCCCCTCGCAGACTTCCTCCGCAGCAGCCACGCCGAAGCACATTCACCTGATCGGCATCTGCGGCACGGCCATGGCGTCGCTTGCCGGGTTGCTGCAGCTGCTGGGCCATAAGGTTACCGGCTCTGACCAGGCTGCGTACCCGCCCATGTCGGACCTGCTTCACTCGCTCGGCATCCCGGTCGCTGAGCCCTTCGGCGAGCGCAACCTCCACCTCCGGCCGGACCTGGTCGTGATCGGCAACGCGCTTTCCCGCGGTAACCCCGAGCTGGAGTATGTGCTCGATCAGCGAATCCCGTTTACGGCGATGGCGCAGCTCATCCAGGAGGAGCTGCTGCGCGGCCGCGAATCCCTGGTGGTTGCCGGCACGCACGGCAAAACCACCACGACCAGCATGCTGGCCTGGATTTACGAGGTCGCTTCGCGCAACGACCCCGCGCTTGCGCCCTCGTTCCTGATCGGCGGCGTGGCGGAAAACTTCGGTACGAGCTTTCACCTGCGCGAGACCCGTCCGTTCCTCCTGGAGGGCGACGAGTACGATACCGCCTTCTTCGACAAGGGTCCAAAGTTCATGCACTACTTCCCGGATGCGCTGATCCTGACGCATGTTGAGTTCGACCACGCAGATATCTACGTCGATCTGGCGGCGGTTAAGACAGCGTTTCGCCGGCTCGTCAACCTGCTGCCGCGCCGCGGGCGCATTGTGGCGTTTGACGGCGCGCCGCATGTGCGGGAGTGCGTGAGCAAGGCGCTGTGCCCGGGAGAGTTTTACGGCTTTTCTGATGCCTCGCAGTGGCGCGTGGCCGACATGCGGCA
>CAXTMW010000022.1:0-1276 GCA_964245455.1 uncultured Acidobacteriaceae bacterium
GTTGTGAGTGGAATAGCTGCAGCGGACGGGTAAGCAACAGGCACATTCATCTACGTCCTCTCTCGGTAGCGCGGAATGAGTTCTAAGCAACGAATCAAGCAATTCTGTTCTAATGCTCTTGCAATCAGGCGGTGCTTCCGCTCTCCTGAAGTTGGCGTTCCAGCTCCTGAGCGGTCAACTCATTGGCTCCAGGCACGATCTCCGGTTGCATTTGCATCCAGGCCCGCACCTCGAGTGATTCAAACAGACCGGCCTTGTTCAGGGGTTCGCCCGCGATGAACTCACGTGCGGCGGCATAGTCTTCCACATCAATGATGTATAGAGAGCCGACCATGTTTCCTGTTTCGGGGTGTTTCAAGGGGCCTCCCACATGAAGCTTGGCGCCTTGCTGTTCCAAGTAGCGCAGGTGCTTGGGCAGGTTTTGCGCGCGAACGAGGTCTGAGCCTGGACGGTCATGGCAAACGATGGCAAAGTACATAGATCCTCCTTGGGATAGCAGTGCTAGTTGAGGCGCGTCGGTTGCGCCTGGCCAGAAGATACAGCAAGCAGGTCAGGGCAACGGGAACCATTCATAGCCGGAAGCAGAAGTCTTGAGATGACCCAGACCGGGGAAAGGCAGGTGCGCTCCGCCCACCAGAACTTGTCGGCGAGAGAGTTCACGAAGCAGAGTCGAACGCGTAGCGATGGCTTGCTGCTCGTTAGAATCCAGCTTGATGGCAACGGCTGGGTTATGGAACTGTACTTGTGCGGTGTGGATCAGGTCTCCGATGAGCACCAGCACCTGATGCTCGTTTTCGATTCTGTATATCGTGTGGCCGGCGGTGTGACCCGGAGCCGAGATGGACGTTATACCGGGAAAGACCTCCTGATTTTCCGTGAAGGGCCTCACGGAAGACGATGCCAGGTACGGCTTTACCCCGGATTGGCTTTCCCGAAAGATTTTCTTCCGGTCCGGACTAGCTTTCGCTTCCTCGTCCGGGCTAAACCAATAATCGAGGTCGGCCTGATTTACGATAAGTTCGGCATTCGGGAAGACCTTTCTGCTCCCATTGGCCAGACCGCCGGTATGATCTGGGTGAATGTGCGTGAGCAGCACCGTGTTCACCTGTTCGGCTAGATAGCCCGCTTCAGCCAGCGCTTCAATCAGCTTGCCACAACTACTTCCAAAGTTTGTCCCGGCGCCCGCATCAATCAAGACAAGCTGTGAGCCGGTATCAATGAGGAAGGCGTTAATCGGCGTTTGTACTGGTTCACCATCGCCGGCCTCCTCCAGGCG
>CAXTMW010000022.1:1286-3165 GCA_964245455.1 uncultured Acidobacteriaceae bacterium
GATTTCACTTGCGCTGACATGGGTGAACAGCTTTTCCAAAGGGAGTTCGGTGAGTCCGTCCAGCAGCACTGTCACCTTTAGCTTTCCGACATCGAATTTGTAAGATCCTGCGCGTTCCTCTTGCATTTACGATTGCCCTCAGCTCCCGTTCTTCTCTGGCGGACCTGCGGCCCGATGGTTAATTGTTCGCGAGCAGGAAATCGCTGACGACATCTGCAATCTCTTGCGGTTGGTGCTGAAAGGCTGCGAGGTACGTAACCGGCAGGGTAGCGGCCGTGGCGGCCTTCATGAACTTGCAGAGGCGTTCAGCCTGTCCCTTGATCTGTTCCTCTTCCGGGCTTAGGAACTCCAAAACGAGAGTCGAAGCCTGTATGTTCTTAACCGCTGCTGTTAGGTCGAAGGCAAAGACTGCCTCGTAGATGGCAACCGGACTACGCCAGCCAAGGACATAATCAGCGACGCTACGCTCTGCGTTTTCAATGTCGAATGCAGCCGTAGCTGTCTTGGTCAGCAGTTTTCCGGACCACCAGAGTTCCGCGACCGTTGCCTGTGCGGCGGTCCAGCGTTTGAACATCGCTAGCTCGGGAGGAGCATTTGCATCCTCAAGAGGGTGATAGTGCTTCAGCGATGGCATGAGGGCCTGCTTCCGTTCTTCGAGGTCGGGTATTAAGCTGTGGCTCTGCCCTGCAAGGATTAGCTTATCGATTCGCGAAGGATACTCCGCCGCGAATGCCGCGGCGGTCTTGTCTCCGGTATGGACCCCCAGAACACTGGCGCGCTCTAGCCCGAGCGCGTCCAGCAAGGCAGCGACGCACTTGGCCAGAGCGGGAATCGTTGTCGGTTTTGGGAGATCGTGCGAGTTCCCAAATCCGGGGGTGTCCATTGCAATGACGTGAAAGTGCTCTGCTAAGAGCGGCATAATGCGAAGAAAATAACGATAGGTCCGAGGCGTTTCACTCAACAGCACCAACGGGGCACCGGAACCTACCTCGGCGTAGTGGATTTGGCCCTGCTCCGTTGTGGCGTAGCCTCGGAGGACGGATCTTGCTTGCGTTTGCATGGAGTCGTCTCCTGAATCTTGCAATTGAACTGTAAGTATTTCGTGTACCTCTCATCAGGCAGACAGAGGCTCAGACCGAGTAATCGCGTACACGGCGTTTTCGACGTCGGCCGCAACGTAGATGGTGCCGTCGCCGCCAACGGCGACTCCTCCTGAGCGCGGATAAGGATGTGCCAGGTATCCTATCGGAAGCTTTTCCGCAATCACCTTGTACTGGCCGTCGGCAGGATTCACGCTCAACACTCTCCTGCCCTGCGTATCAAGCACAACCAGCTTGCCGTCCGGAGACAAGGCCAAGGCGCGGATAGCCCCCAACTCCTTTGCGATCGGCGTCAGCTTCCGTGTCTCAAGATCAACCCGCAGAATCTCACCCGTCGCACCTTCCGCGATGTACATCGCGTTGTCATCAGTGAGGCAAAGAGCAGAAGGCACCTTGAGGCCTTGCACAAAGGTTTCACGGTAGTCGCCTCGTTGACGCAACACGCGGCCCATCGCCGGTTCCGCGATAAAAACATCTCCCTTCTCGGTACGAACAGCGCCACTCGGCTTGTTGAACCCGGAGGGGTCTAAGGTGACTTTCCCGGTCATCCGGTCAACTACCTGAACGGTGCTCATGTACTCACTCGTCATAACGACATACAGCCCGCTTGCACTGATTCCCGTGGGCAGCTTCACTTCTGTGGCAACGGACCGCGCGAGGTCGACGACCGTGCCAGTCCTGGGATCGACGGTGCGCAAGGAGCACCCATCCGCGACATACAGCAGTTCCCCTTGCGGTGTGGCCGCCAGGGCAAGGGCGCGCGGGCAGGCAAGCGCACC
>CAXTMW010000022.1:3175-5679 GCA_964245455.1 uncultured Acidobacteriaceae bacterium
GCGGTGTTCACCTCGTGGATGCTGTTGTCGGCCAGGTTCGAGACGAGCAGAAGATTGTTCTCGTCGAAAATCATGTTGTCGCTTGCGGTTGCCAGCTGGGCGACTTGAACTTTCTCGCCACTCTCGGGATCAATCCGGAACAGTTTTCCAGCGGCATGATCCAACGCGTAAAGAACATCGTTCATATCGAACTTGACCGATCCAGGGCGCACAAAGCCTGTTGCAACAGTCGTGTGCTCCCCGCTTTCGGGATCGATACGGAGAACTTCGCCACGCTCCCAGGATGGGCCGTAAATCATTCCATCTGGGCCGAAGTCGAATCCATTCAACCCACCGAGCTTCGCAACCACCTGACGGGGCGGAAGTTTGCCGGCAAGATCGATCTCGTAAAGGCCGTCACCGAAAAACACCAGACCGACGAAGAGGCGCTTTTTATCGCGGGTGAAGGCTATGGAATTGATTCCGGTTAGACCTTGCGCCAGATCTCGAATCGCGCCATCAGCCTGCCGTACCCGGACGATGCCCTCCAGCACGGCCGTCCAGATAATGTCACCCTTGTCGGTGACCACTAGATCGTCGGATGCGCCAAGTGGCGGGCCGACGATTGTCTGAACGTCGCCGGTACGTCGATCGAATGCGAACAGGCTCTCGCCAACGGTACACGCGACAAAGACCCGCCCGTCTGGCCCAACGGCAAGCCCATTCAATGTCCTGAAGTCAGAGCCGGCCACGACTTGCCTGACAGCATATCCCGCGTGGCACTTGATCCCTTGTTCCTGCCCACTCGGTTGTGCTTGCATCATCTCCGGCATTCTTTCTGCGCTCATCGGAACTCCCATACTGGTCATGGCGGAACATCGCTCCATGCAAACGTCCACAATGAGCCGAACTCGTTATGGACAGGGTTGAGGTGCGACTCGGAATGCCTGACTCAGCAACACGTTTGACTATCCAGTACCTCGACGGAGCCTGTCCAATAATGTTTGTAGGCTGGAAACATAAGCTGTGCTTATGATTCGATGACACCTTGCGCAAGAGTTCGCGCGAGCTCAATCAGATGGATGACTGCCGGGGAGGTCTCATCGCCACGGGTGACCAAGCTCAACTTATGAAGGAGAATCGGGCTCGTCAGAAGGCGGCGATAAGTAATCTCGAGTGGACGTACTCCGCGCACGGATCGCGGAACAAAAGTAATCCCCATGCCCGCGGCGACAAGGTTGAGGGCCAGGATCAGTTCCGGCGTCTCCTGTACGATGTGGGGGGCGAAGCCGCGACTGGTGCAAGCCTGGCGGAGGGCCGTTTCAAAGTCCCGCCGCTCTCCTCCGTCATTGTTGAAGATCAGCGGTTCTTCGCGAAGACCGTCAAGGCCGATGCTTCTCCGGTTCGCCAATGGATGTCCGTTTGGAATCGCGACATCGACAGGTTCGGCTAGGAAGCTGAAGTGGTTGAACCGTGGAGGGCCTGGTACCGGAGGGCAAACCATGGCCACGTCCACCCTGCGTCCCGCCAGTGCACTCAGTAGTTCACCTGTGTTGTTCTGAGTGAAGGTCAGGGCAACATTTGGCCGGTTTTTCCTGAACTTGCCGAGGAGTTTGCTCAAGCAGCCAGAGAAACCTGCCGACTCCGTTAGACCAATCAGAATATGCCCGCGAGACCCGCGGCCAACCTCCTGGGTCCGGAGACAAGCAGTCACAACCTTCTCTAGAATCGCCAGCGCTTCCTTGTGGAAGGCGGCCCCGGCTTCGGTCAGTTCAATGTTGCGACCGACTTTCCGAAGCAACGGCGTCTGTAACTCACCTTCCAGAGCCCTGACCTGCTGGGTCAGAGCTGGCTGGGCAATCCCAAGGCGTTTCGCCGCCCGGGTGACATGCACCTCTTCTGCAAGAACACAAAAGGATCGAAGATGACGCAACTCCATAGACTCTCCCTGGCATGTAGCGTATGCCGGTCAACTTCCGTATTCCACTTCAGGATATCTGCGGCGCGCTGGCCGATGACCACAAGGTGCCATACCGCTGCAAATGGCTGTCCTCATAAACGCTTCAATAAGAGAGGCTTATAGAAAGAGGCAAACCGGTGTATTGGACGCGCGATGGCAGGAGCCTTAACTTGTTGTATGCGGAGGCTTATCACAATCAGCAGCGCACAAAATGTTTGGCAGAGCTTCAACAAAGCTTACTTCCGCGTATGTTGAGTCACCTTAGGACTGCTCCTCGCATGAGCTAGTTGTTCTACCGCCCTTGGGAAAGCCGTCCTAAAGTTCTCATAGAGCTCAAGGCTTCGAAGCTTCCAGCTGTTTCGACGGCTACAAGCTGAGACCCTTCGAACAGTGTGCTAAAGGCACATACGACCTGTTCAGCGACCCTCACGAATGTGCTGGCTTGGTAACTCGCTACGACAGGCTTGTACACGAACCATTGACAAACATGTCGTCGCGCTTCAAGCCTTCTCCGGGTGGGGTTCGCAGCGTAGCCTCATTTCGGCCTTGAGCGGGGTGCAAAAGC
>CAXTMW010000022.1:5689-20575 GCA_964245455.1 uncultured Acidobacteriaceae bacterium
ACCAATGATCGAACGGAAAGGCTGGCTCGAAATCGTTCACGTATGCGAGAGATGCGGCACAGCGCTCACGTACTCTCAGGTTCCTGAAGATGTCACCGTAACTGGTATCGTCGACTGTCGAGTGTGCGGTCATGTGGGTAGGCTTCATGTAGAGGTACGGGAGCAACCCGGCGAGAACTTCAGATAGCTTTCACCGTCAGTGCCGGTCTGGTGGTGGACCGCTTCTCTAAGCGCCTCACGAATGCTCGAAAGAATTCACTGATAATCCGAGCGCCGCTGTCTGATCTACAAGCAAGTCTAGTCTCCAGGCGCACTTGACAGTTCAGAGGACGCATCGTGATCCCATTCTTTGCGATGCGCCAAGCGCCTGACTGGGTCAGTACAGCGACTCCAAGGCCGCTACGGATCAAATTGGCACCCTCTTCTGCGGTCATCATGTGATGTAACGATCGGCCGAAACTTGACGCCGGCTTCGCTTCTCGTACCAGAGCGTCATACAGGTACGGGTGAACGTGCCGCTCAAACAGGATGCAAGACGTGTTCTCTAGATCAGCGCAGCCTATCTCTTCTCGGAGGGCAAGCGGATCGTCTTCGAGCATGGCTATGAAAAAGGGTTGATCACCAACGGCAACCGAACTCAATCGCGGAGTTGTAGGAATCCCAGTCAGAAACGCCAGGTCTAAGGACCCGTCGAGGACATCGTGAGCCAAATCAGGAGCGAGCCTGCTTGTGACCTCGACCTTTAGGTTCGGAAAGAGTGGAAGGCGCAACGAAAGCAAGCTGGTCAGAAAGAATGGATCGGTGTATGGTGACTTTCCGACGCGTAATACGTGTTCCATGCCTTCGTTTGCCGCCCGAGACATCTGGATAGCCCTATCCTGGTACTCCAGAGAGAGTCGGGCTTGCTCGACGAATGTCTCGCCAGCAGTCGTTGGAATGACCTCCCGATTCACTCGTGAGAAGAGCTCAAACCCGAGGTGCTTCTCGAGATAACTGATTTGTTTCGTGAGGGCCGACTGTCCTATACGCAGCTTCAGCGCAGCCCGCGAGAAGCTTCTCTCTTCTGCAAGAGCCACGGCCGCTCGCAGGTGCTTGGTTGCAATTCCGGCCATGGTTCATCCCCAGTGTCGGAGATGGTGTTCGGAGAAGCATCTCCGCATATTGGAGTCTTCTCCTGAGGACACGTGACTGTCAATGTTTCGTACACCAAGCGCTTGGTAACTTCCATCTCGCGGTAATTTGGCCAACTGTTTCTAGGAGCCATTCCGTTTCGGAATACGTCATTGCCAGTTTGAATCGGCACGGCCAGAGAAAACAACCACGACCCAGCAGGCCGACCGGTGCCACCAGCCTTTAGCGAATCTGACTATTTTAGTTCTTAACCGACAGTTCTCCTGCCGTTGCATCCTTTTGCGAGATACTGATCTCCTCAGCGAAGAGAAAGAACTGCAACGGCTTACGGTAGAGCTCGGCTAGCTGCAGGAACTCCAGCACGTCAATGCGACGCTCTTTCGTCTCGCATTTGGACAGGAATGAATGAGCCATACCCATGCTTTCAGAAACTTCTCGTTGCGTCAGGCCGGCCTCCTCCCGAGCCAGAATCAGCCGGTCGATAAACCTGTCGTAAACCGCTTGATGTGGAACGGCTCTGGCGTTCCGCGACTTGCGAGTTTCGACACCCTTCTTGGTAGGCACACTTCAAGTGTCCGAACTGCTTGACCGATCCCCTAATAGGGGCCACTCTGAACATGATGGAGGTATGGGTACGATGTCCGAAGGGTATGTCGAATGTCCGGAACTTTCCGGCAAAACGATCAAGCTGGTGCGTATCTACCAAGACGAGGCTGACGGCACAGAGATGCAGATCGATCTGACGGATGGAACCAGCTTCTCGTGCTCGTTCTGCGTAAAGCCCTCTTTCGAGGCAAGCGTCATACGGACGGGGTCAAGCGTCCCCGAGACGCTTCACACCTACGACCTAAAGTAGTCGACGTTTCTATTCCAAAACAGAATAGTGAACGGATGAGACGGAATTGACAGCCGAAATCTTCCAACCATACCTTGCGCTTAGGTCGGCGTTCTCGTCGACTGGAGGCGCACTATGGAGCGATTTGGTCGTACAGGTCGGCTTAGACCGAAAACCCAAACAAGCGAAGCCCAAGTTTCAAGTTCCGCGTTAAAGCATGCACGCTCCAGTCGCTCATGCGGTGCCAACCGCCGTCTCGTTAGATCTGACCCTCTCCTCGTGGAGGGTGCCCGAGGGCCGATTTCATGGCGGCCGCATGACACGCACTTCGTCATCCCTAAAGGGGCATATCGCGGCCGCATAGGCCTGCGTCACGCCTGTCCGTACTCGCCTCGGTCTCCTGCTCGTGCGCTACTCTTCTTCCTTAGCAATCAACTTGGGTCTTGCCCCTCACCACATCAATCGAGCTTCCTTGTCGGGCGAACGACCGTGCATCGGAGCTTTCGAGGCGGGCAAGTGGAGGCATGGCTACAAGCCCCATCGGTCCTTCGCTGATCATCTCTTTCCAAACCTGGCGTACACAGGAAAGTTCCATGGGCCATATCGCGCAGTCGGCACAGCAGCCTTCAAATTGGAGTAAAGAAGCCTTGGCGATGGCTGCACAGGCCAAGGTCTTGTCCGGAAACAAACTGGAGCAGCTCGTTGTCAGACTTCAACGGCACTCGGGTAGAACCAAAGAGGCTTGCTGGCGATTTATCATTCAGTATGGTCTCAAGGGTAAGGTGGACCATCGGCGCTGGACCGAGGCGGAGTTAGAGACGGTTCGTGAAGAGCTCATAAAGCGATCTGTTGAAGAAGTCGCCAAAAAGCTCAATAGGACGCCGAAAGCGATCCGGAACATCCTCAAACGCAACAACTTGAGCGTGCGTGAGATCCGCTGCGATCTGTTCTCAGTGGAGAGTTTGGCAAGCGCTCTGCATATCAGAAAAACAGAAATCGTCTATTGGATCGAACAGCACTGGCTGGAAGCTACTGTCGAGATCCGCGGGAAGCGACGCGCTTACATCATCACGCCGGACGCCTTCACCAAGCTCTACAAGAATCACCAGCGAGACTTGCTCAAAAGAGGACTGCGCAATCAGTCGCTCTTTGAGGCTTATGTACAGTACTGTTTCTCTCCGAAACATACTGTAGGCGAGCAGCTGCTCGATGTGAGGCGCGATAAACGTGAACGCGAGGCCTATGCAGAAATTGGCCAAGGAACCGACAACGACGAACCAAAAGAGGAGGCTTACCATGCCTTTGCTGAAGATGACTTCGACTTCGAGGCAACAGTTTCTGAGGAGTCGTTCGGAGACTCAGAGAGAGATACCGAATGACGCTTGTCCTCATTGCGGACGGAAGCTTGTACAAACGCGGATGTCTATCAGAGAGATCGCCGTAAATACGCTCTGCCTGTGCCTGTTGCTTGCCTCGCTCATTGGCGTGTGGCCCTTGGTGAACGACTGGATAGAACAGCAGGAGCACAGATTGCTTGATCACATGACCTGGCGTGAGCCTCTGGACAACTGGATCTAGCGCAGGACGTTATAGGCTCGCTGCTCCGGCCAAAGCTTACCTTTGTTCTGAGTGTTCCAAGTAAACATACTGGCACAGAGGCGATTGGGACAAATCATTTTTGAGTGGTCGGTCGGAACCAATCGGAAGCTCTTGGTCTCAATCTGCTGATGGCAGTGTGGGCACCGCCAACCGGTAACGAGCCGATTGACGCGACTTGACCGCATCATGGCTCTCCCTCCTGCAGATTCCTCTCGATCTCTTCCCAAACAACGCGGACGAATTCAACACAGTCGCGCACCTGTTCTCTTAGTGGAACGGTGTTTGCGCTGATGTATTTGTGCTGTCTCAGCCGGAATGCGGCGACGCGGCAAGCATTTTCCAGCCACCATGCTTTCGGAGGCTGCCTATCACCGGGCGAGGTCATCGGTTCACTCATACAAGACCTCTAATGAAAATCATGGGACACCATGGGAGCTTCAGTAATGTGCAGCCCCTCTATGTGCTTGGAACGAATGTGAATCACCTTGTCGACGTTCTGAAGCGTCCCTTCGATGAGTAGGACTTTTCCATATGTGACCAGTGATCGATTTGCCTCGTAAAGGTCTGGATCGACAATGGCGTTCGTGATGCCGCTCTCATCTTCAAGCGATAGAAAAATAAAGCCATGCGCTGTGCCGGGCCGCTGCCTGGCGATGACACAACCGGCGATACGCGCTGGAACGCCGTGCCGAAGCAGTTTGAGATCGCTGGCTCGCAGAATGTTCATCTGCCGTAATTGCGTGCGGCAGTGCGCCATCGGGTGACGGCCCACTGTAACTCCGGTGCCAGCGTAATCAGCGACTAGCCGCTCTTCTGAGCTCATCGCCTGGAGCGGTGAGTACTTCTCTTCTTCGTGATCCAGCTCCGAGAGAAGCGGTCCCGCTTGCCGTCCAGCCCGACTTACCTGCCAGAGCGCATCCCTGCGATGAATCTTAGTCCCTAATGAATTTAGTGCTCCTGTTTCCGCGAGTATGTCTAATTCGGCTTGCGAGAGGGCCGGCACACGTCTTGCAAGCTCTTCGATACTGCCGAATGGACGCATAACGCGAACACGCTCGATCTCTGCAGCCACGCTCGCTCGCAAACCCCGGACATACCGAAGCCCAAGCCGAAGGGCATAGACGCCTTCGGCCTCCGGCTCCAGCGTGCAATTCAAATCCGAACACGTGACGTCGACCGGCTTCACCCGAAGGCCGTGCCGCTGCGCATCCTTGACGAGAACGGCCGCGCTATAGAAGCCCATCGGTTGATTATTCAAAATGGCTGCGGTGAATACCGGAAGATAGTGGAACTTGAGCCAGGCGCTTGCATAGGCAATCAGCGCAAAGCTTGCCGCATGGCTCTCTGGAAATCCATAGAGTGCAAAGGAACTGATCGCCAGAATGATTTCTTCCTGCGCCTTCGCATCCACGCCGTTAGCGTCCATGCCGGCACGGAGCTTAGTCTCCAGCGCTCGCATCTTGTCAGCAGAGCGCCGGCTCCCGAGCGCGCGACGCAACTCCTCAGCCTCACCTCCGGTAAAGTTGGCGATCACCATGGCGATTCTTAACAGTTGTTCTTGAAAAAGTGGAACGCCGAGCGTGCGGCGCAGCACCGGTTCCAGCAACGGATGCGCGTAGCAAATCTCTTGTCTTCCTTGCCGCCGTAGCATGTAGGGATTCATCATCTGACCCACGATCGGCCCAGGCCTGATAATCGCGACTTGGACGACAAGATCATAAAATTTGTCTGGATTATTCCGAGGTAAAGACGCCATTTGAGCGCGGCTTTCGACTTGAAATAGGCCGACCGTGTCCGCTGCCTTCAGCATGTCGAAGACCTCCGGATCATCATGGGGGATCTGCGCAATGTCGATCTTCTTTCCGTAATAACGCGGAATCAGCTCCACGCAATCTTTCAGAACCGCCATCATCCCCAACCCGAGCAAATCTACCTTGATGAGGCCCATGTCGGCGCAATCTTCTTTATCCCACTGCACGACGGTGCGTCCCGGCATACTTGCGGGCTCGAGCGGAACGACGGAGGCAAGCTGGTTCTGCGCGATGATCATACCGCCAGAGTGCTGCCCGAGGTGTCGTGGCAGATCGAGCATACGGATGGAGAGCTCAAGATACTTGGCAATGCGAGGATGACGCAGATCGAACCCAGCCTCACGAAATTGGTGTTCCATCGTGTCCGTGGGACCTTTCCATTCCCAGCTTCCCACCAGCCGTGTGAGCCGGGTCTGCATATCGGCGTCGAAGCCCAAAGCCTTACCAACCTCGCGTGCAGCCGAACGCCCACGGTAGGTAATCACGTTAGCGCACATAGCCGCACCGAGCTGGCCGTAGCGCTCGTACACGTACTGGATTGCGCGTTCCCGGTCTTCGCCCGAGGGCAGATCGAGGTCGATATCAGGCCACTCGCCACGTACTTCGGAGAGAAAACGCTCGAATAACAGCTCCATGCCGACCGGATCAACAGCGGTAATGCCAAGTGAATAGCAGACAGCGGAGTTGGCGGCCGAGCCACGCCCCTGCACCAGAATGCTGTGTCTCCGACAGAACTCGACAATATCCCAGACGATCAAAAAATAGCCGTCCAACCCGAGCTTCGCGATCAGCGTGAGTTCCTTCTCCACCTGCCTTGCCGCGCGGGAACGCAGCTTCGCACTGGCTTTGCAGCCATAGCGCCGGACGACACCTTCCATGGTTCGCTTGCGAAGAAAGCTCGCCATGGTCTCGTCCTCCGGTATGGGGTAGCGGGGGAACTCGTAACCCATATCTTTCATTTGGAAAGTGAGCCGATCGGAGAGATCACCTGTCGCTGAGATCGCGTGAGGCACGTCACAAAACAGCGAACACATCTCAGCCGCAGAGCGCATGTGTCGCTTGCTGTTTTGCTGTAACAGCAATCCGGCTTCATCAAGCGAGCACCCATGCCGGATCGTCGTGAGCACGTCCAGGATCTCTCTCTCAAACTCGGTCGCCATACTCACGCCGTTGGTGGCAAGCAGCGGAAGGTGGAACTCACTCGCTAACGCAATGGCAGCCTGATTTCGCGCCTCCTGCTCGCAGATGCCGTGCCGCTGCAACTCGACATACACACCGCTCGGCCCGAAGGTCTTCACCAAGCGCGCAAGCACAAGGCGTCCCTCATCCATGCCTCCTCGATCAAGGGCTGCGGCGAGTGGGCCTTCGTCGCCCCCGGTGAGACAGACAAGCCCTTTGGCGTGCTCCTCCACGTTGCGAAAGGATGCGATGCCGTCCCCCTTGGTCTTCTGCGCGAGCTTGTACCCGGAGATGAGCAACGAGAGGTTCTGGTACCCGCGTTGCGACTCGCACAGCAACGAAAGCCGTACCGGGCGACTCGGGATCGCGTGAGGCTGCCAGGACGGCGGCAGGCGCTGCTGACCGAAGCCCTCGACAGAAACTTCAGCGCCGATATGGGAGCGTAGTCCGAGTTTCTGCGCTGTGGTGTAGAGACGCGGAGAACCGTACAAACCGTCACGATCAAGAATCGCCAGCCCAGGCAACTCAAGGTTGGCCGCCTGCTGTGTCATCGCTTCAGGCAGCGACGCACCTTCGAGAAACGAAAATGCGGAACGCGCATGCAGTTCCACATAACGATCAGTCATAAAGGCCCACCACAAACCAAGCTCCCGAGCCGAGGTCCTGCCGTAAGCGCAACACTTGTCTAGGCTGCGTCATGACAACGTCCCAGAGATCGTCTTCCCACGAACTGCTGTCCCACCACGATCCGGATGAATGCCATGGACCGGCGCAGGTCTGGACTGGCATCCTCATGCCCTGCCAGAACAATATGCGCGGTTGATTATCCCAGCAAGTTACCCGGACCGCCTGTGGCGGACGGAATACCCGTATGGCGATCCGCGAGGCTTGATTGATCTCCTCCGTGGAGCCTACGAGCCGAGGCTCAAACGGGGAAACCATGAAGGCGTCTTCACGATAGCTATTCTCGAGTGTTGGCGATCCGACGTTGCCTTCTCCGGCGATGGAACGCAAACGGGCAAGAAGCAGGTCTAGCTTGTCGGGTTCGGGAAATTGAGTTTGAAAGAGACCACGCTGAGCTGTCTGCGGCTTTGAGGGTTCAGCCTCAAGAGTCACCGTCAGCACGCCTGCCTGTGGCGGCTTTGCCTGCAACTCCAGATTGAGCAGCTTCAGGAGAGCTTCGCGGTTCTGTGATGGCGTGGCGGGTCGGATTTCGATTCTGTGCGTTGCCCCGCGTTCGAGTAGCAGCGTTAGCTGCAGCGACCGAACTGCATAGGCCCGCTCCAGCGCTTTTGTCAGGATCATTTCCAGCATGGGCGAGAGAACGAACAGAAGTGAGTCCAACATCTCTACAGGACTGTCGAGTACAGTCGTCGCCGTTAGGGTGAACGCTTCTTCGTCAGGAACGAGAAGATGCTCTGCTTCCCCGCGTGCCAGCGATTGCAGGCGCCGGCCCTGTTGTCCTAACCGGCCCACAAGCGCGGTGTCGGGAAGCGCGGCCAACTGCCCCAGAGTGCGAATGCCCCATCGTGACAAAATCGCCAGCATTCGTGAGTCGCACGGGAGCAACGTGACCGAAAGAGGCCCAAGCTTAGCGCGAAGGTTCCCGTCGTTGGCTGTTACGATTCGGTGAGTGCTTCGGGCCAGCATGAGCGCGGCCTCTGCGTTTCGAGCAGTACCGATTCCTGCTGCAAAGCCTTCGCCGGTCAGTTCTCTATGCAGTTTGCATGCATAATTCTCTACGGTCCCGAAAAGCGTTTCCATGCCGGAGCTGTCGAGCAGCAACAACAGAGAGAGGTGTTGCGCTCCGCCATACGAGTTCGCTGGTGAGGCGATGGCCTGGAGCCGCGGCGTGAAGCGCTCTCCAACCCGGCGAACAGTGGTATACGCACTTTGCTCCTCAGCCAGATCGCGGGGCCGAAACAGAGCGTCACACGCGGTTTGAGCCTGCACCTTCGACATGCCATGCTGAACGCCGAACTTGCGGGCCTTTTCGCACCGCGCGGCCACTTTCTCTTGAGGCGCTACACCGTCGAGCAGAATCAACGGCTGCCGCTGCGCAACCAGCGTGCGCTTCCAAGCGCTGATCGGGAATTCTAGGATGTGGACGGCCGCATAAGACACACTATCTCCCCGCCGCTTGCATCCAGAGTGGGTTCGCATCCCAGCTTGTCACCCGCCCTGGTGCCTTCTTGCCGAAGGCTGGGCCGCTTCTCTGCCGGGAGATCTGGGCCGACCGCGTCATGCCTGCGAGTACACCTTGCACGACTGGTTCCGCCTCGGACACACACTCCAGCACGCACGCCGCAGTCGAGCGGGCGCAAGGCTCTCTTGTGAGCAGAAGAAGAATCGCATCACCCAGCTGCGCCGCCTTTTGGAAACGCCACCAAGTTGCCGACGGGATTCGCAACGCCTGCTCCGCAGGAACAGATGCGAGGTCCAAGACGACAATCCGGAAACCGCCCGACTGAAGTACTTGATCGGTCGCGCGCAATGCGCGATCGAGCCGCGTCCACGGCTTCTGCTCCCGAGTCCTCTGAGGTTGATCGCTAGCCTGAACGGACGCACGTTGGCGAGCGGCCTGCGCTGCCTCTCGATCCGCTCGGCGTAGCGGATCGCTTTCGTCGACCCGCCGAATGTTGAAGCGTTCCCATTCCACCTGGTCTTGCGAGGCGGTATGCAAACCGAGCGGCTGATTGGGGTAGCCCGGCGTGCCCTCCATCTTGCGCCGGTGCCGTTCCTCTTTGTAGAAAAGCATCTGCTCCAGCGCCGGCGCCAGATCCTTGGTCTCGCCACGCGGGTGCAAGATGCCACAATGCTGCTGCGCCAGCTGTCGCTGTTCTGGTCGCGTGTCCACCTCCTGCGCTGGTGCACTCGCCGTTGACTTGGGTATCGCGTTCTGACACTTCTCGGCGAACCTGATCCAGAGAAGATTGCGCAGTTGTACGCCTGCGGCTGCCGCGCTTCGTGGCGACAAGACATCGCTGACATCGATATAGGCGCAAGCACTCTCACGGGACGCACTGGCGAGCAGAGAGAGGGCGATCGAGCTCCGTCCGGAACCGTCCATGCCTGTCGCCTCGCAAACCGACCCGAGAGGCAAGCCGCCATTCAGGAGAGTGTCCAATTGGGCGTTTCCGGTCGACTGCAATCGCGGTGCCTGCTGCACAATCGGAGAGAGCGCTCCGGGGATACGGTGGACCAGCTTCGCTTCGATCTCCTGTCTGAGTACGGCTGCTTGTGCGTTCATGTACTTTCGCCCTATCTTCGCCTTGGGAAGTCCAATGTAGCGCACATCAGGGTGAGGATTCCACCTTGCACTACGTTTGGTGCAGCTTTCTAAACTGCGCGATCAGCAGTGTTGCTGGGATTGGAACGGCTTAGATCCAAGAACGAACGTAGCGAGGCTCGATCAGGTGAGCTACGCCTCTGAGTAGGGACTCAGGCGTTATCAGCGCAGTAACAGTAAAATAAAGACAGAGTAACTGCAGTTTCATCGCTGAAGGCAGGGAGCAGCGTGGCTGGCAGGGGAGCTAAATGCAGCCGATCTTTACCATCACGCCGGCGATCGCTCGTGATCTGATCCGTATAGAAGCGGCAAAGCACATCATTAATTCTCTCCCGATTACGCCCCGCCTTCTCGCCCATCTGCGCGAAACAGCCAGGCTGTATTCGACGCACTACTCCACCATGATCGAAGGCAATCTTCTTACCCAAGAACAGGTCGCAAAGGTGATTGGCGAGGATCAGCACTTCGCGGGCCGGGAGCGCGATGAGCAGGAGGTAAGAGGCTACTATGCCGCACTTGACGAAGTGGAGCGGCTTACTCATGCGAACGGGCAAGTCACGGAACAAACCATCAAGAAGCTCCACGCGCTAGTGATGGGGGGAGGCAAGGTCAACGGTAAACCAACTCCATATCGGACAGAGCAGAATGTAATCCGGGACAGCCGCACTAATCGGATCGTCTATATGCCTCCGGAAGCGACAGCGGTTCCTACGCTGATGGCCGAGATGGTGGCTTGGATCAACGAGGAAGACGAGTTGCCAGTCCCTTTGCGCGCCGCGATCACTCACTACCAGTACGCAACCATCCATCCGTACTACGACGGGAATGGCCGCACGGCGCGACTGCTCACTACCCTTATCCTGCATCTCGGCGGGTATGGACTGCGAGGCGTTTACGCGCTGGAAGAGTACTATGCGCGTGACCTGAAGTCCTATTACGAAGCCCTTTCAGTAGGGCCGTCGCACAACTACCACCTGGGACGAGCCGAAGTGGACATCACGGGATGGATAGCTTACTTCATCAAAGGCATGGCGACTTCCTTCGAGAAGATCCAGGCACAAGCGAGACGTGAAGACGAGACAGGCGCTGCCGATCATTCACTAGTACTCAGAAGGCTCGACGCGAAGCAGAGGAAAGCGCTCACGTTGTTTGAAACTGCGCATAACGTAACGGCGAAGGATATCGCCGCTCTCTTTGGCTTTCAGCAGAGGAATGCGGCGGCGCTATGCCAGCGATGGGTAGAGGAGGGCTTCCTCGTTGTTGCCAATCCAGCAAAGAAGACCCGGCTCTACCGGCTTCCGGATGCCCTCGAAGCCGCAGTCATAGGAGAAGTGCCATAGGACTTGCGCCATTTGCGCTTCCATTGAGCGTTCTTGTCGTGAGGCATTGCAAGTCCTTGGAGCTTCCCTTCAATGAAGTTGTCAATAGACCGAGCCTCCGGCGGACCACATGACTTCAGTGACGAGAAGCACGTTTATCGGGACTAAACTGTCCGATATGTTCCTTCATCACTATTCTGACAATGAGATCAAGGAGATCTTCTCCAAGGAGCAATCCACCGAGCTGAAGCATTACACGAGGCCCAGAGGACTCTGGGCCTCGGTCGTTGGAGACAGAGACTGGCCGAGCCTGAACCCCGGCGATCTGAGAAGTCAGAATCAGTACGAGATAACGCTGGCAGATGATGCCAAAGTACTTTTTATTGACGGCAGAGAGCAGCTTTCTGCATTCACCAAAAAGTACGGGCTCAAGCCTAGCGGAGAACGGCGGATAGCGATCGACTGGGTAAGAGTTGCCGCTGAACATCAGGGACTAGTCATCGCTCCGTACATGGCCGAACACACGAAATACCCCGCCCTGTTTTGGTACGGCGCCTGGGGCTGCGCTAGTGGATGTATTTGGAATAAGGACGCTATCTCCGAGATCAAGCTCGTCCGGGTGGGAGAGCCATTCTGGTGGCTCAAAGGAAACGCACCCTCTCTCCGAGATTGAATCGGGCCATCGAAACATCAGAGAAACTGCTTGTGAGACTCTAAGAGGCTTCGGCTGGTAGCTCATTCATCACGTGCAAGTCAACCGCCTCGAACGATCTCTTGATGAGCCGCTCGGCAACCCAACTCTTCGTCGCGGCGCGGAGCACAGCTTCCTCAGAAACACCAATCTTGTACAAGATTAGAAGGTGGAAGAGGTAACTGAGTGCCTCTGCGAGGTGTGTGATTCATTGTGAAAGGTCTCATAGTCCGTTCCAGCCGGTGGCCCACCACGATGCGAGATGTCGTTTCTCCTGCCCGCGCACTGCTTGGCAAATTTCTCCAACTCGCTCTTCTCGAATCGAAGCGGGAGCTCACGCAAGCATTCCAAGAGGCGCTGCTCCAACGACGGCTCATGGGCATGAGCTAACTTTCGCACCAACCACCTCTTGTCGGGATGATCGGCTGGGATGAGAGCTAGCAAGCGCTCGGCTCGATTCCGGTCATCTTGGCCCGATTGCGATGAATCACTATCGAAGCCCTTGCGATGTAAAGCTTCGATCCCGGAGGCGAGAGCGAAGAGACGATCCTCCGAGTAAGTCTGCTGATTGCGGAGCGACGCGGTGTAAAGATAAAAGCCCGCCCCGAACGCCTCGCTCTTGTTGAGCCAGGTCTGAAGCAACGGCCCGAATTGGTCTCGGATCTCCGTGAAAGGAACGAGGAAGAAGAACCGGTTCAACTCCTCCGTTGAAGGGGCATCACCGTATGTGAAGATCGTGTCCCACTGATCGTATGGCTCTTCCTTCCTTACGAAATGAGGCCGGTTCAGCCGAAAATAGGAGCCAAGGAAAAGCGACAGAAGTTGTTCGATCTTGGCAAAGACGTACTGAAGATGGGCAAGGGGTGAAGGAAGCGTTGGCCGGTAAACGATTGTGAACGACTGTTCAAAACTAATCTTTCGGCGAGCATAGTCTCCAAACAAACCAAAGAAACTTCCACCTGAGGTGAATGACTCGATCGTCACCGTGCCATCGTCGATTGAGAACTCGAATCGGTGATTAGTGTAGGACACAAGGTCCCGCTCACCATCCGCAACTCCGTAGTCCTTCTCTACACGTAAGCTATCAAGTAATAGCCATTCTTCAAGGCCTTTCAGGTCGATCCGAAGTTCTGCGTAGTTATCGGTTTTGTAGTCGACTGGGAAGGTATGGTTCCGCTTGATACAGGTCTCTGCGGCGAAACTTTGCCGCTGGGGAGAATCATCCGCGATTCGGAAATCTACTCGCTCGACTCCTTCCAGGCGAACGTAGTCTCCTGCTGTATCCAGCATCCCGACGATGCTCAACTGTGGACTGAATGCACGCGGCTTTGCCCATTCCGCGTGCTCATCATCCGATGCAAGTGCGCCATCGACTTCGAGGCTTGTTCGTCCTTCTGCATTTACAGTCAACAGTCCGGGGACTGCAGTCTGGGGCGAATACGATGGGCGCGAGGGGTCGCCTGCCCACCAAAAGAACCCCCGTTGTTCGATCACATTCGCCATACATTGCCCACCAGATTGGGGCTGCAATGATTATCTCGGTCTAACGCGCTGCGCCAAGCAAGCCGCCGTCACTGCGAGTTGTTCCTCACATGAATCTGGGCAACTACGTCTCCTCGACTGGAGAAACTATCCTAACGGGGCTTGTCCTACGATCTATCGTATCGCCGTGGCGCAATGAAACCTCATTCTGAGTGGTAGGCTATTCCCGTTCGCCCAGGGGTAAGCGGAATGCCAGTTTTGAACGCACTTCCAATCAGCGATGCTTTGAAGGCCGAGATCGCGCGCTCAATCGAGATGCACACGTTCGTCGTACGGAACGTGCCAGACAGCTTCACCGGGGATACGGACGAGAAGATGCTGGTTGGTAGCTACTTCTCGCTGATCCTTGAGCATCACGGCGCCATTCTCCACCTCTTTCAGACAGGTCAGTTCGACGGAAGCGCGCTGGCCCTTGTAAGGCCGCTGATCGACGCTGCCTACCGAGCCCATTGGGTTTACAACTCCGCTTCCCCTGAAAACAATACGAAGCAGAGAAATGGCGAGAAGTGCGATCCGGGCCTCATCAACATGGCAGAAGCGGTAGAGCGGAACGTGGATGCCGGCGGCTTTTTTCTGACCATCACTCCTTACATCAATGCGCTGCACGGCTATACCCACGGAGGCCTAGAGCAGCTCGGCAGGCGCTTCGACGCTGGCGGCGACATCAGACCAACCTACAGCGTTGGCGAAAAGACAGAGGCCATTCGGGCCACCACTGCACACCTTATTGCGCTGGCTGTCGCATGGTGCCAGATAGCATCGGGTGACAACAGTGCCAATAACCCGGATGCGGTGGCGATCAGCGAAGAATATCGAAAGCTATATCCAATCGCGTATCGTCTGGCTCCCGGCAACGATGTTTCGGAAAGCAGTCATTAGTCTCGACAAGTCGCATCAGCGTCGGTAACGGCCCGATCGCTTTCACCGAGGGCACACCTCGGAACCTACCAGACTACCGCGTCGGGGGAGATACTCGAGTGCATGAGAGGCGGTCTATGAGGGATGACAGACCAATGGCAGGATTGAGCGAATGTTGCGAGGTCGGCTCAACCGGATTGGATGAGTGACTTGGCCCGTTCACACGATCTGAGATTCCGGGCCGGCAGACTTCGTAAACACAAGCCGACCCACCGACAATGATGATGATGCCATCACACGCTTTCCAAAGGTGCCGTACTTGGATCCACTCAGGCGGGCAGGGCACTTGTGAGCTGTAGGAACTTCGCGCCCTCGGGAGTGAGAACACTTACACCTCCACGACGCAATTGACTGATTTCTGCCTGTCTCAAACTTGTAAAGATAACGATCTGAAATGGTGCTTTCTTGGCGAGCTCTTTGCTCAGGAAGGACAGAAACCGCTCACGATGTTTCGGATCAGGATTTTGCTGAAGAGGCTCGTCGAGAATCACAAGCCCCGGATGGAGTCCGGCTACCCATTGGGATGCATCGGCCAACGCAAGGGTGTATGCCGCTATGAGTCGTGACTGATC
>CAXTMW010000022.1:20585-26940 GCA_964245455.1 uncultured Acidobacteriaceae bacterium
ACTGATCGCTCGCTGAACCGAGCGAGCGCAGCTGTTTCTGATTCAGCATTGGCGTGTACTGCTCGTTCAGCGACACAGAAGAGCGGTTTTCGAACGTAATAGCGCTATGTCCAAACGCCAGCAGGCAGTTTCCCAGCGCTTCTGTAAATGCAGCCTTTCTCAGGCTGAAATCGGCGGACGCGGCGGTTCGTACTGTCGCCGCCTTCGCATCGCTGACCCACCCGTTAATCTCTGACTGCCAAGCGCCGAGGTTCTTTTCGATGTCCAACACCCGATCGATTGATCGCTCCGCAGACGCGAGCTCGGCCGCCGTCTGGGCGAGCTTCTCCCGCACGGTGCCGACGGCATCCGTTACGTTCATAAGAGCCCGCTCGGCTTCTCGAAATTCGGTACTCACGGTCTGCAACTCGGCGTAGATCGTAGACACGCTTGCCCGCATAGAAGCCAGGTTGCGAGACAGGAGGTCTCGATCGCGTTTGAGTGCCTCGATATGGTTCTCGACCAATTCGGTCGACTGGGAGCTCAAGGCGAAAGTGGCGGGGTCAAGATCCCGATGACAAGTAGGACACTCAATGTGATCAATGCGCCCGATGCCAAGGGTCTTCAAGCGGTACAGGTCTTCAGCCGCGCTCAAGCGGGTGTTCAGACTATCAAGGAGAATCTCCGTCTGCTCGACCTGAGCGCGTGACGTAGAGCTATCCTCATTGAGCTCGTGCCGACGCCGCTTGAGTTCGATGACTCGCTGCGAAGCGGAGATGGGCGCAGAAACATCTTCGACGTCAATCGGCGCGCCCGTCAGGGTGCGCCGAAGTCTCTCAACGCGCTCTCGCAGGCTGCTCAGATCCTTTACTAGATCGACGTCGAAGTCTTCAGTAATTCTTTCTTTCAGGTCGAACGAATCCCACCGAGCAATCACGTCGCTAACAGTGCCATTGGCTGATAGTTCAACGCGCCAGCCGTGAGAGATCAAACCGTTTACGACACGCTCAGAGACCATACGCGCCTTTTCCTTGAGCCCGCTTGTGATCTGTGCAGCTCGCAGTTGGTCGAATCGAGCTCTCGTCGCGTCCAAGCCTCCCAACAGGTACTCCACCGCAAATTCACCTATCTGCTGCTGACCGTATCGCGTGACCTGCAGAGATTGGATGTCGGTCCATCCTTCGTCCTGATCGATGTAGAAGAGCGGGAGCAGATTCTCCACATAAATATCCGCTTCGGAACCTTTGAAGGTAACCGTCTTCTGATGGGGCCATCCCAGCCACGAAAAGAAGAAGTTTTGAAAACCGCCTGTGTCATCAACCATCGTCTGGTAGCGAGCCGAAAACTCACTTCTGCGCACAATGCTTGCCGGGGCGATCTCTTCGGCAACGATTCGCGTGCAATCTCCCTTGATCGCGCGAGTAAGACGGATGCGCCTGCCGTCAGAGTGTCGCAAGGTGATGGAACAAGTAGATGAAAGAACGTACGTTGCCGGCTGGTCGCCAAATGCAATCTCATCCCGAACGGCCAACGGAAAGCAGGCGGGATCGTTGTCAGGCAACCCAAATACGGCTTCCGCTCCGAGGCACCAAGCAATCGCGGTTACACTCAGTGACTTGCCGAAGGCGTTGTCCGCGGAAATCACTTGGAGTCCGGCCTTAAATGCCAGAGAACCCGAGAACTCGCCGAGACCGGACCTGCCCGCCACTCTAATCTCTTCAAGCGTGATCACCAGCCCTCCAACATGTCGTTGGTGATGACAAGATCGTCGAGAGCCTTGATCGTCTGTCGCTCTGTTGTGAAGAGTTCAGCCTTTAGAGCATCGTCGTAGACTTTGTTGAGCCCACTCGCCTGAAGGAGCTCTGTGATCTGCCCTTTCTGCTTATATAGCCAAGCTGCAGCAACAAGGTAGTCGACGATGCTGTCGTGCATACCATCCCGAACCATGTTAAGGAGCCAAGGTCTCATAGCGACAAACTGAAGCAACCTGAGTTTGTTGGAAGCAATCTTGCGGAACCCGCCGTCTGAACATCCGATTGTTCGGAGACAAGCAGCGATTACGAACGTTCGATATTGCAAGTCATAAACGCTCGATGGAGCACTGCGTAAAGGGTCTGCGTACAGCTTCGCGTCGGTTCCAGTAAGAAGCTCCGAGAGGATCTGCGACTCAGTTGGCATTCGAGCCTCCCGGGCGTCCCCAACCAATCGAACACTCCCCGATGAGCCTTGCGACCTCTCCCGCCGCGATGTCGTCCAGCATCGAACCGTAGAGAGAACCGAACTCTACCGAGAGTACTCCATGAGCAATGTCTTGCGCCCGGCCGAGCTCCGTTTCCGGTTTCGACGACTGAAGCGTGAGTGCGGCTATCTTTGTCACGATCCGGCTTCGGCTGTTCTCTAAGGCTTGATGTAAGCCAGGCATCGTGTCATTCAGCCTTATATCGAAGGCGAGCGCCATGCGCCACTTGGTCAGGTACTGATCAACAAGATTGGAGATCGCAGTGAGCTGATCGGGGCGCATCGCACGCAGCAGCGCCATCTTCTCATCGAAGGTTTTGGGATTCTCGATGACTACCGTCTTGGCTGCTTCTTGAACGGATTGGTAGAAGTTCTTCTGCTGCGCGCGCACCAAGGTCATCTCATCCACAGACCACCGATTCGCGAGTTCAGTTGGGCCGACGACCGCAACCGTTGCATTCTCCTCGACATAGCGCATCTCGCTGAGCTTCTTGTACTCGGCGAACGCTGTGTGTATTGGATTGAGCAAGCGATGGCTTTCGAACCAATTCACAACCAGATCGATGTGGATCAGTTTCTGCCCCGTCGCAAGGATTGTGCCCATCTCCGCATTCAGGCAGCGCGCCAAGATTCTCTTTTGGAACTTTAATTCCAGAATTTTCTGGAGGTCTTCTTTGAACTTATCGACGATGGCCTTCTCGAGGCTGCGCGCCTGCCGGTAGCTCTTCAACTCCGGGCCGTAGCAGCAATACCCCTGCCGACCTTCGTGCGAGAAGCCGTCCAGACCGGCATCGCCGTATGGTTTCGCGGGAATGTTTTGGAAACCTAGCACGACACTCTGGAGACGCGCGCACACCTCGGCCTGGAATGCATTTCCAGTAAGCGAACTTAATGTGCTTGCGTACAGCTCGACGTTCGAAGCCAAGGTTAAGGGTGCCTCAAAGAAGGTGCAAATAGTATGTCGGATTCTAGCATCCGAGCTGACTCTGATCCGCAAAGCAGTAGACCGGTCGCGTCCAGGGTGCCGACGAAATATCGAGCTTTGCCAAGTGACGCCGGAAACGCGAAGGCGCAATACAAGGTCCATGCACCATACTGCCATATTCGCCTTATATTCGCTGTCGTACTCGACAGCTTGTTCCCGGCTTCTGTGCCCTGCGATTGAGCGAGGCCGCGCACTATTACCATCGTTGCTCGACGGACGCCAAGCGTCATTTACCGGCACCGGAAGTTCTCACCAACGCCTTTCTCGGAAAGAACGGCTCTGGAGTGATGACCAATCGCCGAGTCACTCGGTAAGTACCTTGGCCTGTTCTCATTAGTTGAAAACGCATGTGCAAATTGCTTTCGAGAAGTCGACTTCCCATTACCCACGATCATGCTGTTGCTCGTACGCCCCTGCGGATTAGCCATATCCCCAGAGGGACCTCGTACAGCAGGATGGGAAACCAAAGCCAGCTCACGACTTTTCCCGGCAGGAGGGTGGCAACATACAGAGGCACACAAGCTAGCTGCGGCCCTATTGTGATGACACCGGTCCAGGCCATCCAGCGTGGAATGAGCCGTCCCGCGAGTAGCAGGTATGCGAAGAGGAAGCCACCTACTACAAAGCAAAACTGACCGAAAAGGTCATCCGGCCGGTCGAAGATTTCACCTGCAACCGCGAGGCACCCGGCGCTGTTTGTGCACATTGGGTTCGAGGCCGTTGCCAGCTTCATCAATTCCAGCTTGCCCAGGAGCGGCACAAAGCCAGCGAGCCCTTCGCCGAAACGAAAGGCCATCGCAAGCAGAGCAAGGGTGACGTCAACTGTCCGCGAGAGCCGGTACAAGGTCACGGCCAGCACGATGGCACATACAATCTGCAGCAGGTCGAGCAGGACGGTGACCTGGGCGATGGCCATCGTGCTGCGCAGGGTGGACAGCATCTGCGAAGTGTCCGCACCGGCGGTGGTCTTTCTGGAAAGCACCGCTGCCGACATCGCGAGAACGATATAAGCAAGGTAAGCAAAGAAAGAAAATATAAATTCTGCACGTTGTGTCATCGCCGCTCCCCAACCGAGAGCCCTGGCTCCCGTATGCGCCATCCCCACCCAAGTAGCCAAACCATAAAGATCAGTTCAGCCGCGAAAACTATTTTGAGGTACTGCAGATTTGCATCCGGGGAAACATAGATGGAAACGCTGTCGACGACCCATGCCCAACCGTCAGCGAAGAGTAGCCAGCCAAGCCATCGCGGAAGGTAAGACGAGCGAGCGATTAGCCATCCAGTCACCACAAGATGCAAGCCGAAGAGGATCAACGAGAGACCCCATCCGGAGCGGTAGGCTGCGAGGAGTTCGGCGATCTGTGAAGAAAGTTCTGCTGCGACGGTATGCCGGGAGTAATCGGGAACGGCTACAAAACGGTAAATCAAGCCGAGGTTCGAAGTGGCAGCCAGCCACACAGCCGCATATACGAGTTGCAACAAAGACCCGAGCATAGCGAAGGCATGATTGATCGGTCGTAGCAAGGCAAGGAGGGCCCAGGCCATGACAACGTCGCCAATCGCGCTGATGACGTATGACAGCACTGCTGCAGCAAACAGGTGCGGGTGAGCTGTCAGGTTCCGTACGGTCTCCGCCGGATCTGCTGATATCAACCGAGGCATGGCATAGGCCTCGGCGAAGGTCACCGGGTTCAGCAGGTAGGTGAACCCCGCGACAAGAGCAGCTTGCTTCAGGCTCAGCCCGCGCGTCCAGATCTCATCTTTGGAAGACTGCATCGTTGCCTCTCGGGAGAGTCCCACGGAGCAAGGTTCAGGCTGGTTGCTGAAAGCGTATACGGAATCGAGCGCGCGCCAGTTCCCGTGATGTCGATGATCGGGACAATGGATCGATATAAGTCCTGCCAAACGCGATTCCCGTCAGGAACTCTGCTGGATTGGTGCTGAATCGCCGAGTTACTCGGTAAGCACATTGGCCTGTTATCGCCAAGTGAATGACCGTAGCACCCTGATCACGGCGACCTCTCGGAGCATCAGCCGGAGGGAAGACGTGGTCGGTCGCCCGAGCGCTCATCCCGTCGATCAGGTTGTAGTGTTTGGCGCGGCAAAGGCCGGCCAGACGGTCGTGAGAGGGTCAAAATCTCGCCGTTCATTCCCGGGCCGGCGCGCCTTTTCCTGGTATCCGTGACCTACGCAAACGGCGATGTCTGGAAGGCCCAGCACCACAAGATGTTCCGCTTCCATGCTGAATGTCCAAGCGAGTCCTGTTCGCGTGCAGGACTCTGTTTTGGGTGCTCGTATGCCATAGACGAATCCAACCACGGGAATCGATACCTCTTCGACTTACCGATCCGCACGAGCTGCGACATAATCTAAGGGGCATCCAAAGACGAGTGTTAGCGTCCGGGTATGTCTGCGAGGCGTCGTGGCTGAGGAGTACCTTGACGACAATGCGGGAGGGTCAGGGCGCGCCGCGCTTGCCGGCTACGATTACCAGATGCACGTGTCTGTATGGCTCGCCCTCCTTCTTGTGGTGGCCAATAGGCAGGCTACGGAGCTAATTCTCGAGCCCGCCACTCAAGAAGACATTGAAGGAACGTTGGAGGAGCTCGAGCCCGGGCGGGTCACGGGTGAAGTGCTCTTGGGAGCTTATAAACTCGTCGTTCAGGCTAAACTTCGTGGCGGTGACGCATGGAGCATGAGCGCCATTCAAACGCTCCTGAAATACGGCGGGAAGAACCGGGTCTCAGCAGCTCAGCGCCTGGCCGATCCAGAAGTCCACTACCTCCTCGTAACAAGCGCCGGACTGAACGGAAAAGCGTCTCGCCTCAGAGTCAAAAAACCGGGGCTTTGGCCAAATGCAGCAGATTTTCCAGCTTCCCTGAAAAGAGCGTTGCCAGCCGATGCCGGCGGGCGAGTTGGCGTCATCAGCAACAAAGAACCCGAGCAACTCGAAACTGAAATCCGGCTGCTTCTCATGGACGCTTTTCGGGTACCGACCGCGCAATGGCAGGCGTGCTTCAAAGCGCTGCGTGAAGAGGCAAGGATTCGAATCTGCGGTGCTGCACAGGGGCGCTGGCGGCGTGAGGATTTAGAAGAGGTCATCCGAGATCACGGAGGATTCCTCGCGAGCCGGCCCGAACTGGAGCTATACGT
>CAXTMW010000023.1:0-11060 GCA_964245455.1 uncultured Acidobacteriaceae bacterium
GCATTAGGCAAGTGATAAGCAGGTTAGGTTAGTGATTTGACCAGGAGTACGCATCTCATAAGCAAGAAGCAAGAGAGCCGTTGCACAATTAGAGTTCAATATTACCTCAGAAAGGTACAAACAATGAGCGATGCTAACGACAGGCTGGAAGAAGTAACTCGGCGTAAGTTCATGGGGGCTGGAACGGCGGCGCTCATCGCGGCAGGCGGTATGACAAAGTTGCAGGCTCAGGGCAAGAGTGCAGCAGCTCCGGAGATGGACAGGTCGGCCGCTCGTCCGGCACATACAGTTACGGATGGAATGTTCATCCATGCGGGTACTGACAGCGCCGGGTACCCGGTTAACCTGAGCTTCGTCGACTGTGGCAAGGGCAAGCCGGTTGTGCTCGTGCATGGCTGGCCGTTGTGTAAAGAATCATGGGAACCCCAGTTAGCGATTCTCCCGAAGCATATGCGTGTGATTGCTTACGATCGGCGGGGCTTTGGCAAGTCATCCAAGCCATGGGACGGTTATGATTCCGACACGCTCGCTGACGATCTCAAAGCCGTTCTCGACCAACTCAACCTTCAAGACGTCACCTTGGTTGGTTTTTCGATGGGTGGTTGCGAGCTCGCACGCTACATGAGCCGGCACAACGGAGCCCGCGTTGGGAAGGTCGTCTTCGTAAGCGACGTGACACCCTACTTACAGAAGACAGCGGACAATCCCCTGGGCAAGGATAAAGCGATCTTTACTAATATGATCGAGCGCGTGGAGCGCGATCGGCCACTCTACTTGACTGAGTTCTTCAAGACCTACTACGCCGTGGGTGCGCCAAACCCGGTTATCGATCCTGTAAGTCAGGTGTTCCTAGACTGGAACATGAGCTGGGCACTGCAAGCGAGCTGCCGAGCTACGACGGAATGCGTAACCACCTTCAGCGCCAGCGACTATCGCCAGGACTTGCCAAAGATCAGGGTGCCGACACTTTTCATTCACGGCGGAGGAGACGTGATGACGCCACCCGAGAGCACCGTTCAGCGCTCTGTTGCCATGGTTCCAGGAGCCAAGTTGAAGATGTACACCGGTGAGCCACATGGCCTGAACATTACGGCAAAGGACCAGTTCAACGCAGACCTGATTGAATTCGTCGGCTCATAGGTTTGCATACAAAACAGCAGGTTCGGCTCGCCTTGACGACCTGGGTCGAACCTCTTTTCTCACAGCAGCCAACGAGGTAGCAGGAGCCTGCGTTATGAAAATTCTGAACGTGCAAAGTTCCCCTCGGGGCAGCAGGTCGGCATCGATCAGTATCACCGATGCGTTCTTGGAAACGTACATGTCCTTACGGCAAGATGTGGTGGTTGACACCATGAATGTCTGGCAAGAGGACCTGCCTGACTTTGATCAGGAAGCTATTGATGCCAAATACAAAGGAGTGTCCCACACGGCAATGACTCCCAAGGAGACTGAGCTTTGGGAGCGCATTCAAACCTTGGCAAAGCGCTTTCAGGCTGCGGACCGCATCGTTCTGGGGGTGCCTATGTGGAACTTTGCCTACCCTTACAAGTTGAAGCAACTGATTGATCTTGTGTCTCAGCGCAATTTTCTCTTCTCCTTCGAGAAAGGAACATTCGGTCCATTACTGAAGATCCCACGTGCGCTTGTCGTTTATACCCGGGGCCAGACCTATCTTGAAGAATCCCCGACGCCACCGTCACAGTTCAATCACCAGAGCGGCTACATCGAGTTCTGGCTCAAGTTCATCGGCGTTCAGCAAATCCAGACAATTACGGCAGAAAACACCTGGAGCGACCAGGCTGCCGAACGTATCGCAAACGCACAGAGGGAAGCGCGTTCTCTCGCAAGTAGCTTTTAACTACAACACAAGTCACTTCTACACGCACAGATTCCAGGAGAACTTCGTGAGCCTTTTTGATTCAAACGATGAAAGCAAAATCACCGTGGTAGCCACGATCCGCGCCAAAAGCGGACATGAAGCGGACGTGCGTAAGGCGTTCGCTGCGCTCGTCGAGCCAGCCCGCCTTGAGGCAGGGTGTGTCTCATATCAGCTGCTGGAGGATAAATACTACACAGGCAGCTTCTTCACTTTTGAGGAGTGGACAAGCGAACAGCTTCTTGAAGAGCACCTAGCTCGGATCAAGGAAGGTCTTAATAAGTCAAAAGCGTGGCTTCAGGAAGATGTCCGCATCTGCATTGTTAAACCAGTTATTTAGGCTCACAATCATCGGCTCGCATGGCTTTCATTAGTTCATCAGCTTAACTTGGGTTTAAAACCATTGAGCAACTCGCAAGGAGCGCCAAAAATGAACTATCTCGATTACCTGCTAAAGCGCAACAAGAGCTATGCAGATGAGTTATCTTCTACGGGCACACTGATGCCGTCGCTTCCCGAAGCACTTCCGAAGGTGAAAGCAGTCATCATCGGTTGTGCGGATATGCGAGTGGATCCTGCTCAACTATTCAGACTTGCACCCGGTGAGGCGGTTGTGTTGCGTAACATCGGCGGCCGTATCACCCCAGGCTTGCTGCAACAGCTGGGCATGCTCGGACGAATCGGGCAAGTCGCCGGCGAGGCCCCGGGTGGGAGCGGTGAGTTTCATCTCATCGTTCTTCAGCACACCGATTGTGGGATTACTCGCTTGGCAGGTGACCCCGCAATGCTGGCACAGTACTTTCAAGTGGCTGACACGGATCTGGAAGCAAAGGCGATCACTAACCCTCGCATCGCTGTTGCTGTGGACGTTGCGGCCCTACGAGAGATTCCTGCTCTACCAGACGAATGGCTCCTCTCAGGCCTGGTCTACGACGTAGGGACTGGTCTCGTCGAGGTCGTTGTACCGCCAGCAACGATTCGCACGTAAGAATTACCTACTGCCAATAAAACGTATCAGATAGTGAATATGGCTTTTGTTGCCGGAGTTGTTCTGTTTGTTGTAGTGGCCGGGTTGGTGGATCGCCGCCTACCCTGGCCTTCCGTAAGACACGAAAAGTTGGTCAGATGATTGCCGGCCACTTTGGTTTTGCCGCAATCGTCAAGGCTCGTGAGAGATCCGCGCCTCTCTGGGCGCTCATGCTGGCGACTGCATTCTTAGATATCGTCTTCGTTCCGTTGTTCGCTGCTCATTTGGAGACGGTACAGCCGGTTCATGCGGGATACGCTGGCTTGACCATTCACGCATGCTATACACACTCGATCATGGGCATGCTGGTGGTGTCCGCGGCCTTGGGCGCGATGTTCCTGCCCAAACTGGGTAGAAGAGTCGCATTGGTCATCGGACTTGTCAGCGCGTCGCACTGGGTACTTGACCTGGTTGTCCATCGCCCTGACATGCCTGTGCTTCCCGGAAGTCGGAAGTTCTATCGGAACTGTTTTGGGCGAGCCTCCATGGCATCGATGAGCTAATAAGAACCAAGCGATTTCCTCGCAGCCGTCAGAAGGAGCGCGTGAGAGCGCTTGTCGAGCTCTTCAATTTCCAAGATGAAGAGGCACAGATATTGAAAATGTAATGACCGTGAGAAGCCGCCCGATGCGGTCAATAACCGCATCGGGCTTGAACCGGCAAACTTCATGGTACCTAACATTTAGGATTGTGAAGTAGCAACGCGAGAAGTATCTCATTTGTTGAACACGTCGCTTTCTTCAAGGTGAGAAAGAAGTTTCTGGTGCTTGGGTGCCCAGCCGAGACGTTCCTGCGTCAACCTGCTAGACGCAGGATTGTCAATTGTTATGAAGGGAGCGGCAAGTCCAAAATGTTTCGCGACCTGCGCAGGCTGCTTCGACACTACGGGCACATTCAAGCGTCGTCCAATTACTTCAGCGACTTGCCGTAGTGGAATGCCCCCTTCGGCGACACCGTGATAGGTACCTCCGGCTGGCCCGTTTTCAAGTGCCAGACGAAAAAGTCGAGCGGCGTCCAAATAGTGAACCGCTGGCCAGCGGTTTTGACCATCGCCGACATACGCAGATTGCCTCTTTTTGCGTGCAGTTGGGATAGTGAGGGAAACGAGACCAAAAGCATTTGGCCCGTGCACAACGGGGGCAAGCCTAATTACTGAGGTCCGAAGGCCTTGCGAAGCGAAGTTCTTAAGAATGTCTTCCGTTTGGGCACGTGGAAATCCAAACGCTGAAGGATCGTGGTTGTAGGGTTCATCTTCAGTGGCGAGATGTCCGTATTCCATTCCCATGGTCCCAAACGTAGCGACAAACGGGCTCCCTGTCCTCAATCCCTGGCCGATTGCCAAAACAGCCTGACGGTCAACGGCAATACCGGCACCCATGAACCGCTTGAAAATTCCGCTAGGCGCGCCGCCCATCAACACGCGAAGTCTTGTGCCGAGAGGCATATGGGAAAGCTGATGATAGAACGCTGTGTGGATGGCACCATCTGCGGCGGACGCACCTCGGCGCAGACAATCTGAATCCTCGATAGTACCGTTCAGAACGCGCGCGCCAGCGTCCGTAAGTTTCCTTGCAGAAGCGGTCGAGCGAGCCAAACCGGTGACCTCATGACCCGCCTCGATGAGTTCTTTCACAACAGCGAAGCCGATCAATCCAGTCGCCCCAGTCACAAAGACACGCATACACGTTACTCCCTTTGCATCTATGTTACGGAGTCATGACCGTATAATCTATGCGATGAACACCGGATTTATATCGAGATCCTCCAGCACTGAGACCGATCCGCTCTCGGATGTGTTGTCTCTCCTCAAGCCACACGCCTACAAGTCCGTTGCCCTGGACGCAGGCGGTCATTGGGCTCTCGGGCTAGGGCAGACCGACGGTTTTCTGTGCCTCGTGCTGGTCTCTGGGTATTGTTGGCTTGTCGTCGACGGGCTTGGGGAACCCATTCTCTTGAAGGCAGGAGAATACGCCGTTCTGCCAAAAGCACCTGCCTTCCGGATCGCAAGCGATGTTTCAGTGCCAGCCGTAGAGTTCGCCACGGCCATCACAGATTGGCCAAAGGACGGTGTTCTCACATGGCAGGGTGGTGGTGCGTGCCTGCTGCTCAGTGCCTCCTTTACGTTTGCGAGCGAGCACTCCGAATTCCTGTCGCTGGTCCTTCCACCGATCCTTCATCTCGACACTTCCGGAGATCGTGCCGCTTTACGGTGGTATCTGGAACGCATGATGGCGGTGATCCGCAATCCGCAGCCAGGTGGCGTTCTTCAGGGTGAATACCTCGCGCAGTTGATGTTGCTCGAGATTCTTCAACTGCATGCTACTGGCGCTCTTACCCGCCAAGTAGGTTGGCTATCTGCGCTAGCAAATCCCCAGTTGGGTTCTGCCATCACGGGAATGCACGAACGTCCTGGGCATCGCTGGACCGTACAAGAACTGGCCGAACGCGCTGGCATGTCACGATCCGCTTTCGCAGAACAATTCAAAAAGCAGACAGGAACTGCTGTGATGGAGTATCTACTTCGCTGGCGGATGCTTCTTGCCGCAGACCGGCTTGTGGATTCGTCAGAGGCCGTCGCGACGATTGCGCTTTCACTCGGCTACAAGTCCGAGAGCGCGTTCACTTTCGCGTTCAGAAGAGAGATGGGGTGTTCGCCCCGAAAGTATCTCAAAAAGAGACATTCGCCTTCCATTGTCACGGATCTTTCGACAGCGAAACGGAAGTTTAGCAGCCAAGTAACAGTGGGCGAAGCGGGTGGCAGAGGAGCCTTGCCTCAAGGCAATTAGTACCGGGGAATGCCGTCTCGTCGGATGAGTTCCTATGACTCATCGAGCAGAAAACAGCATGAGCGACTGAAACAGTGGTTTCAGAAAGTACACGGTCGACACATGCTGATGAGTCGGACTAACGGGTCAGCACCTCTCTGTTAAATAAAGGCTTGTTCTGGAGCAGCAGATAACGGCGCTGTGGACGAATCAGACCCTTGTGCGAGCAGAACCGCATCCAGTAGTCCTGGAAACCGCGCGTCGAGGTCGGATCGCCTGAGCCGATTGAGGAGAGCAGTCCCATCACGCCGAGTGGCGATGATGCCGGAGTTGCGCAGGACCCGGAAGTGGTGCGAGAGGCTAGACTTTGGAACTTGGATGGGGAAGTAGCCGCAGGCGATCTCATCCTCACGGGCGAGACTTCTTACGATCTGCAGCCGGATTTCGTCACTGAGTGCGTAGAGAACCTCTGTGAGCGCTATATCTTCTCGCTTCGGCTCCTTATGTGTCGGACTCTTCATTACACCTCTGGTCGTACTTAGGATGGAAAAGCGCATGACGTGATGAAGAAAGCATGAATCAAAGCATCTTCGTGTGTCTGCTTGCATCATACTATTATTCGAGTACCTTCGAATAATTGATGACTCACACATGAAGGTCTACGAAATCAAGGTCGCAGCTCAGGGACCTGCCACACTGGAGCTCGTCGAGCACTCCGTTCCGTCACTGGGGCCAGGACAGGCTCTGATCAGGATGCATGCAGCATCGCTAAACTTTCGGGATGTACAGATTCTACGGGGTACCTATGGTGTCCAGCCGAGGGTGCCGTTGTCCGATGGAGCCGGTGAAGTGGTGGCGATTGCCCCAGATGTTACGCGGGTAAAGGTCGGCGATCGCGTCGCGGGAGCCTTCCGGCAAAAGCACATCTCTGGGGAGCTTACGGAGGAGGGTGCCAGTTCCGGCCTAGGGGGCGAGATCGATGGTGTATTGGCGGAGTGTGTCGTCTTCGACCAGCAGGGTCTGGTAGCGGTACCCGATTATCTTTCCTACGAAGAGGCCGCCACGTTGCCCTGCGCCGCCGTAACGGCCTGGAATGCCCTGGTTGTGGAGGGACAGCTAAAAGCCGGCGACACGGTGCTGTTGCTGGGGACAGGCGGAGTGTCGGTCTTCGCGTTACAGCTCGCTAAGCAGATGGGCGCGAAGGTCATCATCACCAGCAGCAGCGACGAGAAGCTCAAGCGGGCGGAAGCTCTCGGTGCGGACATTTGTATCAACTATAAAAGCACGCCGAAGTGGGATGGAGAGGTTCTTCGCCTGACCGAAGGCCGCGGCGTGGATATCGTTCTAGAGCTGGGTGGCGCGGAGAGCCTGGCTCAGTCTCTGCGGGCAGTTCGTATGAGCGGCAGAGTTCAGATTATTGGCGTTATCAACGGAACCAAGGCCGAAGTGAACATTGCGGCGATCCTGGGAAGGCATGTGCGGGTTCAAGGAATCAGCGTCGGTTCGCGCGATTCTTTTGAGGCGCTACTTCGAGCTTGTACTGAGCAGCGATTGCATCCCGTCATCGATCGAGTTTTCCCGTTCGATGAAGCGAAAGACGCGGTTGCTTACCTGGAAAGCGGCGACCATTTCGGCAAGGTAGTCATTCGGTTTTGAACTGATCTGAATGCAATTCCGGTTTTCTAAGTCAGTCCGCCAACACCATAGTCGTAACACTTCACCACTGTTGTTCGTTCTAAAGAGAAGGCAAACAATGTCCACAAATCCCGAACTAGACGCCCGACGGGCCTCAACCGATGATGCTTCCCGCCACTCAACAAAGCCTTTCTCAGTTCAGCCTCGCCTGTTTTTTGGGATCGGTACAGGCGTTTTGCTGCTGGTTGGATTTGCCGTGGCGCAGCAAGGGCATATGCATTTCAAAGCAAGCCTTGCAACAGCGAGCGCTGCAGGCCCGAGCGCGGCGGACAGGATGCTTGCGCTGGGACCTCAAGGAGAGGCGATTGCGAAACGTTCGGGGATGTGGGATGTGACTTTTACGAACTGGGCAAGTCCCGGCGCGGCTCCCGTCACAACGGGGGGAATGGTTGCGGAACGCCAGATGTATGGGCCTATGCTGCAGGAGGTCCTGCGGACGGTCCCCGGGACGCCTGGGACGCCCTTTACGCGGGTCGATGATTTGACTTTTAACCACATCGAGGGTCGGTGGCACTATATGTCCATGGACACACGCGCGCCCGTGGGCCTTATGCCGGCGTGGAGCTTGAATGCCGATCCCGCGGAGCGGGTATTTATCAGCTTTCAACCCTTCTCGATGCCGGGAGATGGAGCGAATGTCACGGGGCAGATGATGCGCATGGAAGAGACCATCACCCAGACCGACGGAGACCACGATGTGAAGGATCAATACTTCATGCCGGCCGATGGTGCTGGAACCAAGTGGCTGGCCAAACGCTACAGCTACACCCGAAAGCCGTCTGAAGGACATTCAAAGTGAATGCCCGAACCTTGTTGCTTGCTCCAGTTTTGCTCTTTGCGATTTCGACGACAGTGGAAGCTGCCGATGTCCCTGTGCCATCTGCTGGCTCAAGCAGCCGGATCGACGCGATCAAGCAACGGGGATCTCTGCGGGTCGCCGTTCTTGATGAATACCCTTGGCTGAAGCAGAACGCTGCCGGAGACAAGCCCTTCGAGGGCCCTGCGTGGCGGCTGGCGGAAGAATACGCAAGCCGTCTTGGGGTAAGGCTGGAGACGGTTCCTGTCAGCTTCGATGACAAGGTCTCTATCCTGAAGGGTGGACAGGTCGACATCACCATTGCTCCGCTGTTGGTCACTGCGGAGCGCGGCAAACTCGTCGACTTCATTCCCTATTCGATCTCTGCGCAGTGCTTGTTCGGCCTTGCTAGCAATCCCAAAGTTGCGCGCGCCGTTAGCATCGACGACCTGAACAGGCCGGGGGTCACGATCACCTACATCACGGGCACCCCGCAAGGCGCCTGGCTTACGAAACGGCTACCGGCCACAACTCAGCATGGCGTTGCGGGCAACACCGCCGATGTTCCCGTGGACGAGATCCTTTCGGGTCGCGCCGACGCCACATCGATCGACAAATTCTTTTTTGCCGGGTTTGCAAAGAAACACCCCGGTCTCGCCACCGTGCCCAAGGGTGACGCATGCCTCGCTAGTAAGGAGCTGCCGATCCCAATTGGGATGGCCATCGATAAGAACCAGCCGGTCTTCTTGGCCTGGCTGCGGGCCGTTGCTGAGGCAATCAAACCCCAGACCGATGCCGAAGAATTACGCGTGGAGAAAGCAGGCAGTTGATGCCGCACGCGGAAATGCAATCTCAGGCTTTGCGAAAAGAGCAGCAATCTAGTAGCGCAACAAGTCCCAGGAAGGACCGTTTGCCGCCTTCACTGTGGGCGCTCGCTGCATGCACCTTTGGTTTGGGGACGGGCGAGTTCGTAGTCGCTGGGCTGCTGTTGAACATTGCAAGTGACCTTAAGATCTCAACGAGCACCGCTGGTTTGCTGGTCACGGGTTACGCAATCGGCGTCATTGTCGGCGCGCCTGTAGTCACCATTTTCACTCGGCGGCTGCCGCGCAAACAGACCCTGCTGTTCGTTATGGGCCTGTTCATTGTTGGCAACCTGCTCTGCGCCACTGCGCCTCGCTACCACATATTTATGGGTGCTCGGGTGATTACTGGATTGGCTCACGCGGCCCTCCTAGGGCTCGGCTCGATCATTGCGGCTGAACTCGTTCCTGCGGGCAAGCGCGCAAGCGCCATCGCCGTCATGTTTACCGGGGTCACTCTTGCGAATGTTCTAGGGGTTCCGCTGGGAACGCTGATCGGGCAGACGTTTGGCTGGCGCTTCACCTTTTGGGTTGTGACCCTGCTCGGCGTTCTGGCTGTTACCGGCATTATCAGCCTGGTCCCTCGGGTGCCGCAGGAGAAGCCGCCCAGCGTACTTCAGGAACTCCGCGTCATCCGTCGGCCGCAGGTGTTGTTGGCCTTCGCCATAACCGCTCTCGGCAACGGTAGCGTCGTCACAGTCTTTACCTATATAGTGCCCATCCTGGTGAAGACTTCGGGCTTTTCTCAGCGGGCGGTCAGTCCCATTCTGCTGCTGTTCGGCTTGGGTTTTGTCGCCGGCAACATGCTTGGCGGCAAGCTGGCCGATCGTTGGCTTATGGCCTCTTTGGTTGGCACACTGGCTTCACTCGCTGCTGTTCTGGCGTCCTTCACTATCACCAGTCACTATCACTTCGCCACGCTTGTGACTGTTTTTCTCTTCGGAGTCGCCGCATTCGGGATGGTCCCTGGGCTGCAACTCAGGGTCGTAGCAAAGGCTGAAGGAGCTCCCAACCTTGCTTCGGCCTTCAATATAGCCGCTTTTAACGTGGGGGCTGCCGGCGCTGCCTATCTCGGTGGGGTCACTCTCGACAGCAAGCTAGGACTGAACGGAGTTCCTCTAGTAGGGGCGCTTGTGGCAGTAGCGGCGGCCGCGGTGACGAGCTTCAGCTGGTACCTGGATCGTGATCTTAGCTTGAGACCCGCTATGAAGACGACGCCGGAGGCTACGTGAGATTCCGCTTCTACTCGCGATTGGCTTTGCGCGGTGGCGCTAAGGATTATTCTGTCAACATCCGAGAGGTAGCAGCATGAGATCTGCGATGGACCGGCGAAGTTTCCTGGAGTTGGCAACGGCCGCTGCCATGGTCGCCGCATTTGATCGTCCCGCGATCGCGCAGGTGACGGACGCGAGACCGCCGACAATCGATACCGCGAATCCTGTCGAGGTCGCGGATGGTGTGTGGGTACTGCGGGATCACAGGATATGGCTTGTCCCGAATGTAGCCATCATCTTAGGAAAGGACGCTGCGCTGGTCATCGACACCGGCTTGGGGCCGGCGAACGGCGAACGCGTCCTGGACGCGGCGCGTCGGCTGGCGGGATCGCGCCGCCTGTTCCTGACATTGACACACTTTCATCCGGAACATGGGTATGGGGCTCAGGTTTTCAAGCCGGATGCCACGATTATCTACAATCGAGCGCAACGCGACGAGCTCGTTGAAAAGGGCGCTCGCTATATCGAGTTGTTCCGCCAAACACAAGGGAAGGCCGCTGCTGCTGCACTCGATGGCAGCAAACTTGTGATGCCGCATTTCGTCTACGACGGTCCGAAAGCGGAGTTCGATCTGGGCAATCGCAAGGTCGAGTTGCATGCCTGTGGGACTGCCTATACCCGTGGCGATCAGATCGTCTTCCTTCCCAAGGAACGAATTCTATTTGCGGGCGACCTGATCGAAGAACGTATGTTCCCGATTTTCCCGTGGTTTCCCCCGGACGACGTCGATATCGACTCTGCACGCTGGGTGGCCATCCTGGAAG
>CAXTMW010000023.1:11070-26879 GCA_964245455.1 uncultured Acidobacteriaceae bacterium
TGCAGACCTTCAATCCGAAAGTGATTGTGCCGGGCCACGGCGACCCGGGTGATGTCCGCATCGCGCTCAATCTAGCTTCGCATATCCGGGATGTCGATCGGCGGGTAACCGGCTTGTGTGGCCGCGGGTTGACGGCGAAGGAGATGATTGCTGCCTGTAAACCCAAGATCGTTTCGGCCTACCCAGACTGGGAGCATCCTGGATTGATCGATTGGGAAGTGAACTACTTCGGGACGAAGGCCGTATGAAGGCGATTACCTGGAGAGGAGCATTTGTTCTCGGCTTGGGACTTTGGACGGCCGGAACCAAGGCAGCAACTCTGACGAGCGCACCCTTTGGAAAGACCGCAGCCGGCCTACCTGTCACTCAGTATGTCATGACTGCCCGAAATGGTGTGAGCGTCAGCTTTATGAATTATGGCGGCACCATCACCGATGTGACCGCACCCGACCGCCACGGCCATCCCGGACACATCGTGCTGGGATTTCCAAAGCTGAGCGACTACGAAACTACCAATGTCCAAAACGAACTCTACTTTGGGGAACTTCTCGGACGTTACTCGAATTGGATCGGGCAAGGTCGCTTCAGTCTGGACGGACACCCGTACCAAATCACGCTCTCCGATCCCCCGAACACGATCCACGGCGGAAAAGTGGGTTTTGACAAGCGATTCTGGACGGTAAAGCCCCAAGCTGTCTCCGGCGAGAGCGTCAGCGCTTTACTGTCCTACACGAGCGCGGATGGTGAGGAAGGCTTTCCCGGCAAGCTGAAGGTTTCCGTGACCTATACGCTTACGGATGACGGCACGTTTACCATCCACTACGGAGCGGTCACTGACAGAAACACGATTGTCAGTCTGTCCAACCACATGAATTTCGACCTAGCCGGAGCCGGGTCGCCCGATGGCGTTCTCAAACAGGTGCTCGGGTTGGACGCTGACCGATATCTGCCGCTGGACGACAAGCAAATCCCACTCGGGAGCATTGCTTCGGTTGCAGGAACACCGTTCGATTTTCGCGAGCCAACCGCGATCGGCGCACGCATCCACGACAAAGATCAGCAGCTCGCCATTGCGAACGGGTATGACCAGTACTGGGTGCTGAATAAACGCCAAGACACAAGCAAGCCGCAACTTGCCGCGCACGTCTATGACCCTGAGAGCGGGCGGACGCTCGATTGCTACACAACAGAGCCGGGCGTAGGGATTTATACCGCCGATTGGTTTGACGGATCCATTGTTGGCATCGGTGGCCATTATGTGAAGTACGCGGCTTTCACCTTGGAGACTCAGCGTTTTCCGGACAGCCCGAACCACTCAAACTTTCCTGCGGCCGAGCTGAAACCCGGCCAGGTCTTCAGCAGCACGACGATCTTTCGCTTCGGAACTCAACAGTAAGGTGTCTTGTCCCTCCATCTCTGGCTAGTCCGATGTCGGACTACTACCTCGAAGGTTCTACATCTAGCCGCAATCATCCGCCTCCTGGATTCCTCTTGGGATTGCAAAGAACGAACGAGAGAACGTCGAAGACGATGAACTGCTCTCCCTTCGAGAAACCGCGCAGAACTGGCTTACAGCTGACGCCTCAAGGATTCAGACGGAACTTAAATTGGGCAATCTACAGGAGATCGATCATGACGAAGAAAGCAAGTAGGGTGGTGGAGGCGATCCTCGAGATGGCCGATGACCAGCTCCGCAGCGGTCTGCTGAATAAGGATGAGCATGAGAAGATCACGCTTCGCCACTTGGGACAAAGGCGCTTAGCATCGCCGAGCCTATCAGTGGCGACGAAATCCGCACGTTGCGAGAGCAGACAGATCTGAGTCAGGCGGTCTTTGCTCGATACCTCAATCTTACCGTGGGTTATGTCTCTCAGTTGAAGCGTGGCACCAAACAGCCGAAAGGACCGGCGCTCACTTTGCTCAATGTCATAAGGCACAAAGGGTTTAAGACAATTCTCTAGATCGAGATTGAGTGGACCATCAGCGGCTTGCAGCCGCCGAACTGAGCGCGCGAGTGCGGCAATATTGGCGTGGCGAACAGCCCATTCCTCGCCTGAACGCAAAGCCGAACGCACTCTCAGATTCATATCCTAGAGAGAGAGCGATAGTCAGGACGGAGTCACGCGAATTGACAAGGCGATCCGCTGCGAGGATCATCCGCCACTTCGTCAGGTACTCCATGGACGAGATACCGGCTTTCTCCTTGAAGCGGAAAGCAAAAGACGATCGCGACATGCCGGCACTTTCCGCGAGTTCCTGCAACGTCCAGCGATAACCCGGGCGCGAGTGCATCAGGGTTATCGTCCTGCCAATCTGCCGATCTGCCAGGGCAAACAGCCATCCGATCCCTCCATTCACCTCATCCGCCACATGGAGCCGAAGAACATCGATCAGGACCATTTGCGCGAGGTGTTGTCCTAAACGGACTGCTCCTGTGTGGGGTTCCTCGAGCACCGCCATCATCCTTTCCAAATACCACCGCATGGCAGCCCGGTCCGAATCCTTGCGGATATGAACGATGGGCGGCAGGACGCCTAACAAAAGACTGGCATGGTCTCCGGCGAAGGTGAAGAGGGCACTGAGAACGAGGCAGGCACCACCGCCCTTGTATGAGAAGATGCGCCCATTCAAAGGGGACATTACGACAGACGCTATGTCGACCGGTTCGACCGCTGGATCGCTCGCCATGAAGAACGGACGGCCATGCGGCAGCACAATGAAGTCGCCCGCTTCGAGTCGCGTCGGACCTGCGACACCATCCACACATAACCAGCACTGGCCGGAAACCAATGCGAAGCAGCGGAAGAACTGATCTTGTTTGAAAGCGATGGCCCAACCCGGCCCCGCGTCGATCCCTCCCACCATGTAGCTGCGAGGCTTGAGCAACGACAGCACGTCGGAAAGAGGGTCACTTTCAGAATCGGACGATGTCGATAGAAGTCTGGACTCCATCCATAGATTGTACCGACTAAGCCTCCTAACCTAGTTTCACGGGGATTGTGGAGTCATCTCCGCAAGCCGAGGAGAGCATCATGCCGGACCCAAACACTGCTTTTGTTCCCGAAATGAACGGGAAAACCGTAATCGTCACTGGAGGGAACAGCGGCATCGGTTTCGCAACCGCGAAGGTCTTGGCGTCGCGGGGCGCTCGCGTAGCGCTTGCCGTTCGCGACGTAAACAAGGGCAAGCAGGCAGCCGCGCATATCTCCGGTAAAACAGAGGTCCGCAGCCTTGACCTTGCAAGCCTGGCGTCCATCCATGCTTTTGCCGATGCGTGGGATGGTCCGATCGACATTCTGATCAACAACGCCGGAGTGACCGCGTCATCCCTAAAACGTACCTCTGATGGCTTTGAACTCCAGTTCGGCACCAATCACCTCGGTCCCTTCGCGCTCACCAACCTGCTGCTTCCGAATATCATCAGCCGTGTCGTTACAGTTGCCTCGCTGGCCGAAGGCATGGCCAAGATCAACTTCGACGATCTGAACTGGGAGCGCACGAAGTACAGCGAGTTTAAGTCTTATGCAAACTCGAAGCTTGCCAACCTGCTGTTTACCGCGGAACTCCAGCGTCGCCTAAGCGCTGCCGGCTCAAGCGTGATCGCGACAGCCGCCCACCCCGGCCTCGTCGCTACCGACATCTACGCCGAATCGACGGGTGTCACCCGGTGGATGGTGCGATTCGCACAAAGTCCTGAGATGGGTGCGCTCGATGTTCTCTATGCAGCGGTTGGAAAGCTCCCCGGCAACACCTTTATCGGGCCAAAGAACATGATGCACATGCGCGGAGTTCCCGAGGTTATCAAGGCTTCCAAAACATCGCAGGACCCAGAGATCGGCAAACGGCTTTGGACCGCCTCAGAGCAGATGACCGGCGTTCACTTCGGCCTTCCCGCTTAGACCGAGGCACCGGGCTGCAGTACCGAGACGTTGAAGCGAAAATCAGCAAAGGAGGAATAATGCGAATTGTAGTTACAGGGTCCTTGGGAAACATCAGCAAACCTCTGACGCAAAGGCTTTGCCAGAACGGGCATTCCGTCACGGTTATCAGCAGGACTGCGGCAAGACAAGAACAGATTGAAGCCTTGGGTGCCACGGCCGCAAACGGTACTCTGGAAGATATCGAGTTTCTCACCGCGGCATTCGCCGGCGCTGATGCCGTGTACTGCATGCTCCCTCCCCCCAACTTTTGGGTGCCTAATTTCAATCTGGACAGGGCGGTCGAAACTATAGCAAGAAACTACACGCAAGCCATCGAGAAGTCCGAAGTCAAACGTGTTGTTCAACTCAGTAGCGTTGGCGCACATACAGACGCGGGCAATGGTCTCATCGCCATCCATCACACAGTGGAGAAGATCCTAAATGAACTGCCCTCAGACGTGGCAATAACCCGCATGCGGCCGGTGGGTTTCTTTCAGAACCTGCTTGGCTTCCAAGGTGCCATCAAGACGCAGGGCGTGATGGCGTCTAACTATGGTGCCACTGATCGCATCCCTTGGGTTTCCACGACCGACATTGCAGCAGCGGTAGCCGACGAACTTGAAGTCCCGTCCGGAGGCAGAACGGTGCGCTACGTGGCGAGTGATGAACTCACTTGCCAAGAGGTTGCGACCATCCTCGGCAACGCGATTGGACTTCCTGATCTGCAATGGATTTTTGTCGAGGATGAAGTGGTGCATGGTTTTCTCGCAGGAGCAGGCATGCCGCCACAGATTGCTTCCGGCCTCGTTGAAATGCATGCGGCCATGCACACCGGACGTTTGTTTGAAGATTATTACCGCAATAAACCTACACTCAGCCAGATCAAGACGATCGACTTTGCCAAGGAATTTGCAGCCGCATATAGCAAGTAGAGCTCCTGCGATTCACCCTGAGCGTTCTCTAGCAGCCTCCAGCTAGGCTCGTGTTTGGTGCGCCACCTTGACTGCAGCTACTCGTGCCCGATGAAGGAGACGCGCCCAACCTCAGCGCGACAGAATTGCTCGCGAGCTTGTATCGCGCGCAGGAAGCGCCCGAGCCGGTCGACTTTCTCTGTGTAAGCCTCGCAGAATTGCTGATACCGATCTCGTAGTTGTTCGGGTGGCTCTCCCAAGAGCTCTGCCTGTTCCTGAATCTCTTCGAGTAGTGCATCCAGTTCTGTGTCGATTTCGAAGAGCGAGTTTGATGTTGCAACGCGATTCATTGACATTCCTCCCAGCGTCGCTGCTATGGGAAAGGTATTTTCGGGGTAGCCGATCCGTTCCTAGAAGGAACGGGATTAGGCAGCAACATGCTTTTCAAACCAGAGAGTCTTTGCTGCTCGATAGGCCAATGCATCGGCTCGACACTGGATCGGGTGCCCATTGTGACCTCGCATCCAAATCCAGCGAACAAAGCAGGTGCTGTTCAGCCTGACCAACTCAGTCCACAGTTCACGATGATGCAACTCCGTACCTCTGCTGTTCCGCCATGCCTCTCTCCGCCATCGAGACACGAACACCTTCATGCCAAGCACGAGGTATTCGGAGTCGGACCGAAGCTCGACGACTGAGCCGGCCGGCAAGGAACGTAACGCGCTGATCGCGGCAAGCAGTTCCATGGCCTCGATGGTGGTCCAGGGCAGCGCGCCAGAAATCTCCCATTGTTTTCGTCCTTGGATGAGAACCGCGCCCCAACCACCCGGCCCGGGATTGCCGACCGCAGAGCCATCTGTAAAGATCCGAACTGTCTTGTACATTCTGCCTTCCTGCTTGTCTCAAGCAAGCACTTCCCTCCGGGCAGCCAAGGGAGTGCCGGCTGGAAGGTTGAACCGAACTGTTCCGTGCTGTCCCAATCCGCTACAGCTATTTACAAAACGATTCGTATCGGTTTATAAATGTTTGCCGAGGTATTATGCAGCAGCGATTGCAAAAGGAGCGCGTCTGGTTCATCACTGGCTGCTCAACGGGGCTGGGGCGAGAACTGGCCAAGCTGGTACTTGCCCGCGGTCAGCGCGCGGTGATCACAGCACGGAACGGAAGTCAGATCGAGGACCTGGTCGAAGGGTACCCAGAGAGCGCACTTGGAATCGCACTGGACGTCACGCAACCAGCTCAAATTCATGCGGCCGTCGCGCAAGCTGAGGAGCGCTTTAGACGGGTAGATGTTCTTGTCAACAATGCAGGATATGGATATCTGGCTGCGGTGGAGGAGGGAGAAGCAGACCAGGTTCGCGCCATCTTCGAGACCAATGTGTTCGGCCTCATCGACATGACAACGGCGGTGCTGCCCGGAATGCGCAAGCGCGGCGCAGGGCACATCCTCAATGTTTCGTCCATTGGCGGGCTGATGGGTTTCGCCGCGACCGGCTACTACCATGCAACGAAGTTTGCTGTGGAAGGCTTGTCAGAGTCGCTGGCCGCGGAGCTTGGTCCATTGGGGATCCATGTCACGATCGTTGAGCCAGGTCCGTTTCGGACAGATTGGGTCGGCCGATCGCTTCTTGAGTCCAAGAAGGTCATCAATGACTACGCCGGGACGGCATGCGCGCGGCGTACATCGAGCCGAGCCGGCAGTGGCAAGCAGCCCGGCGATCCAGTACGCGCGGCTGAAGCTATCTTTGCAGTGCCGAATGAGGAGCACCCGCCCCTGCGCCTCTTGCTGAGCAAGCTTGCAGTGACGATGGCGCTCGGCAAACTAGAAAAACTCAGAACAGAGTTCGAGCAGTGGCGTGCTGTCAGTGAAGGCGCAGACTTCCTGGAAGCCGAGTGAAATGATGATTGTCGCCAAGCCAAAGAGACGCGGACGGCCGCGTAGCGAAGAGGCGGAGAAGGCTATCCTGAACGCAACCCTCGTTTTGCTTGAGCAGCGGCCACTTCGCGACCTCACCATAGAGCAGATCGCGGAAGAAGCACGAGTGGGAAAATCCACGATCTACAAGTGGTGGCCCGGCAAGACCTTTGTGGCCTTGGCAGCTTTTCTCACGCGCATGCAGCAGATCATTGTGACCGAGAACACCGGGTCGGCAGTGGAGGACTTCCGACGGCAGCTCATCAACCTCATCGCGTTCTACGCGAGTCCGATGGGCTCCATCTTTCGTCAACTCCTGGCTGAGTGCCAGGCCGACCCGGCATTCGCGGAAAGCTACCGGGAGCTTTTCCTTGAGCCTCGCCGGGCAGCTGTGCGGGAGATCTGGCACAGGGGTGTTTCACGCGGAGAAATCGATCCGCAGTGGGACTGTGAACTGGTGCTGGACATGGTCTACGCACCCTTGGTGTATCGGGTACTTGTGGGCCATGCGCCGTTCAGTCACGAGGATGCCGATCGGCTCCTGGAAGCAGTTTTTGAGGGACTTAGGCCTCATTGAAAGGAAAACTACTATGCAATACAAGAGGCTCGGCAACACGGGGCTGCAGGTCTCCACGCTTTGTCTGGGGACGATGACTTTTGGCGATGGTCTGGGTGTGTACAAGGCCATTGGAGCGGTCGACCAGCCAGCTGCGGATGAGCTAGTGAAGATGGCACTGGAATCGGGTATCAACTTCTTCGACACCGCGGATGTGTACTCCTTCGGGAAGAGTGAGAGCACGTTAGGTCAGGCACTGAAGAACTTGAGCGTCCTGCGCGAGGATGTGGTGCTGGCGACCAAGGTCTTCATGCGCGTCGGCCAAGGGGTAAACAATATGGGCGCCTCGCGCGGGCACATCCTTGATGGTGTTGAGGCCAGCCTTCGCCGGCTGCAGACCGATCACATCGATCTTTACCAGATCCATGCGAGTGATCCGCTGACCCCACCAGAAGAGACTCTGCGGGCTTTGGAAACACTTGTCCAACAAGGAAAAGTGCGGTACCTCGGCTGCTCAAATTGGCCGGCTTGGCAGATCGCTCGAGCACTAGGTATAGCTGACAAGCGAAGCTTTTCCAGACTGGATACTGTGCAGGCCTATTACTCTCTTTCTGGGCGCGATCTGGAGCGTGAACTGGTTCCTCTCATCGAGGCTGAGCAGCTCGGCTTACTCGTGTGGAGCCCCCTTGCGGGAGGACTGCTTTCGGGAAAGTACTGTCGCGACAATCCCAAGCCCGAGGGCGCAAGGCGTTCCGAGTTCGATTTTCCGGTGGTGGACAAGGAGCGGACCTGGCGCATACTCGAGCGAGCACGACCGATAGCTGCGGCGCACAATTGCAGTGTTGCTCGGATTGCATTGGCGTGGCTGCTGGCCAAGCCTTACGTTACCTCCGTGATTCTTGGCGCCAAACGGCTCGAGCAGCTCGAAGACAATCTTGAAACGTTGAAAATCACGCTGCAGCCCGACGAATTACGACAGCTCGATGAGGTTAGTGCGTTGCCGGCAGAGTACCCCGGCTGGATGACAGAAGTGCAGACGGCGGGACGACTCGCCGAGCCTGGCGCCAACATTTGGGAAAAGGTACAGACCTAGTTAGAAGAGTCAGATAGCAAGTGAACAGAAGAGCTACACAGGGAAAGCGTTTGGGCCTTCCAACCGGTCCTCGCTCTAGAGGGACTTAGGCCCAAATGAGCGACAGTCGCCGTGCCGAAGTGTTTTGCCCATGTCTGCCTTCCAGGCTCTTTCAAACAAGCACATCCCTGCCGGCAGCCGAGCGTGCCGGCAGGGATGAATGCTGTAAGCGATTGTGTGCGAAAGCGTTTCAAGCGGCTTGCATTGGGATGACCTGCCCGAAGGGAGCCTCCTGGCTCCCGGTCGAAGCCCAGAGGACGGGGTACGACGGTGGGGAGTGCGGGAACGAACCGTACAGATCCGTTAGAAAACCAACGTCTGCGGCGCGATGCCGCGCTCATAGAGCCACTCGAAGCACGGTTCGAAGGCAGCGCCTCCGCCTCCAACGGGAGAGAGGCGCACTTGTTCTCCGGCTTCGTAGGTGTCTACCTTCTGCACCACGGAGTCGAAGTAGAGGACATGAACGCGCTACGGGCGCTGCCCTTCGAGGATGGAGCGCACCTCAGCCTCAAAGAAACCAAGCTGACGAGTGCTCACGGAGCCGGAACAGTCGATAGCGATCGCGATCTCTCCGACACCTTCGCGAATTACGCCTGGTAGATAAAGACCTGCCCAGATGTGTCTCCGGTTCGGTCGAGCCCAGCTATAGTCAGCTGGCACGGTGTCCGACCACAATCGACGCAGCATCTCGCGCCAGTCGACGGAGGCCTTAGAAGCATCTTCAAGCGCCCGTGCCATACCGGACGGCACCTTGCCAGCCTGTCTCGCCAAGCATGTCGACTGGCTTATCGCGATGGACCATTCGCGAGCTTGCTCTTCGGCGCTGAGCGTGTTCTCGCCGGAGGGAGCATCGATGACCTGGCCGATGCCACCGTCGCTGACCGGAGCGGAACACTGGTCCAAGCAGCCCTCCAGGTCTGGACTAGACGCATGTGTTGTAGCTGGCGATGAGCTGTCTTCGCCCGGCTTTCCTGGAGAACCGACCGAGCCCGCACAGAGTAGGTTGTAGATCTGCTCTGCGCTCATACCCCGATAATGATCATCGACCAGAACGCCTCCCGGCAGGGAGAGCCCATCAGCCAGCAAGAGCGGATTGATGGCGTAGTCGCAAGCCTCGTTCCACAGCTTCGGATCTCGACCTGAGCGCCTCACATGATGATGAAGCGCTGGGTGCATGACCTCATGAGCCAGCACCCCGCAGAGCGTTGCGGAAGTCAACGTTTCTACGAACGTGGGATTGTAAAAGAGCGATATTCCATCCGTCGCCATGGTCGCGATGGACCGGGACTCCCGCCCCTTCAGACGAAACAGGAGTGAGCCGAAGAAAGGATGGTCCAGCAGGAGTGCGGTTCGCGCTTTCTGGAGGCGCAGTTCTGTTGGCGTCATCGAGTTCATAAGCTCTCGGGAGCCTCCATGTAAGCCGACATGTGGTCAAGTATGTTGTCCACTGTTGGTGCTTCTGCTTTCGTTGGTTCTGTCGCGGCCTCACGATGGCGCAACACGCCATCCATCTGCGCCACGATCTCGACTGCATCGATGGCCGCGGCGGTACGCAGGGCCTCGTTCTTCTTGAGTTCCTGAGCGGAGTAGTTGCATAGCCGCTGTTTTGCATAGTCGGCAAAACGATTCAACTCGGCATCCCCACTCACATTTAGTCGAGGCAGGATGTCCACCAAGTCCAGAACGTTCGTGACCAGCGAGGCATGGAACCGCGACTCCGATTCGTTGAGCCTCTCGAACATATGGGAGACCACGTCCCGGAGCCGTTTCCAGAGGTCTTCGGTTCCACGTGAGAGCGAATGCCGGACGTTGGCGTCGATCTCGCGGGAGACGCGGGCTTGCTCCGCTGCCGACATCTCGACGCGGAAGTCTGCACCGGAAGGGATGGGCAGGATCTCGAGCCGGGCGCCGAATTTCTCCCGCAGCTTAGCCGCAGACGGGTAGTCTTCTTCCCGAAAGAGCCCATTCAGTTCCGGTCGGACCTGCTCGACGTACTGAGGATAAACAGCAAGGAAGGTCTCCGCGCCCTGTTCGAAGCTCGCTTCGAACTCCCGCATGCGTTCCATCAGGTCGAAGTAGAAGTTGGATGGGAGCAGCCGGAACCCTTCGTCCGACCAGGGCAGGGTGATCTTGTAGAAGTATTGCCGGATCTGTCCCGCGAGGGTGCGGAGATCATCCAGCTTGTCAGCGCCGCGGAGGAGCTGCTTGTTGTACCGGCCGGCGCCCTGGTGCGCGCCGTGCTGCGAAGCGACATCCCGGCTGATTCTGCGGTCGTGTTTGACAGCCGTCCAGATGCTGATGTGAACGGCCGCGAGCATTGCGCGTTCGGTAATCATTGAAGAACCTCCCTGTACTCCACGCCGAAGCGAACGAACGCCGGCGTGTGGGTGATAGCTTGATCGCGACGTGCGGCATCCCGCACCGCCATCACGCGCATTTCGGTCGGCATACGTTCGAGATAGCGAAGAACCCGTCCGAGCGAGTTGTCGGTCATGGCGCGGCCAAGCGCCGTGGCGATCGCGATCTGCGCCGAAGTCTCCGTGGGAAGTGGGGCCGTGTCCGGATTGAGCAAGATGTCGTCGATCGAAGGCAATTGGCGGAACAATCGAAGAAACGCGACCAGCTCTGCCGTCGCCGCCGGGCCTACTGTTCCATCCAGGAGCTGTGCCTCGAACTCGCTTGCTCCAGAGAGCAAGGCAGTCTTTTGTTGGCTCGCAAAGCCGCTAAGCACATGCGAGGCCATTTCCCAGGAACGCGGAGTAGGCCATGCGTTCGCGTCGGAGGTCGTTTCGGCCGTGTGCAACAACTCCGGCTTGAAACGAAGAAAGGCAATGATCTCGGGCCGTACGCCGGACTTGATGGCCCATTTGCACCAGTCGTCCAGGCTCGCTTCCAGGTCCAAATGAACGAAGCGATTCCGCAGAGGGCGCGGCATAGAGAAGTGGACACCCCGTTCTGAAGCCGGGTTTCCCGCCGCAATGACAACCCATCCATCTGGTAGCGCGTATTCGCCCAGCTTGCGATCGAGGACCAGCTGGTAACAGCCGGCCTGCGTCATCTGGGGCGCGGAAGTCAGTTCATCAAGGAAAAGGATGCCCTTGCCGGTTGTCGGAAGAAACTTGGGTGGCACCCACTCGGTCTGATGATCCGCAATCCTTGGCAACCCGCGCAGGTCAACCGGATCGAGCTGCACGGCGCGAACATCGAGAAAGGCATAGTCGAGGTCGTGCGCAACCTGTGCGACGATTTGCGATTTGCCAACGCCGCAAGCACCCCAGATGTGCAGGGGCACACGCACGTGGATGAGCGCGTGAAGCGCTTCGTAGAGCTTCGCTGGTGTCATACCTGTCTCCATTGATGAATTGCTCGGATCAGTCCAAGAAGTGATCCCGAGCTCGTTTCAGCGCGGACTGGAGTGCTTATTAGGCCGCGAGCGCCAAGCAGCGTTGAACCGGCAGCGAAGCAGAGTCTCGCCACCGCCCCCAACGGACCTTCGGAACGGTCGACGTCTTGTCTGTGCGCGGCCGAGCCTTTCTGTTCCACGAGCCACCCTGCGTCTTCGACACAGGCAAGAAGCCGGAGGCTCGAAGCGACATTCCTCGTTCCGTGGCTAACATCAACGTGACGATCAGATCGCGGCCCCGTCTGAAAGCCTGACGACAGGTGCCGTACAACATGCAGCAGACGTTCTCGGCGAGGACCTAGGCGTTATCTGCCGGATGCAAACGCGGCTCGTCTCTAATTACATTGTTGGTGTGCGAGTGTGCGGAGACTGGTGCCTCGCCCGTCAAGGAGCAACTTGGGCTTGCTGCTCTAGGACAGAGCTCCGCGCCAATACTCCGTTAAAGCAGCAAGTAAATCCTCCGCAAAGCTCCTTGGCAGTAGGATTTGTGCGATCTCAACGCCAGCAAACATCGTCTGCTCGGCGTGCTCATAGGACTCCCAAAGTCCACGTGTGAGCGCGTAAGTCCGCAGCCGCAACTGCACGCCGCGTCCGTCCGCGAGTCGAAGCGAGCGGTCAAGACGGCCTCCAGCCTTCAGCAGGCGCTCGGTGAACTGCGATTTGTGCAAGCGCAACGCCCCGAGCTCCATATTCTTCTCGAGAACTCCATATCCGAGAGCATCCAAACGGAGCAGCCCCGGATGCTCTTTCAGGTGAGCGACAAGGTGCAACAGCAGCGCTTCTATCTTTTCGGAGCGCTTGCCCTTATACCCCTCTAGGACTTCGTCAAGCCCCGCCATTGCCGCGCTCCAGCCCTCCAGCAGCAGCGCCGCGAAGATCTCCTCCTTCGTCCGGAAGTAGAGATACACAGTTCCCTTGGCCAGTTTTGTCGCCGAGGCAATCTCTGCCGCTGTAGGAAGGCTCCCGTCCCCCGCGACAAAGAGCGCGTTCGCCGCGTCAAGAATAGCTCGCCGCCGTCCCTCCTTCTCTTCAGAGGCGTGCGCATGCCGGGCTATCGTCTTTGCACTCACTTTGACATACGATACGTGAGCTTGGCTTGCAGATGGCGGGAGGTAAACCGGTTACTGAAGGCTGTCAGCCAGTTCAGCTTTCCGACAATTACGCTGGATCTGCCGGCAAACATCGCACGCAGCCCGCGCTCGGCGACTCTTGCCGGAGAAACAATTGAGGGTCGCAGCGACGCCTTCGGCCGAAAGCCGGAGACTTGGTTGAACTCCGTATCCATCAGCCCCGGCGAAACTACTGTGACCCCGACCTTGCCTGCCAGCTCTACATGCAAAGCGACTCCAAACGCCAGCACAAAGTGCTTGGCCGCGCCGTATGCGGCTAACAGCGGATCAGGTTGGTATGCCGCCAAACTTGCAACCAGCAGAATGTTTCCCCGTTTCTCCTTGGACATGCGCCTTCCGAAGACATGCGTCAGCTCCACCATGCTCACGATGTCCAGCTGCAACATTTCGCGCAGCCGCTCAGGCTCCTGCTCCAGGAACTCGCCACTCAGGCCAAACGCGGCATTATTGATCAGGATGTCAGGGCTCAGTCCTCGCTGTTCAAGACGTACCTGGAGCGCGGTCGCACTAGACGGACGGCTGAGATCGATGGCCTCAACCACCACCTCAACGCCATCTCTCCGCCGCAGCTCCTCGGCAAGCTCCTGCATCGGCTGCTCGCGACGTGCTGCCAGAATCAGGTGGATCTTCCGGCGCGCCAGAGCCCTTGCAAACTCCCTGCCAAGGCCACTTGACGCTCCCGTGATAAGCGCCCATTGTTGTGCCGAAGAACTCATACTTGACCCCCTTAGTGACTGCTGGTCAGTATACATGACCAATGGTCAGTGTGAGCTCTGGAATCAGAAGGGGTCAACAAGCGAGAGAGACCGAGAGCTTCGGAGAAATGCATCGTCACCTGAAAAGTAGACGACTAGGCGGAAGATACGTCGCGGAGCGGCGCGGGTGCGCCCGTGCCCTTGTGCGACTCACATATCCAGTCAGCTGAGAGAAGCGGCTTTCTTCGGTCTAAGTCTCCTGCGCAGAAGGTAGTTGCCATCCTTGTAATCGAGAAGCTTTACCGAAGCCGCGAAGCCCGTTTGGAAGCTCATTTCCAGCATGGAGTCGTCCTCGAACTCAAGATCAACATTCAACGCCTCGCAGTCCTGGTGCACCTGAACGGACTTCAGAGACTTTCTTTCAGAGCCGGTGAGGGGAATCTCAACGTAACCATGACCGGACGGTACATGCGTTTGTGGCATACGAAGTGACCTCACCAAAGTTAGTGTCGCGATCTTTCTGCTATGTAGGTCGAATTAGGCACTTGGGCGGCTGGGACACTATCCGGCAAATCAGGTTTCTCGTTAAGGCTAGGCCGCTTCGTCGAGATGTTCAGACTCGTCAACCTGTTTTCGCTCGTTTATTTCAGCCAAGATGTCTTTCTCCTCATCTCTGTCCTGTGAAGAGATGGGGACAACTGCCAAGGGCTCCGTCTCGAAAAGACTGGGCGTCCTCGGCGGTTCCGGCTTCACCGTTTCGGCAGGCTTCACAGTGGTTGCTTGCGTGGCAGTAGCCTTGTCCGTCCCCTGCTTGGCCGGTGTCTTCGACTTCGAGCGTGCTTCAGCCTGAGCCGTCTTGGTCGCGGCGTCCATCTCAGCTTTCGCCTTCTCGAGTGAGTTCTTCAGTTGGAGATGTGCAGATACAAAGCTAACGAGAGTGGAGGGTAGGTCCTGATCCAGCTCTTCAGCCGTCCCGGTGATGCTTACGGGCGTAGTCAGAGCCTCGTTCTCTCCCTCTTTCAGTTTCTTCGGTATCACGTTGACGCGAATCTGGTCCTCGCCGAGATGCGTGACCGTCAGCATGACTGCGCGATGGCGCAGGTAAGGTACAAGCTCTTTGAACATGGCTTCTCCAATGAAAAGTGTAAGTTGATTGCGATCGAATCATGTGACTACACCCCGTCGCAGGCCAATCGTTAGCACTCCGGGGCTGAGCCCAGCCAGCTTCCGAGAAGCGCGTTTGTGAGGACTTATGTGCGGAGGCTTGCTGAAGAACCTTGGTCAATGAGTGACTCGGCCTAATCTCGCAAAGTGAGCTTTTGCCGGTGGTCGATATCAACGAGCCCACCAATCAGCACCGACTTGCATAGTTGATTGCGACACTACGGAGTGACCCAGACTCACTCAGTAATGTCTGTCCTTCAGGCCGATTATGATCGGTCTATGAGTAAAATGCTGCGGATCGGAGAGCTCGCCAGGCTTGGAAAAGTCACTCCGCGTACTGTCCGCTACTACGAGAGCCTTGGCCTTATTCCTTCGGGTGAGCGCGAGGGCGCGGGGCAGCATCGCTATCCTGAACAGACGATTGCACGCCTCCAGAAGATCGATCAGCTAAAAACTCTTGGTCTAAGTCTTGACGATATCGGCAAGGTAATTCATCTTTATTTCGAAGATCCGACTGGCAAAAGAGCCAAGATCAAAGTGCTGGAGATGCTTCGTGAGCATCTTGCTGAAACTGACATACAGTTGGCCTCACTCAGTGAATTTCGCTCAGAGTTGATGGACCATATTGAGCGTTTCGAAGGTTGGCTGGACTCGCACGTTAAATAGGACTACGCTTAGCCAGAACATGACGTTTACGTCAACTATGTGTTCTTGGAGTAAGGCGCTAGATGAGCGAACGTATTGGGTGGATCGGCCTCGGCAAGCTGGGGTATCCCATGGCCGTCAATCTGCTGGAGTGCGGCTACCAGCTCACGGTTTACAACCGGACTCGAGGCAAAGCTGAGCCGCTCGCCGAACGTGGAGCGCAGGTAGCCAGTGATCCTTTGCATGTAGCAGATAAGGATCGCATCGTTGTGTCGGTCCTCTGGGACTCTGACACAACCGAAAGTCTTGTGACGCCTGGCTTCCTTTCGCACATGGAA
>CAXTMW010000024.1:0-2100 GCA_964245455.1 uncultured Acidobacteriaceae bacterium
GGTCACCTGGTAGTCGATATCTTTGACAGTTCAAACCACAGTCTGTTGTTCCGTGGAATCTCGGACGACAACCTTTCCAATAAGGCAGATAAAAACACCAAAAACCTGGATAAAGACGTAGACAAGATGTTCAAGAGCTTTCCACCGCCAACAAAGAGCTAATCGGGCGGTCGCCTGTGCCCATGCGGAGCACAAGCCTGGCCTTCAAAGCGTGCTCGTGGCCAGGAAGCGTCGCTGTTGCACATGCCTGCGACCATCCCATCGCCATGAGCGTGATCCCAACTCGCCGTACACTCTTTCAGGCGCCGTTCTCACCTAGATCAGCGCCCGAAACACGGCAGAGGAGGCGCATGAGACGCTTGATAGTCTTAACCCTGGCGGCAACCCTGTTTGCCGGTACGGCGATGGCGGAGGTGCAGTTCCTGGGGCTGATCCTTCCCCCGCCGTCCGTCACGATTGAATACGACCACTCGGTCTCGCTGGTGCGCCGCAGCTACTCCTGGGGAGAGGTCCGCATGGCGGTACCGCAGTACGCAGGCACTGTCCGGGCTGCCATCGACGCGAATCTCCAGAAAAAAGGGTGGCAGCTCCTGCCGTCCGGCGGCAGCACGACGATCTATGCGCATGGCGACATTCGAGGCGAGGCGCAACTGTTGACGGTGTACGGCGGCTCCGGCGCGGATGCGGCAGGAAACTGGGGGCAGGCATGGACGGCGCAGGGGCTGGGTCCCGGCTGGAAGCCCTACTATGGCGAGGCTGTGTTCAACGCCTTGAACGTACCGGAAAACAACCTGGTCATCGATATCTTCGACAGCGGCAACCATCGGCTGCTCTTCCGCGGAGTGATGCAGGACGAACTTTCGGCGCCGGAAAAGCAGACGACCAAGGTGCTGACGAGGACGATCAAACGTATGTTTAGTAAGTTCCCGCCGAAGAAGTAAGCGGGCCGGAGCTGCCGGCTGTAGGTTGATGGAGCATAAAGGACCTCTTGTCTAATTTCGCTGGACAGCAGGTCCTCGTGCAGCTCCGGAGAACAGCCAGTCCCGAACTACAGGTTCTTCTTGGAAAGGTACCAGCTCTCGACCTGCAAGCCCGCGCCTCCGCCGTTGGCGCGCTTTTCCGCGTCGGCCACGGTGGCCGGGCTTGGGACGATCACTGCGTCTCCCGGCTGCCAGTCGGCGCCGAGCGATACTCCGTCACGGTCCGTAGTCTGGATCGCCTCAAAAATGCGCACAATCTCATCGACCGAACGGCCAAGCTGCGGCGGATAGTAAATGATCGCGCGGATCTTGCCCTTAGGGTCAATGGCAAAAACGGCGCGCACCGCTGCGGTGTCGGAAACCGCCTCGTGCACCAGCCCATAAGCGATGGACACCTTGAAGTCCAGGTCGGCGATTAGTGGGAACTGAATCTTGACTCCGCCGATCTGCTCCATGTCGCGCACCCAGGCAATGTGCGAGAAAACCGAATCGATGGAGACGCCGATGGGCTGCACGTTCAGGCGATCCCAATCAGCCTGGCGCTGGGCAAAGGCGATGAACTCGGTCGTGCAGACAGGGGTGAAATCGGACGGGTGCGAGAAAAGCATGACGTACTTGCCCTTGGACAGGTAGTCGCTCAGCTTGATCATGCCGTGCGTGCTTTTGGCCTCGAACTCCGGGGCCTGCTCAAGAATGCGGGGGATGCGCGATTCGGCTGTGATGCTCATGCAGTCTCCAGGTATCTCAGGTAAGGGCGGCCCGAGGCCGCGCCGAAGATGTCTGTCCAAAGAGATGCGGAAGCGAGCCGAAGGGTCCAGCAAGGCGATCATCGCGCGCTTACTCCGTGCTCCTTTGCAGCGCGGTAGGTCGCATCCCACAAGGGCAGTTTCAGGCGCACTCTCTCCGCAGCATAGCGTAGAACGAAGCGCGGAGGGGCTGCGAGATGACTCGCCTGCCAAGGCGACTGACGGGCGTCACAGCCTTGGCGCCGGGCAAGGAGACCGACTGTGCCGCATGTGTATCCGTATCTGCTGCTCGATGTTTTCACGGAGCTGCCTCTTCTCGGCAACCAGCTTGCCGTCTTTCTCGATGCGCACGGCTTGAGCGACGAGGAGATGCA
>CAXTMW010000024.1:2110-6226 GCA_964245455.1 uncultured Acidobacteriaceae bacterium
CGCCTCACGATGGACCGGCTTCGCGGAGCAGACGTCATCACACTCCGGCTGCCGGTGGGGGCGGTGACGGTACACTTTGTGCCGGGCGCGGCGGCGGGCGAGACCGTGGCCGACCTGGCGTTCGGGAGTGCCATCTGCGGGTCCATGGAGCAGCCGCTGCCGCGCTTCGGCCGGCAGCATGACCCGGCAAGGGTCGCGGACGCCCTGGGCCTGCCGGTTGCAGCGCTTGACCCCGCCAGGCCCATCCAGACGGTCTCCACAGGCATTCCGTTCGTCGTTGTGCCGCTGCAGTCGCTCGATCACCTCGGGTCACTTGCCATCCCGCAGGAGCGAGCGACTCGCTACCTGAGCGAGACCGACGGCAAGTGGTTCTACGTCATTGCGCCTGGGCTCAAAAACGGCCACTGGCGCGCCCGCATGCAGTTCTACGGCGGCGAGGACCCGGCAACCGGCTCAGCTGCCGGCTGCGCGGCCGCGTACCTGGTGCAGCACGGGTACGCGGCACCCGGCAGCGAGATTGTGATCGAACAAGGGCTTGAGATCGGGCGCGCGAGCCGGATTGTCTGTTCGGCCGAGCTCCCGGGCCGTGACGACAGTACCCCTCAGGGCTCCCGAAATGGGAAAAAGCATTACGTCCGTGTCGGCGGGTGCACTATTCCTGTCGCAGAAGGACGCTTTTTCCTTTTTTGATACACATTCGTTCCACAGAGCTGAACCCGCACCGGCAGCGGGGTTCGGTCTGTTTCGAGCCAGATTTCCTTTCTTGCAAGGCGAAAGTACACTGCTTTTCGCTCTCTGTTCGCCATTGCGCGGCAGAGGGGTGGTCCGTAGTCTGAGCAAGCACTCAGAAGCCAAGGCATCGGCGACTGGGTGCAACTTTCGCCTTTTCTCGACAACTGAACGGTTCAACGACCCCTGTCCGCTACGAGTGCGAACGCCGGGCCTTTGAACCCCGTGCTTTGCTTCGTCGGCTGCTGCGCCGGCAAGCAAGGGCGACCCAACGTGCCGTTTGGCGCGCTCCCTGGAGTTTTGTCTCCATGCGAGCCGCCCTTCCGGGGCGAACGCCCTTGCTTTGCCTGAAACGCATCCGGCAAAGCCGCACGGCCATGGAACCCCCTCGCCGGGGAGCTGCGCAGCCGCTTGTTCTCGAAACGGCCGCAAAACCCCAGCGGGAACACAGACCAAGAAGCGAGCAGAACAGAACGATGCGTCCGAAAAAAGTGATTCTTCTGGTGGATGGAAACGAGCAGGCGCTGAGCGTGCGCAAGTTCATGCTGGAAACCCGGGGTTACCGGGTCGTGGACTCGGCAAGCGCGCAGGCCGCGCTGGAGCGGTTCGGCGAAGGCGGGATTGACCTGATCGTGAGCGACCTGCTGCTGCCGGGCATGGACGGGAACGAGCTGGTGCGCCGCATCAAGGCCGAAGCGCCGGAGATGCCTGCGCTGCTGCTCAGCTCGACCGTGAAGGACTTTGCCCGGGCTTCGGCGGCGGACGCTTTTTTGCCAAAAGGTGCCGTGACCCCGACCGAGATGGTCGAGCGGATCCGGATGCTGCTGGTGCGCAAACGCGGACCGAAGCGCGCCAGCCCGGCTCCGGCGGCCACGGAGGGTTACGCGGGTTCGCTGGAAGCGCACGCATAAATCTGTGCTGACGGCTGCCGGAGCAGGTAGCCAAGCCCCCATGACCTAGAATGGCGAAGTGAGCTCCCACCGCGCCCGCAACATCATCGAGGCCGACCATCTGGGCAAGACCTACCGTGTCGGCAAGCTGCAGGTGCCGGCGCTGGTCGACGTATCCTTTGCGGTCGAGCCGGGCGAGTTTGTCGCAATTGTGGGACCTTCCGGTTCGGGCAAGTCAACGCTCTTCTATCTATTGGGCGGGCTAACGCAGGCGACCTCGGGCCATGTCCGCATCGATGGAGCGGATTTCGCGGCGCTGAACGATGCGGAGCGCACCCGGATGCGCAAGACCAAGATCGGCTTCGTCTTCCAGAAGTTCAACCTGCTGCCGACGTTGTCAGCGCGGGCCAATATCGAAATTGCGCACGACATTGCCGGACGGGGTGAGCGGCTGGATCGCGAACGGCTCGCGACGCTGACCGAGATGCTGGGCATCGCGGGGCGGCTCGATCACCGGCCGTCGGAGCTCTCCGGCGGAGAACAACAGCGGGTCGCCATCCTGCGCGCGCTGGTGACCAAGCCCGCGATTATCCTTGCGGATGAGCCGACCGGCAACCTGGATACGAAGAACTCGGACGCGGTGCTGGCGATGCTGCGCCACTCGAATAAGACGTTTGGGCAAACCGTGCTGCTGATCACCCACAACCCGGATGCGGCGGCGTTCGCAGACCGGACGCTGCAGATGCGGGATGGAGCCATGGTGGGGGTTGGAGCGGCGGAGATGATGCGCGCTTGATCTCGGAAATCGCAGCGGCGCTCCCCGCATCGTTGCGGTTGGCCGCGCCGCAGCAAGGACCTACGCCCAGCAAAGCTGCCGGTCAACCAACCCGATCCACGCCAATCACGTCTTCTTCGACATGGCCGACCTCCTCACGCCGCTACTCCCGCGCCGCGTCGCCGCGTTAGCGGCATCCCTGAAACCTGGCGGGTCGCGAGGATGAGTACACCAGTGGTCCCCACACATGCTCCGGAGTCGGCGGCCGCCCCAGCCCGGCAGCACACGGTGCTGCGTTCCCTGGGTCTTGGCCTTATCACCGGCGCCGCGGATGATGACTGCTCGGCGGTCGGCACCTATGCGCAGGCCGGAGCGCAATTCGGCTACAAGATTCTGTGGACGGCGCCGGTCACCTTTCCGATGATGGTCGCGGTCGTGTATCTATCGGGCAAACTGGGGCAGGTCACGGGGCAAGGGCTGTTCGGCGTGCTGCGGAAGGAAACGCCGCGATGGCTGCTGTACCTGATCCTGGGTGGCGTGATCTTCGGCAATGTCATTGAAGCAGGAGCCGATCTGGGCGGCATGGCGGCCGCAGTCGGCTTGTTTGTTCATGTGCCGGGATGGGCGGTTCTGGGCGTCATCGGCTTCAGCTCGCTTGTGTTTCAGGTGTGGGGCTCTTACGCGCTGGTCCGCAACGTGTTTCGGGTGCTCGCGCTAACGCTGCTGGCTTACATTGGGTCTGCAGCGCTCGCGCATCCTGCGATGGGGGCGACGATCCGCGGAACGCTGGTGCCGCGCATTCACTTCGACAAGGATCTGCTGGCGATGCTGGTCGCGATCATCGGCACGTCGCTTTCGGCCTACCTATATACATGGCAGTCGAATGAGGAGGTTGAGGAGAAAGTAGCGGCGGGCCGGCGAACTGCGGCCGAGCGCCGCGGCACGACGGACGCGGCGCTGCGCACGAGCTTCTGGGATGTTCTGTTCGGCATGTTGTTTTCAAGCGTCGTCATGTACTTCATCATGCTGGCGACCGCGTCGACCCTGTTTGCGAGCGGACACCACACCATTGAAACTGCCGCGGACGCAGCGGAGTCGCTGCGTCCACTCGCCGGCAGGGCGGCCAGCGGATTATTCGCCGCCGGCATCATCGGTGTCGGTTTTCTCGCGATCCCGGTCATGACGACCGGCGCCGCCTATGATGTGTGCCAGAGCACAGGGTGGCGCAACGGCTTGCACTATCCACTGCGGAAAGCCGGAAAGTTCTATGCGGCCATCGCGCTGTTTACGCTCGCGGCCATGGGGCTGAACCTGCTGGGCGTGAACCCGATGCGGGCGCTGGTGTGGGCCGGCATTGTGCAGGGCTTCTCGACCCCGCCGCTGATGCTGTTGATCATGGTGCTTACGAATCGGCGGTCGGTGATGGGAGACAAGGTGAACGGGCCATGGATCAACGCGGTAGGCTGGACCACGACCGCGGTCATCTTTGCGGCGTCCGCAGCCTTGCTGTACAGCTTCGCGCGGGGCTAGGCGGCCTGCGGTTGACCCCGTGATGACGCTCCGATAAACTGCAATCTGTACCAAGCGGGAGTAGCTCAGTGGTAGAGCATCGCCTTGCCAAGGCGAGGGTCGCGGGTTCAAGTCCCGTCTCCCGCTCCAATGGCTTCCATCCCAAGTCGTTGCTCCTTAGGAAGCGAGCTGCGGTTCGATCAGGCCTGGTGC
>CAXTMW010000024.1:6236-20989 GCA_964245455.1 uncultured Acidobacteriaceae bacterium
TGCAAAACCTTTATGCGCCGGTTCGATCCCGGCCCGCGCCTCCATATCTTCCCGAAATCTTTCCCTGATAATCCATCCAAGTCCGGTCTTGACCTGGCCCGTGGAAAGCTTTGCTCAAGGCGCGGTGCGGGAGTGTTCCTGATAGACGGGAGATATATCCTACCGTCAGAATCGGACCATTCCTATATGTATCGAGAGTGAACGAGTTACGCCTGGAGCAGTGGCTCGCTGCCGTTGTCGGCCAGCAGCCGGCGAACTAGATGCACAAGGGCAGCAGGACCATCGACGCTCGATACGCAGCCGTCGAAGAGCGCGCAAATGGCAAAGGGACGCGGGTCAAAGCAGGTGAGCATCAGCTTTACTCCCGGCGTGGTGCGCCGGAAATAGCCTGCGAGGTGAGTCACCTCGGAGTCAGCCAGAGTGTGGCCGAGAACTACAAGGCTCACACGTGCGCAGCCGTCGAGTAAGTGCACCTGTTCAGGAGTTGCGGAATGAACCGGACGGCCGGACACGCGCAAAACGGCAGCGCGGCTGGCAAGCAGTTGCGGATCGCGCCCTATTGAAAGTATGGCCCTGTGCTCCACCACTGCTCTTGACGCAAAGGCGCGTGACAGGTCTCGTTCTATAGAGGGTGCCGAGAATGCTCGAAGTACGGTCGACATACAACCTCCATGCGAGAGTAATGCGAGTACGTTGCAGGGAAAGCTTGCGCCCGCCATCGCCCGCGTGAGTGGTCAATACAGGACACATACAGGGAATGCTTTCAGAAAAGATTGCCTGCTTTACGACATCAACATGAGTGCGTCTGCATCGTGCCACATCGGAAGCGCTCGGCAAGGTTCTGTTATTTCGAGAGTGCGCTTGTCGGACTAGCGTTCACTCCATAGGCTTAGACGGAGAAGCCGCCGGACTGAGACCCAGATACCGGTCGTACCAGTCAAACCAGCGCCTGTAGCGGTCGCGGATGAACGAGGGCCGGGTAAACCCATGAAACTGGTCCGGGTAGACGACCAGTTCAGCCGGCGTGCCGACATCGCGCAGGGCCTGGTACATCTGCTCGCCGCCTTCAACCGGCACGTTGAAGTCGCGATCACCGCCTAGAAACAGCGTCGGCGTCTTGATGCGGTCGGCGTGGAAGAACGGGTAAGAGAGTTTGATATATAAGTCGGGGTGCTGCCACGGGCGGCCGATTTCGTAATCGTATTGCAGGATATATTGATCCACGCCGTAGAGCCCGAGCAGATTGCCCATGCCGGCACCGGAGGACGCTGCCTTGAAGCGCGTGGTGGTCGCGATGGTGTAGTCGGTCAGGATGCCCCCATAGCTCCAGCCGCCAATCGCGAGCCGGTTCGCGTCAACGGTGCCGGTGGCTACCGCAGCATCGACCGAGGCCAGCAGGTCTGTCACTTCCTTGTTGCCCCAGTCGCCGCTGATGGTGTGCGAATACGCGAAGCCACGGCCATTCGACCCGCGGTAGTTTACGTTGAGTACCGCGTAGCCGTGCGCGGCAAATAGCTGGCGTGCGATGTCGAAGTCGTGCTCGTCCTGCGCGGTGGGGCCGCCATGGATAAAGAGCAGCATGGGCGCTTTTGCGCCGGCCTGGTAGCCGATGGGCATTGTCAGCAGACTGTGGACCTCGTTGCCGTCCTTTGTTTTCGCCAAAAGGTCCTGGGCGGGCGCAAGGTTCAGTGTCGCCAGTAGCGCGTCATTATGGTGGGTGAGCTTGCGCAGCGTTCCCGTTCCCCGTTCCCCCTCCAGCGCCTGGATCTCGGGAGGGGCAGTGTCCGTAGACCAGATGACGGCAGTGTGCCCGGCAGCTGAGTCGATCGCCGTCAGCGCGCCCGTGCCTGTAGTAAGCCGCTGCGGGGTGCCGCCGCTTACCGAAAACCGAGACAGGTACTCATTGCGGTCGTCAATTACGGTTGCGAGCAGACTTTGGCCGTCGGCCGAGAAGACCGGCGCGCCCACGGGACGATCGAGCGTCGTTGCCGGCAGCTGCGGTGTGCCGCCTGCGATCGAAACAAGAGCGAGCGTGCTCTGGTTATAAATGGAATAGCCAGCTACCGTAGCCTGCCGGTACGCGATGCGCGTTGAATCGGGGCTCCAGGCAAGCGGACCCTGGTCGGGCCCGGTGAAGGAGGTCAGCTTGCGCGGGCCGCTATCGGCCACTGCGTCAGTGACAAATACGTCTGGATTGTCGGTGCGGTCCGGGTCCGGGCCGTCCTGCTGACTGATAAAAGCGATGTGCCTGCCATCCGGGGACCACTCGGCCTCACGCTCGTCATGCGCCGTGTCCGTAGTCAGTTTGGTCAGCTTTCCAGAGCCTATCTCGTAGAGGTACAGGTGCTCGCGCTTCGCGGTGACGTAACCCTCAACGTCCTGTATGAATTGCAACCCGTCGATAACGACAGGATTTGGCAGTACGGGCTTTCCGGTCTTTTTTTCTTCCTCTTCGTCCGGCTGGTCCTTCGGTCGCAGCGTGAGTAGCAGTTGTTTCGAGTCGGGCGACCAGCGGTACTCATTCAGGTCTTCTTTCACATCGGTCAACTGGCGAGCCTCGCCGCCCCTGCGATCGAGCAACCACACCTGCGTACCTTTCGCTTTCCCCGGCCGTGCGGAGGTAAACGCAAGGTAGCGTCCATCGGGGCTCCAGCGGGGGTCTGCCGCACCTTCCTGGTCATAGGTGAGTTGGACGTCTTCGGCCCCGTCCCAGCCGACCATCCACAACTGGCTGACGATTTTGTCTGCCTCTGTATCGGTATGGCGCACCGTGTAGGCGATCCATCTGCCGTCGGGCGAGAGCACGGGACGGCCGATCTGTTCGAACTTCGGCAAGTCATCGAGCGTGACGCTGTGGCGGCCCGGTGCCTGCGAGAAAGAGGTGCAGGGGAAGAGCAGAAGGGCAGCGAGCGGCAGCGAACGCGGCAACATGGCGCGAGTGTAGCATTCCGTATTTGCTCGCAAGCGGCCCGGCCGAAGCTTGCGCGGCATAGCCAGGCCCGGAGTATGTTCCTAAGTTGCGATCTAACTACGGCAGAATCATGCAATCCTCTGTAGAAGTAATCGATCGGCAGGTTACTTTAACCCGGGTACCCCGAGGCAACGTTTGATGCTATCGCAAACTCCCACTAGCGCGGCGTTACACCGCGTTCTGAAAGAGGAGCAAGACGATGGGACACGGCTTTATCTGGTGGATTATTGTTGGCCTGATCGCAGGCTGGCTGACGGGCAAGCTTATGAGCGGCGGCGGGTATGGAGCGTTGATGGACATCGTCATCGGGATCATCGGCGCTCTTATTGGCGGTTTCGTTATGTCGCATCTCGGCTTCGCCGGGTCCGGCGGACTGATTTATAGCATCGTCGTCGCGGTCATTGGCGCGGTCATCCTTACGCTGTTACTGCGGCTGGTAACACGAGGCCGCGTGCAGCAGATATAAACGTTAGGCTCGCAAGCGAATGGCAAAGCCCCTGGTACACAGGGGCTTTGCTGCGTTTGCGGGCTTGTGTTTCAGCAACGCGTCCAACCTCTTCAGCACCGTTTAACCTATGGCTGCCATACTGGAGCCGCAAACGGCTCTGCCGTTCAGTCCGGTCTACCTTGGAGTTCCCACGTATGATCTTTCGCGCTCTGCCGCCTTCACTGGCGGGTGCCTGTGTTCTCAGCGCGGCACTGGCCGCTTTCTCGTGCACGCTGCTTCAAGCGCAGGCGCAGGACGGCGGTCAATACCGTGTGCTCGATCACTTCACTGTAGGTGGTGAGGGCGGCTGGGATTACCTGGAAGACGATGCCGGCGCACATCGCCTGTATCTTGCCCATAACTCTACGGTGAACGTGATCGACACAGACTCCGGCAAGCAGGTAGGGGCAATTACCGGCTTGCAAAGTACGCACGGTGTCGCGCTCGACGACACGGGAAAATTTGGCTACATCAGCGACGGCAAGGGAAACGCGATCGTCATTTTCGACCGGCACACGCTGCAAACGGTGGCCACGGTACCGGCAGGCACAAACCCGGACGGCATTGCTTATGAGCCGGTAACGAAAACGGTGTGGGCCTTTAACGGGCGAAGCAATGACGTGTCTGTACTGGACACCGCGAGCCGCACGATTGTCGCGACCATTAAGCTGCCCGGCAAGCCTGAGTTTCCGGCCGCTGACGGCAAGGGCATGATGTTCGCAAACATCGAGGACAAGAATGAGCTGGTGAAGCTCGACGCTAAAACAAAGCAGTTGACCGAGACGTACCCGCTTGCCGGCTGCGAATCGCCTTCCGGGCTTGCGATGGACCAGAAGGGGCGGCGGCTTTTCTCTGTATGCGATGGCAAGGTGATGGCCATCACCGACGCAAGCAATGGTAAGCAGATTGCGACGGCCCCGATCGGCGACGGCCCGGACGCCGATCGCTACGATAGCAAGCGACAGCTGGCCATCTCGTCCGACGGACAGAGCGGCGACATGGTCTTTGTGGATGTCCACGGGGCGCAGCCGGTCGTGCTGGCCACGGTAAAGACAGCGCCGGGTGCCCGCACCATGGCCTATGACGAAACCACAGGGCGAGCCTACACGGTGACCTCGCAGTTCGGGCCGAAGCCCACGCCCTCGCCGACCAACCCGCGCGGGCGCCCTGCGCCGCTGCCGGGTACGTTCGAGGTAATTGTCGTCGGGAAGTAAGTTCGTGCGCAAAGGAAAAGGCCGCACCTATAAGGTGCGGCCTTTTCCTTTGCAGAGCCAAGACCGCCACCCAAATCCCCGTAAAGCTTCGGAATTAGCAGGTGTCTCCATGGCGGAGCGTGGTGTGAATGTATCGGTGGTGCGCCTTCCGCAAGTCCACGACCCAGTCAAGCAGGGCCTCATCACCCCCCTGGTGCAGATCGCTCGCGAGAAAGGTGCCTCCGCGTATGTGGGCGAGGGGCTCAACCGCTGGCCGGCGGCGCACGTCCTCGATGTGGCCCGGCTCTACCGGCTGGCGCTGGAGAAGGGGGAAGCCGGCAGCAGATATAACGCGGTCGCTGAGGAGGGGATACCGGTTCGGGAGATTGCTGAAGTCATCGGTCGCGGCTTGAAGGTGCCGGTGATCAGCGTGTCTCCGGAGGACGCGCCGGCCCATTTTGGATGGCTGGGGGCGTTTATGGGTTTCGACATGCCGGCTTCCAGCGCGCAAACGCAGGATCAGCTGGGATGGCACCCGACCGGTCCGGGGCTGATTGCCGATCTCGAACCGATGCGCTACGAAGCCTGAACAATTTTGCGGATCAGCGGCGCTAAACGCCCTGGTCCGCAGTGCTCCCGAGAGTTTGCGAGGGGTGTCGGCTCGTGCGATGTGTGTGTAAAGCCATGGTGCGGGGCTCAACGTGCGATCTCCTCGATGGACGACCTTTGTAACGCTTGAGGGCGGTCCGTCGTAGATTTCAATGCACAGCTACATCTTGTTGCGGATCACATCCGTGACGTCCGGTCCTGGCCTTCAGGTGACGGTCGTAATGCCTTGTTTTTCTCCAATCGACCGATAGAAGGGAAATGCCGCCGCGCGTCAAGCTTCTGGTCAGCTCGGTGCTGCTTGCTTCCTTGCTGGCAGTGCTGGCCGGGGCGCGCTTCCCTGCGAAGCATTGGCTTCTGTTTCTTATCTATGTAGCGGCCGTGCTGCTCAGCTCAGGCATGAAGGTATCGCTGCCCGGCAGCGACAGTTCGCTGTCTGTGAACTTTCCTTTTATTCTGCTTGCCGTCCTGCAGCTTTCCCCTCTGCAGGCCATGGCTGTCGCGGCCATTTCGGTCTTCGCTCAGTGCAAGTTTCGGGTCGAAAAGCTGTTTTCGCTGGTGCAAACCGGCTTCAACATCGCAAATGCGGTCAATGCGACAGCCCTTTGCTGGTTGACGTACGTTTCGCTTCGGGGACTACACCTTGCTGCCGCGCCTGCGTTGACCGCGGGTGCCGTTGTGTATTTCGTCGCGAGCACGCTGCCGGTTGCTGTCGTAGTCGCCTGGACCAGCAATCAAAAAGCACTCGCGTTGTGGCGCAGCGGTTTTCTCTGGTTTCTTCCCTTTTACCTGGTCGGAGCTGCCCTGTCCGCGCTGGCGCACTTTCTTAGTCAGCACTATGGCCTGCCTACGGCGCTGCTGGTTGTCCCTGCCGCTTACACGATCTATCGCTCCTACAACGCGCAGATCGCGCACATTCGGGACCGCGAGCAGCACATCGCCGAGATGGAAGCACTGCACCTGCGCACCATTGAAAGCCTCGCCATGGCCATTGAAGCCAAGGATCAGGACACGCACGATCACCTGCTGCGGGTACGCGTTTATGTGACCGAGCTGGGCAAGGCTCTGCAGCTGACGGAGGCGGAATTGCAGGCGGTCAAAACAGCCGCGCTGCTCCACGATATCGGCAAGCTCGCCGTACCCGAGCGCATTATCAACAAACCGGGCAAGCTGACCGCCGAAGAGTTCGAGAAGATGAAGATCCACCCGGTTGTCGGCGCCGACATTCTCGAACGGGTGCGCTTTCCTTATCCCGTGGTGCCTATCGTGCGCGCGCACCACGAGTGGTGGAACGGTATGGGGTATCCGGACGGGCTGCGCGGCGAAGCGATTCCGATCGGCGCCCGCATCCTGACCGTCGTCGACAGCTTCGATGCGATGGCGTCGGATCGGCCCTATCGACGAGCAATGCCCCTGGCCGAAGCCATGGGCATTGTCAGGGAGCTGGCCGGAACGCAGTTTGACCCGCGTGTGGTCGACGCGCTGGAACGGCAGTACGAAAAGCTGGAAGCAGAGGCTCGCCTGGAAAGCGAGAAATTGCTGCGTTTGAACACGGAGGTAAGCGTCTCGCGCGGGCTTGCCCCCGGTGCCGGCTTTGAACAGGATAGTGCGGAGGCGGACGCGCAGCGCACACCCGTTGCCGAGCGACATGAGTTGGCCGAGGAACAGCAAGCTGACACTTTCGCTGATTCCACTGGGCTGATCGCGGCTGTGCGGGCGCAGGCGGAGGTTTTGCTCGCACGGAGCACGGCTGGCAACCCCTTTGTGCTGGAGGAAACGCTGACCGTTCTTGCCACTCACTTGTCTCCGCTGATCCCGTATCACTGCATCGTTCTTTATGTGAAGCAGGGTGATGTTCTCGTTCCCACCCATGTGGGAGCCCTGGGCACTCGCTATTTTTCTACGCAGCCGATCCCGTTCGGGGCTGGGCTTTCCGGATGGGCGGCTCAGCACGAGCACAGCATCGTCAACGGCAATCCGGCGGTTGAGCCCAACTATGTGTTTCAAGGCGAGACTGCGCAAAGCCTGCAATCAGCGCTTGCCTTACCATTGCGCGACCGTGAGGACAGCTTTTTCGGGGTACTTTCCCTGTACTCGTTCGGAGCGAATGCATTTGCGCGGCTCCACTTACGCGCGCTGGAGGCCGCCGAAACGCCGATGGCGCTTGCCCTCAAGCATTCCATGCAGTCACAGATGCCTGAGAAGCTGCCGCCGACGTCAGAAGCAGGGCACCCCGCGCTGCTTTCGCTCGAAGCGGCACTCCGACGCTGCCGCGATCATGGTGAGCCTTTTGCCGTGCTGGCCTGCGACTTCAATAGCCCCGATACTGCGCCTCAGGAAGACGTGTCGGCGCTTCTAGGATGTAAACCTGCTGAGTCGATTGTGCAGCTGGGAAAGACCTGTTTCTTGCTGCTGCCCGGCGTAACGACGCAACAGATGGCCCGGCGTGCGGCGGCGCTGCAGAAGTCGGCTTACGAGCCAGCCCTGGCTTTGCCTGCCGCGGTCGGTTCTGCTCACTCTTCTGAAGGAATCGAAACTGGGGAAGCACTGCTTGCACGCGCTGAACGGCGCATGCACCGGCATACACGTGAAGCATTTACGCCGGCAGTCGGTGTCAGATGAAAGTGCTGCGGCGCCTCACGCGAACGGTGATGCTGCTTCTGCTCGTCGCCTTGGGAACGCTCGCGCTGGTGCGCTACGCTCCAGGATATTTTGATGATGCTCGAGAGATGGATGCGCAGCACGCGGGAAACTTCCGGACGGAGATCGAATCGCAACGGGATGCGGATCGCTCGGCCGCTGAAATGGCCCGCGCCGTCGCCGTGAACTGGCTGCATGGACGGCTTGGGGCGTCTCGGCACTACGGCGTGCCGGTCGAGGAACTCATCGGCCCCCGCTTATTTGTCACAGCTCGCCTGCTCGCCGAAGCGATCGCCCTTGCGTGGCTCGGGGCCTTTGCGCTGGCGCTTCCCCTGAGCGCGCGCCAGGGAAGCGCCGGGGAACCCTGGATTGTGGCCGCGTCCGCTGTGCTTCTGGCGCTCCCGATCGGCGCATTGGCCACACTATTTCTGCTGACGGACACCGGCGGACCTGTTCTTGCGCTGGGGCTGATCCTGGGGGCCCGCGACTTCAAGTTTGTCTACCGGCTGCTGTGCCGGAGCTGGCGAGCTCCTCACCTGCTGCTGGCCCGCGCGCAGGGCATCGGCACTCCGCGTCTTGTGATCTCGCACCTGCTGTTTCCGCTTCTGCCGCAGCTCGCGTCGCTGGCGACCATGTCGTTCGTCATCGCCCTCAGTGCCGCGGTTCCCGCCGAAGTGCTCTTCGACGTGCCGGGCATCGGTCAGCTCGCATGGACCGCGGCCATGAATCGCGACCTCCCATTGCTGCTTGCTGTCACGCTCCTGATGGCTGCGGCGGTGGGCTGCGCGGGACTCTTCAGTGAGCCGCAGCGCCTTGCCTGGGCGCAGGAGAAGACTGCATGATCCGCCGCGCCGCTCTTCTCCTGCTCCTTCTGCTCCTTACTTCAGCTCTTTTTCTCGCGCTCCGCCCGGGTGCGAGCTATGCCGCGCAGGATCGGGAGAACCCTGCTGCCGGTGCCTCCACGCGTCACCCGGCAGGCACTGACATGCTGGGTCGTGATCGACTTACGCGCGTGGCCGCAGCCTCTGTGCTGGGACTGACCGGGGCCTCCGCGGCGGCCGGGCTGGCTACCTTGCTTGCGGCCGCAATCGGCATGGCGGCCGCGCTCGGTCCTTCGAGCCTCCGCTCGCCCTTGTTGCTGCTTTGCGACGCGTTTCTCGCGCTGCCGTGGCTTTTTCTTCTCATGATGGTGCGCTCCGGCATGCCGTTGCAAACGGCGCCTCTCGTCTCGGCAGTCGCTACCTTTTTGCTTCTGGCGCTTCTCGGCTGGCCGGCCTGCGCCCGCGCCGTGTATGCGGGCGCCGCTGCCATGCAAAACGCCGACTGGATGATCCAGGGTCGCGCCGCCGGCCTCCGTACCTCGCAGCTGATGCGCCGCCATGTTGTTCCGCAGATCGGCCCCTTGCTGCTGCCGCAGCTTCTTGTTTCCATCCCGGCTTTCTTGATCGCCGAAGCCAATCTAGGCACGCTCGGCCTCGGCGTGGGCGAGCCGCTTCCCTCCTGGGGCGGCATGCTGCTGGAGCTTGACAACTCCGCGCTATTGGCAACGTCCCCTTGGGTCTACCTGCCCATCGTTCTTCTTGTCGTCTCACTCGTGCTGCTCGAACTACTTATGGTTGAGGCCTGAGATGCCACGCTACCCACGCGTTCGCGCGACCGTTCACGCTTTCGCTTTATGCGTCGCGCTTTGTGCTCATGCATGGCTCGAACGCCCAGCACACAGTCAGACGAATCCTTCGGGCGGCGGTCTGGCCTGGTCGATCGGGTATGACCCGGCGACCCTGGACCCCGCGAAAGTAGACGATCAGGCGTCCGAGCTCGTCCGCTACCTGACGGGTGGAGTTCTTCTGCGAACCAACCGGCTTACGCAAGCGACCGAACCATGCCTCGCCGAAAGCTGGACCGTGTCGCCGGATGGGCGCCTCGTGACCTTTCATCTTCGCCGGGGCGTTCAGTTTTCTGACGGCTCGCCGCTCACCTCGGCTGACGTTGCCTCCACGCTCCGACGCGTGCTCGCTCCCACTACCGCTGCGCCTGTAGCCGAGGAGTTCGTGAGTCCCCGCGAAGTCTCCGTCGACACGACAGATGCCGCAACAGTTGTGGTGCACCTACAAAAGCGCCTGGTGGAAATCGGCCACATCTTCGACGAGATTGCCATCGAGCCGCGCGACCATCCCAGCGAGGGACGCATCACCGCCGGGCCCTACCATGTCGCTGAGTACCGGCGAGGCCAGTTTCTGCTGCTTGAACGCAACGCGCATTACTGGAAACACGATGCAGCCGGTGTTTCGCTTCCCTACCTGCCGTCCATCCGGCTGGATGTGCTGAGCAGTGCGGAGCAGGAGCAGGCCCGCTTCGTGAGAGGTCAGTACCAGCTCCTCAACGAGCCGTCTCCTGAGTACTTCAACCTACTTGCCCGCACTCTGCCGCAGGCTGCGCATGATCTTGGGCCTTCCCTCAACACAGAGCAGCTCTGGTTCAACCAGGCGTCCGCGTCGCCCCTGCCCGCTTACGAAAAGCAGTGGTTCGCGAGCACCCCATTCCGCGTTGCGGTCTCCCGGGCGATCCACCGAGGGGACCTGGCTCGGCTGGCCTACGCCGGCCACGCGACTCCCGCGTATGGCTTCGTGTCCCCCGCGAACCGCTCCTGGTACGCGAAGGAGCTGGATGCGCCGCATGAGGATGTCGAGGCGGCGAAGGCAATGCTCGTGCGTGCAGGCTTCCGCCGAGTAGGGAACGGCGAGCACGCGATTCTCTACGATGCCGGCGGGCATGCGGTCCGGTTTTCCATCCTGACCAACGCGGGCAACGCCGCGCGTCTGCGAATGGCGACGCTGATCCAGCAGGATCTTCAGGCTCTCGGGATTGAAGTAACGGTAGTGAACCTTGACTTCCCCGCACTGATTGAACGGCTGATGCACACGCAGGATTATGAGGCCTGCCTGCTTGGCCTCGGCAACGTGGACCCGGACCCGAACTCCATGATGAACGTGTGGTTGAGTTCGTCGCCGAACCACCAATGGAACTCTTCGGAGAAGTCGCCCGCCACGGCGTGGGAAGCCTCGATCGATGCCGCGATGCGCGCTCAAGCGAGCGCGTCGACACGAGCGGAGCGGGTACGAGCCGTGCATCAGGTACAAGGGATTGTGGCCGCGGAGCAGCCGTTCATTTACTTGGTGTACCCCAACACTCTCTACGCCGTTTCGCCCGCTCTTGCCGGTACTGACCTTTCCGTCCTGCAGCCGGGCACTGTGTGGAATATCGAGACGCTCCACTGGGCGAGAGGAAAACCATGAGCCTCCATCCTCTGCTGCAGGTCGAGATAAGAGCCGGATACGGGCATACCGATGTTGTCCAAAGCGCGGTGTTCGATCTTTACCCCGGCGAAGCGCTGGGACTGATCGGTACCAGCGGCGCAGGCAAAAGCACCTTGGTGCTGGCCCTGCTCGGCCTGCTGCCTTGGCGTGGCGGCTTTGCCGGCGGACAGGTTCTCTTCGAGGGTGCCAACCTGCTGAGCATGCCGGAGCGGGACGCACGCCGGTTGCGCGGCAGGCGCTTCGCGCTGGTGCCGCAAAGCCCGCTGAGCGCGCTCAATAGCGCACTTTCTCTACGGTCGCACTTCGCCGAGGCCTGGAAGGCGCATGAGCGATGGGATGCGGAGCCGTTTTTAGCGCGCGTCGGGGAGCTGTTCGAGCAGATGCAGCTGCCCTCCGGGCCACAGTTTCTCGCTCGCCGACCTTCCGAGATCAGCGTCGGGCAGGCACAGCGCGTGCTGATTGCGCTCGCGCTGCTTCATCGCCCTTCCCTGTTGATTGCCGACGAACCCACCAGCGCGCTCGACCCTGTCACCCAGGCCGAGGTCGTGCAGCTGCTCCGAAGACTGAACCGCGAGCAAGGGACCGCTCTGCTCTACATCTCGCATGACCTGCTTTCCGTGCTGCAGCTGTGCGATCGCGTTGCGGTTCTCCATGGCGGTCGCATCGTGGAGTCGCTGCCTGTTCAGGAAATCGATCAGCAGGCGCAGCACGAGGCGACGAGAGCGCTGCTCCGCGCGCTGCCGGTTCCAGCCAGTGTGCTTCTCAAGCACACTGCAGAAATGTCGGCGCGCTAGCCGCCCGTTCTAGGCCTTGCCCGCTGTGTTACGTGGGTCTCGCAACAGCGGCCCTCCTCTTTCTGTCTGGGCAAGGCTCCTGATTCGATGACCCATCTCGCCCAGTAAGGTGCGCCGCAAAGCAGCCGCCTGCACAGCCTTTAAATCCGCCGCGTCTGTGCCGGGGTTAGATTGGGTACCTTGCCTGCATCTGTTCTGACCTGCAAATAGCCGGCACTCGACAAGCCGATTTGGCGCTTCAGGCTACTATTGACAGTTTTCACGGAGACAGCGAGCCTGGATAGGCATTGCACCGGCGAAGCCGCTCGCTTACGCCGTCGATGGCCCTAGCCACTCGGTAAATCTTACTGTGGCATTCACATTTAAGAATCACGGTCGCTCTGCTGTCGAGCACGTCCTTTTTTCGCGGAGCTGGAATCTGTCCCTACGATATACAGCCTTCCGTGCAATGAAGCGACCCCGAAACCATATGGAAGAAGTCTTGTTTCCCACCCAAGACCGCACTTAAATTTGGTAACAAATCTAACATTCGACCAGATGCTAGAAGGCTCGGCTTATCAACATTTGCAATTGGGACATATCTTATTGTTGAGAGTATCGAGTACACCGGGAGGGAGGGTGAAACGCCTCCGCAGCTTGTGCATTAGCTAGATCTTTGCTCTCGTGGCGCGTGATAGGTCATTAATAGAAGCGATCTACAGGAAAAGCGCCGCAGTTGACCGCGGCGCTTTTCCTGCCTAGAGACAAGCTACTCAGTGTCCGCGATCGCCTTACCCCAGAGCGCGGTCTGCGCGTCTGTGCTGTCCTTACCCCAGAGCGCCGTCGCGGCGTCAGGCGTTGACTTGCCCCAGAGCGCCGTCGCACCCCACAAAGCGCTGAAGCCTGCCGGGTCGTCCTTGCCCCATAGAGCTGTTTTGCCCCACAGTGCTGTCGCGGCCGTCAGACCCGGTTCAAACGCGTTCTGACCGTAGATCGCCGCAGCACCCAGGGTCGAGTTCTTCCCCCAGAGCGCCGTTTGATCAGTCACCAGCGTCGCATTGCCGGAAACCGGATCGAAGTTGACGATCGGCGACATGGCCGTGCCGCTCGGCATCTGCGCCAGCATCGACGTTGTGTTCTGCAGGGTGGCCTCGATGTCCAGGTACCCGGCGCCGACTGTCAGCGCGTCATAGTGCGAGGTGTAAGTGGCCCCGCTGATCGGATCGCCCACAGTGCTGCTGGTAGGGAAGTACGAGCGCTGCGCGCTGTACATCATGAGAGCTTTCACCTGATCGGGCGTCAGCTGCGGCTGCGATTGAAGCAGCAGAGCGACTGCTCCGCTCGCCACGCCGGTCGCCATGCTGGTACCGCTCAGCGGCATGTAATCAGCCGAGGGGTTGTCATCGCCTGGCAGGATGTAAAAGTCGTGCGGCGTAAAGAAAGTGGGGTTGTTCACGGATAGGGTGGAGTTGTTCAATCGCAGGCTGGTCACAAGATTGCCCGGTGCGACGATGTCCGGCTTTGCGACGTCATCGATGAACGATGGACCTTTCGAGCTGTAGCTCGCCATGATATCGTCAGTGACCGTTGCCGTGCCGACAGTGTTCATCGCGCCTACAGTGATGACATAAGGGTCGTTGCCGGGTGCCTCGATGGTGCCGTAGCCTTCCGCATTCAGGTTCTCGTTGCGTCCGTCGTTGCCGGCCGCCACGACGACGACGATGCCAGCCTGCCATGCGGCTTCTACAGCCTGACACAGTGGATCCTGGGTGTAACTTTCCCAGATGGGCCGGCCGAGTGAAAGATTGATCACGCGGATGTTGTACTTAGCTTTAAGGCTGATCGCAGCTTCGATCGCTTCGATCACTGTCGAGTCCGAGCCCTGGCCATTCCCGTCAAGCACACGAAGGTTGATGATGTTTGCATTCGGTGCTACGCCTAGGAAGGTGCGGTCGAACTGGTTGCCGATGGATTTGTTGCCGTTGCCTGCAATCAAGCCCGCGACGTGCGTACCGTGCCCATACTGATCATTGGGTCCCAGGGTCGCCGGGAAGCTCGCGTTATACACAATGCGATTCGGCTGGCCCTTCCTCGGCCCGAGATCCGGGACGTTTTGCACCCCGCTGTCGATGACGGCAACGCCTATGCCGGTTCCGTTAAAGCCTTCGTTCCAGAGGTAGGGCGCGTTGATCGGATCCGTCGTGTACTCGGCGGAAGTAGCGATGGATTGTAAAGGCTGGGCCGGCGCAGGCGGGGCTACCGGGCCGGGTGCCGGGGCGGGCGCTGTTGCTGTACCGGCCGCTCCGCTCCTGGAAGAGATGGGCCGGTCGATCGAGATGTACGCAACTTGGGGATCCTGTGCGAGCTGCTGCAGAGCGCTGCCGGGAAGCTGGGCCGCAACGCTGTGTATCGTCTTCAGGTGCTTTTGTACGCTGCCGTTTGCCATGATGACGGCCACGTCCTGTTCCAAGGCATCATGGGTTTTAAACTGAACGATCACAGGCACAGTGGCTTGCTGATCCGCAGCAAGCGCGTCATCAGACATTTTGCTGTTGCCGGGTGTGTGCGGCGCACCTGTCGCATGTGGGTGAGCGGATGCCGGAAGTGCAAGCGCGGTCGAGAACTGCGCGTATCCCGCCACAGGCATCAGCACTCCGGAAAGAGCTGCTGTCGCCAGAAAAAGACTGCTGTGATGCTTCGTCATGAAAACCCCCGAGAAATTCGCCGTGGTGCCAGAGCGCCGGTGAGCGAGTCCGTCGCAAGGAC
>CAXTMW010000024.1:20999-26860 GCA_964245455.1 uncultured Acidobacteriaceae bacterium
TCCATCGGCAGAAGTTCGGTTTCCTTGAGGTTTGTCTGAATTTGCTGCACCAACTTCGGACGGCAGGCAGAACCAGGTCGGCATCGCAGCTGAGGCTCATGGCGCGGTGTACCGCCTGAGACGTTGACGGGGCCGGTGCGCCCCTTAGTAAATGCGCTTATCAAAAAAGAGGCTGAGGCGGGCAGGTCCGCGCAGAGCGGTTGCATCACGCCGCCGACCACGAGTAACTACGGAGGAGTCGTCCGGGTGCTTGTTGCCTTCTCGGGGGAAGAGGTCGGTTGTGCGACTTGCTGTTGCGCAGAGAGCGCCAGAGAACTGCGCGAGAAAGTGTGTGCGGGATTTCTTTAAACCAGCAAGGTCGTCCTGAGGGTGTGTAAGAAGTTTCATCAAGAGTAATGGGGCATCCTGAGCGCAGTGAATGCCCTGTTTTTGCTCCACCGAAGCGTGAAAGCAGGTCCTTCGTCGCTTCGCTCCTTAGGATGACCCCTTGTTTTGGAGCGGGAACTTTATATAGGTGAATCTTTCCACGCCTTCTAAGCGAAAGCCGGGTCCCCGGCCTGTGGGCTCAGTGCGACCCGGCAGACGGGCAGGACAAGGCTAGAAAGGCTGGACCTGCGACATACCTCGCCAGCTGCTCCACCATGCAGCCAGCTTTCCCTGCGAGCGCTTTGTTTTCCCGGCGCGACGAAACTCGCTCGCGGCCTTGCAGTAGCGGATGGCGGCCTCGACATGGCGATACCGGTCCCAGCTTGCCTGCGTGCGTTTCCAGATCAGGTCACTCACCTCGCCCTGCGGCGCTTCCATCATCTGTTCAGACAGCTTCTGGAGCAATTTACTTGCTTCGAGCGTCGAGGCCACGTCCCCCGTGGGCGCCAGCGCCAGATAGCAGGCAGCGCTGACCAGCATTTCGTAGGCCGCAAGCGGGGTCAGCTCCGACGGAAATGGCCGGACCAGGCTCGGCAGTGCCTCGTACTTCGCCGGCGGCAAACGCGCGCTGCGTGACAAAGGGACCTCAAGGGACGGAAGCGCCGGGAACGCGCGGAGGGGATAACTGGACGGGAGCTGTGCTGGTTTCACCGATCGCCTCGGACAGTGGTCTCCAGAACACCATCGGCGAAACTCCGCGGAAAAGTAGAGCCATGTCGCTCACCGGGACATCACTCTTTCCGAAATGGCGTGGTCAGCGCTGCCCGGTTCCATGGCCGAAAGCGGATGGTCGGTAAGCAGTCGGCTCTCTAGCCAGCAGTTCCGGGCGTGGCAGGCAGATCAGCGAGAACCGACCGAGGCCGCTATAGATGGCTCGGGTGCCATGCCGTAGGTTTGCAACGTGTCACCGGTGAGCACAGCGAGACTATTGCCCGAGGGCGAAAGCGCAAAGGTTTCCCGCATGTCGGACCCACCGGCCGGCTGCACGGCAAACACCTGCCTGCCCGTAGCAGTCGAGTAGACCGCTACGCTGAGATGGGCGAAATCGCCCGCGTGCATGCTTCCCCTCAGATCCACCCGCTTCTCGAACTGTGTCGATGCGACGGCAAACAGCTTCCCGGCTTCGTCCGTCGCCGCCTGCTGCAGCAGGCTAAAAGGTTCCAGCTTCCCCTTGAGCAGCGTTGCGCCTTGTGGGTTGAGCACTCGGTACCAGGCGATCTCCGCTCTCCCTGCGGTGCAGCCGTGCGCGAAGAGCAGGTCTCCGGGCAGCGATTGCACTGCCATTTCGCAGCCGGAAGCGAGCCGCGCCAGGGTCTTTGTCTGCCCCGTCCAGCTCGCTTCCTCCAGGTTCCACCGGTCGGCGCGGTCCGGCCTTGCACTCACCATCGCAGCCTGCAGCATGGCCGGCTGCAGGGGTTCCCGGTCCATCCGCCTGGTGCCGATCAGCTGCAGTTTGCCGTCCAGCCCGGTCAGGTCGTAGTCCTCCTCCACCGGAAAGTCGGGACCAAGAAACTTCGCCAGCTTTTCATGCTCCTGCTTTGTATGCCTTTCATGCAGGGTCGCGGCCAGCACCAGCTCCGCACCGGGCGAAACACTTGCAAACACAAGCGGCCCCGGCAGCGAGTAGCGCCCCTGCACCGCGAGATCCGCGCCGTAGATGCGCAGCTCCCCGCCGACGTGTGCCAGCAAGCGGCCCTGGCCCAGGCTCCACACAAAAGGGCCCTCTGCGTCCGAGACGGTCCAGTCTTCCACGCGCAGCACACGGCCGTCGGCGCGGGACAGCAGGACGGCGCGGATGTTGCGGGGCCGCCAGCCACGCTCCGCCTGCTCCGCAGACCGATGGATGAGCGCGTGTCGGTTAAAGGTAAACAGCAGCGCGTCGTCCCCGATAAAGTGAATGCTTGTATCGTCATCGAGCGCCACAATCGTCTTGTCCGGCCGCGGCGCAAACCCTAATCCGCTGAGAGGCAGGCTCCAGACTGCTTTGCCGGAAGCTCCAGCGCCCCCGGCCGCCACCAGCTGCCTGCACCCAGAGGCAGCGCACACCTCGGTCTCTTCCGGTGGCGGGACGGCGGCCTTCGCAGGAGTTCGGCTAAGGACGGTTGCACTAGAGGGCGCTTTGACCTTAAACGTAACTTCGTGAGACACAGTCGGCGGCAGCGCGAAAAGGAGCACGAACTGTGTTCGGCGCTCCAGCGCAACCTCATGCGAGGAGAACAGCGTAGTTGCCGTGTCGGTCTGCGGCAGCTCCATCGTGACGCCGCGAACGCCGCTTACCTGGCCCGTCTTCAATGGGGCGTTGCCTCCGCCATTGAACCCGACCGTATTGATTACCTGCGCGGCATTGCTGCTGTTATTCGCGACTTTCTGCTGGGTGACAACAGCGGGAGGCGGATTGGGGTTGAACATCGACTGGAGCGCTCCCTGCTCCTGCATCACGCCCTGCATGCGCTTGAGCCCGCTGTCTTCGGGCGGCGGCGGGCCTTGCATGGCTACCAGGACCGGCACTCGTTCTAAGCTTTCCTGGTCGGAGCAGGAAACCGGGGAGAAGCGCACGCTGAGTGCTGTCCGGCGCGGACCGTCCTTCTTCAGCTCGACCGCGACGACTTCCCCCGTGATCGTGGTGTTAGCCCGAATGGTGCAGGCACCCTCCTGCCAAGTGGTCACTGTCTTCAGGAAAAACGCTTCCCCTGGCCGCAGGGTGCGGGAATCTATCTTGTTAGCCAGTTCCGCCCTGGTTGTTACCAGGGTTGCAGGAGGCTGCGCCGCGTCAGCCTGGCAATATGCGGATACAAGGAGCAGACCCACAAGCGCGCAACGGAACATTGCCGGACTCCAGCCCCGAACCTATCAAATGTTGGGATGGGTTCGCCATATTTATCTGCTGAGAAGACCGGCTTTCGTACACCCAGAAGACCTTCCAGCTAGGGTGCACAACTGAAAAGCAAAAATAGAGCGGGAGGCCGACGGTCCGGCAACGAAATGGGCCTGCTCTTCTGAAATGCAGGCCCTGTTAAAACTACTTAGCACTCCTGAAACTATTTGCTTGGCACCACGAACGAGGTTTTGAAGAAAAGCTGGCCGGCGTTACTGTTCGCTGCTGTAATTGGGTCGAAAACGGGTTGCTGTGGTTGCGCTAGTTTCTCTATGCTTGTGCTGCCTCGCTGGGCAACGGTCGTCCCGCGCCATTACACTGGGGATTGCAGCCTGCCGTGTCATCAGTGCAATTGGACTGGTACTGCGGTGGCGTTGTTTTGAGGCATTCTTGATAACCGGCATTGACGTTATTGAGGCATTGTTGACAGCTGCTACTTTGAGCGGCAGCAGGCTTGGTCGAAAGACACAGCAGGAAAAGGGCGGCTAGAAACGAGGATCCAAAAGCGAAATGCTTGTTCGCTTAGAACTCCTGTTCATATGCGTAGAGGGAAGGGGAGCTCAGCACGTGCAGCAGAGGTGAAGTCCTAAGCATAGATACAACATGCATCACGGGTAACTTCTCGAAGCGACAATATACTGAGCGATCCCGAACGTCGGCGTCAAGCTGATTCGTACGCGTCTCTACTTATAGGTATGTCGGCTGCGCTTTGGGGAGCTTGCAGCTCGCCTAAACCACCCGCAGCAAAGCCCGGGAGCCTGCACCCGGGACCGAGACTGGGCTCGAAGAGGAGTACACGCCGCCACGCGTCAGCTCCATGCCGATGACCGCCAAGGTCTTGCGCATCTGCATCCGCGCATGTTGAGCCCAGGGTCCGCTGCCGTCGAGGCGCAGATAGGCGGTCCAATGAGGCAGGGCTGAGCGGCGGCGGCCGTTGCGCTCCAGCGCAAGCGCCAGGTTGTAGTGCGCATCCGCATACCGCGCGTCCAATTCCACCGCTCGACGGTAGGCGGCAATCGCCTCCGGCAGGCGCTTCAACTCGTCGAGCACGTTGCCGAGATCAAAGAACGCCAGCGCGTAGGTGTCGTCGGCTTCAGCGGCCATGCGGTAAAACTGCTCGGCGCGCGCGTAATTGCGCCGGTGATAGAAGATGGTGCCCAGGTTGATCGCAGAGGAGGCATGCCCCGGCGCGGCTGCGAGCACTGCCTCGTAGAGGCCGATAGCGGCGTCCACCTGCCCAGCCTCCTCAGCCTCCATCGCGCGCGCGAACAGCTCGGCTGCTTCCCTGTGGCGGGCGCGCGGGTGGACCGTCAGAGCCGTGATCGCGGCAACGGCGGGTCGTCCCGTACCCGAGAAGTTGAGCAGGTACTGGCCGGCAACCGGCTCCACGACCGCGCCGGAGTGGCGGAAGACGGCGCGCCCGGCGGATGAGCCATGGATGTCGAGGCCGGCTTCGAGCAGAGGTTCGGGCAGCCCGGAAACGGCGCGCATGGCACAAACAGCCTCGCGGATGCTGCTCGCCGAGATGCGGCAAGCGCCCAGCTCCCGCAGTTTGCGGACCTGCCCCAGGTCCTGGAAGCTGTAGCTTTCCGCGCTGGCAATCAGACCGTTGCGCTCCCACAGTCGCAGCTGCTGTTCGCGGAGGCCAAAGATTCGCAGTACATCCCTGCGGCAGTAAACGCTCATCGGCGGGCTCCTCCATGCGAGCGAGTCCTGTTGCTGCGCCGATTATGGCACGCGGTGGCAGTGACGAAAGTACCGAAGCGGCGAACGAGGCATTTTCTCGTGGATAACCGGGTTCGAAACTCAACCCAGAAGGGTAAACGGGGGGAACCGACGGGTTAGCTGCGCTGCGTACCTGGAGCCGACGACCGGACTTGAACCGGTGACCTGCTGATTACGAATCAGCTGCTCTACCAACTGAGCTACGTCGGCCTGTCCGCGCTGGGATACCTAGAGTCTACCGGCGCAGCCTGCTCCAGTAAAGATGAGACGGCCTGGAGGAGGACGGGGCCCCGGCGAGCTCGCTGGGCGTCTGAAGAGGGGAAGAGCCGCCCGGCAACAGGGTGGCTCTTCCCTAGGGAGAATAGTTCCAGATGGAGGCAAAGCCACCCGAACCTTCTTTATCGAGCATAGGGAGGCGGTTCCGGGGTGTCAAGCCGAAACAGATGCCGCCGTAACCTCTGCATTATGAATAATTTAGATTTAATTATGCCCGGCTCGCCTACAACTTCAGCGCTTACAACTTAAGACTGATGAACTCCTCGTCATGGAGCGAGGAGTCAGGCTTGCCTTGCAAACGCCGCAGCAGGACCCGGCCGCCGCCCAGGAACAACGCCAGCAGCAGCGCGGCAACAGCCAGGATGCCCGTAAGATACGCGATGCCCAGCAGCAGCTTCGCCGCTTTCGCGACCTCGCTGGTGTAGCCCTGGGGCTGGTCCATGGTGAGATCGGCCACATAGCGTATCTGCCCGAGAAGCCGCTGCGCGTCGGCCGGGGTGACGCCTTCGCCGCTGACGATGCCGACGAGCGGCCCGGTTCGCATGGTGCCGACGTGCAG
>CAXTMW010000025.1:0-7613 GCA_964245455.1 uncultured Acidobacteriaceae bacterium
TGCCAGCACATCCTGCTGGGCTGCTGCACCAACCTGCGCAGCCTGCTCAAGCGCGTGGGCCGGCAGGATGCGATTGCATGGACGCGCGAGATCACCTACATCGAGCCCGGCGGACGGCGCAGCGTGGTGCGGCCGACCGGCCTGCCGGCACCGCTCGGGTCGGCACCGTCATTTCTAAGCGCTCGCTGCTTCTCACTCGCCGACAAGCGTGCGATTGCGCGCGGGCTGCGGCAGTTCTTCGGCGGCTACCCGCAGGATGTGCCGGGCGGCGAGACGTTCCTCGCCTGGGCCCGGCGGCACGGGCAAACACCGGGCGCGCTCAAGCGCTTCTGGGAGCCGATACTCCAGTCCGCGCTGAACGACGACCTCGATAGAATCTCGGTGCACTATGCGGGCAAGGTGCTGCGCGATTCGTTTCTCAGTTCGGCGGACGCCGGCGCGATCGGTGTTCCGCTGCTGCCGCTTTCCGAGATGTACAGCGGGGCTGCGCGCTACCTCGAGGCGCGCGGCGGCACCGTGCACCTCCGGACAGCTGTGAACGCGATGGAACCAACCGGCGAAGGCTGGCAGCTGCAGGTGCACAGCGAGGGCGAGTCGCGGACGGAGTTGTTTGACGACGTGGTGCTGGCATTGCCGTTTGAAGCCGCAGCTCGCATCGTGCCAACGTTGCCGGGCAGTCCCGAGCAGGCGGCGCTCGCGCGATCGCTCACGAACTTTGCCCATGCGCCGCTGGCTGGTGTACACCTCTGGTTCGACCGCGAAATCACCGAGCTGCCCCACGCCGTGCTGCTCGACGCAACCATCCAGTGGATGTACCAACGCGAAAAGCTGGGCGGCCCGCAGCAGACGGAGGGCGGCAGTCACCTTGAGCTCGTCATCAGCGTCGCCCGCGGCGTCCTGAAGATGTCGCAGAGTGAGATCGTGGAGCTGGCCGTGCGCGAGCTGGCCCTGTTCTTCCCGGCCGTCAAGCAGGCCCGGCTGCGCAAGGCGGTCGTCACCAAGGAAGTGCGGGCTACCTTCACGGTGCCGCCCGGCATCGACGCGCAGCGACCCGCGGCGCGCACCGCGTGGCCCGGATTGTACCTTGCCGGCGACTGGACCGACACCGGCTGGCCGGCCACCATGGAGGGCGCGGCTCGCTCGGGCTTCCTTGCCGCGGAAGCCGTCACCGGAGGCAGGGACCGCTTTCTGGTGGAGGACCTGCCGGCACGGGGATTCATGCGTTTGTTCGGCTAGCACGCGCGTGGCTCCCGCTCGCGCCCCGCCGAACGTACCGGTACAGACAGAAAGCGGTTTAAACCCGCGTGGGACCTGCTCCAAAATCGCTTCGAATCCGCTTCAGGAGGCCTTGTTTGCCCTACACTCCACCGTCCACGCAATTGATTGAAAAGCACGGCATCATCGGCAACATGCGCACTGCTGCCATCATCACGGTGGAAGGCACGATTGACTTCTTCTGCTTCCCGGCATTCGACTCGCCCTCTGTGTTTGCCGCGCTGCTCGACTCTGAGAAGGGCGGATCGTTCTCCATCCAGCCCGACATCGAAAATGTGCGCTGCAAGCAGATGTATCTGCCCGATACCAACATCCTGCTGACCCGGTTTCTGTCCGAAACCGGCGTAGCCGAGCTCACCGATTTCATGCCGATCAACGACACCGCCAAGCCTTCTGCCTATGCGAACCAGATCATCCGCATGGTGCGCGTCGTCAAGGGCACCATCCGCTTTACCCTGCGCTGTGCGCCGCGCTTCGACTACGCCCGCGGCCGGCACACCGCGTGCAAGGAGGGCGACAGCATCTGCTTTTACCCCGAGGGCTGCGAGGGGCAGAACCTGGCCCTGCACGGGACGGTGCCCATGGACATGGACGGGCCGGATGCCGTGGCTGAGTTCACCCTGAGCCATGGAGAGACCGCCTCCTTTGCCTTGGGACAGGTAAAGCAGGAAGAAACCGGACCGCGTGAGGTGCTGGATCCGGGCAGGATGCAGGAAAGCTTCGACCAGACCGTGCAGTACTGGCGGAAGTGGGTCGGCAAGTCTATCTACAAAGGGCGCTGGCGCGAGGTGGTCAACCGTTCCGCGCTCGTGCTGAAGCTGCTTTCCTCGCAGGAGCACGGCTCCACCATCGCGGCCGCGACCTTCGGTTTGCCGGAAAGCCTGGGCGGAAGCCGCAACTGGGATTACCGCTACTCCTGGCTGCGGGACTCCTCCTTTGTGTTGTACGCGCTGGTGCGGCTGGGCTTGTCGGGCGAGGTCAGCGCGTTTGCGGGATGGATGCGGGATCGCGTCACGGAAGGGCTCGGCACGGACAGTCCCGACGGCCCGCTCCGCATCATGTACCGCATTGACGGCTCCACGGATCTCGAGGAAGAAACGCTGGATCACCTTGCCGGCTACAAGAACTCCCGCCCGGTTCGCATCGGCAACGGAGCGAACCAGCAGCTCCAGCTCGACATCTACGGCGAACTGATGGACGCCTTCTATCTGTCGAACAAATACTCCGACGGCGTCTCGAAAGACGGCTGGCGCCGAGCCTGCAAGATTATGGAATGGCTAGGGCAGAACTGGAACCGCGCGGACGAGGGAATCTGGGAGATGCGCGGCGGACGCAAACACTTGCTGCACTCGCGCCTGATGTGCTGGGTGGCCTTCGACCGCATCATCCGGCTTGCCGGCAAGCGCTCGCTCGAAGCTCCGCTTGCGGAGTGGTACGAGATTCGCAGGCAGATCAACGAAGACATCCTCGACAACTTCTGGAATGAAGAGCTCCAGTCGTTTGTGCAGGTGCAGGGCGAGGATACCGTCGACGCCTCCATGCTGCTGATGCCCATGCTGCGATTCATCAGCCCGACCGATCCACGCTGGCAGTCCACCCTTGCCCGCATTGAAAGCTGCCTCAGCGAGGACAGCCTGGTTTTTCGCTACCCGCTGGGCAGCGACAGTCTGGACGGCGAGGAAGGCAGCTTTACCGCCTGCTCCTTCTGGCTCATCGAGTGCCTTGCCCGCAGCGGGCAGGTCGACAAAGCACGTCTGCTGTTCGATAAAATGCTCGGTTATGCCAACCACCTTGGGCTTTACTCCGAGCAGCTCGGCCGCAGCGGCGAGCACCTGGGCAATTTTCCCCAGGCGCTTACGCACCTGGCGCTCATCAGCGCGGCCACGTACCTGGACCGCAAGCTCGACGGCGGCACTGAAACCTGGGCCTGACCTCCGCTCGCCGAGCGGCCTGAGCGCCAGGCCGTGAACCGGAACATCCATTGGCTGACCGGGCCGCACGGTGCGATTACAGGCGTCGCCACCACTCTGCGCGGGACCGAAATCCTCAATATGCCGCTGCTTAATCGCGGCACCGCGTTCCCGCAAGAGCTCCGCGACGCGCTCGCGCTGAACGGCCTGCTGCCTCCGCATGTTGTCTCGCGCGAGCAGCAGATCGCCCGCCTGTATCGCGCGTACTCCGAGCAGACGGACGACCTGCAACGGCATAACTTCCTGCGGCAGCTGCAGGACCGCAATGAGATCCTCTTCTACTCGCTGCTGGAAGCGCACACGGCCGAGATGATGCCGATCCTGTACACGCCAACCGTCGCGCTCGGCTGCCGGCACTTTTCGCGCCTGTATACCAAGCCGCGCGGGTTGTTTCTCTCCTACCCGCAGCGCCACCGGATGCGCCAGATGCTTGAAAGCCGGCCGTTTGATGAGGTGGACGTCATCGTCGTGACCGACGGTGAGCGCGTGCTGGGGATCGGCGACCAGGGTGTCGGCGGCATGGGCATCCCGATCGGCAAGCTCGCGATCTACTCGCTGCTCGGCGGGATCCACCCGGCGCGCACGCTGCCGATCGTGCTGGACGTCGGCACCAACAATCCTGAGCTGCATAGCGATCCGTTCTATCTGGGGTGGCGCCATGAACGTATCGGCGAGGACGAGTATTTCGCCTTTGTCGACGAGTTTGTCGAGGCCGTCAAGCAGACCATGCCGCACGTGCTGCTGCAGTGGGAGGACTTTGCGCGCCGCCACGCGCGACCCATCTTGGAGCGCTACCGTGACCAGCTCTGCACCTTTAACGACGACATCCAGGGGACGGCCGCCGTGGTGCTGGGCGCGGTGTATGCCGCGCTGCGCTCAAGCGGCGGCCGCATGCGCGACCAGAAGGTGGTCATCGTGGGCGCGGGCGGCGCCGGCACGGGCATCGCCGAGTACCTGCTGCAGGCGATGCTGGAGGATGGGTTGAGTGAAGCGGAAGGGAAGCGGCGCTTCTTTCTGCAGGACCTGGACGGCTTGGTGCGGGCGGAAGACGCCGGGCTCTCGCCCGCGCAGCAGCGCTTTGCGCAGCCCGCGGCCGCGCTCGCGGCGTGGCCGGTGCCCCGAGCCGCACTTAGCTCCGCTCTCGGCTCTCAGACGCAGATAAACAGCGGGAACTGGGGCCTCGCCGAGGTAGTGACGCATGCGCAGCCGACCATCCTGATCGGCGTCTCGACCCAGGCCGGCCTCTTCTCGCGAGAGGTCGTGGAAGAGATGGCGCGAGTGCAGGCTCGGCCGATCATCTTTCCGTTGTCGAACCCTACCAGCTGCGCCGAAGGTATCCCGACAAACCTGCTGGAGTGGAGCGGCGGCCGGGCGCTGGTGGCCACTGGCGCGCCGTTCTCTCCCGTGCAGCTGGGCGAGACTACCGTCTCGATCGCACAGGTGAACAACTTCTATATCTTCCCCGGCGTCGGCCTCGGCGTGGCCGCAACCCGGGCTACGCGCGTGACCGACGCCATGCTGCTGGCAGCGGCGCGTGCGCTGGGGAGCTGGTCGCCGAACGTCGAGTCGCCCGAGGCACCGCTGCTGCCGGCCGTCGAGCAGATGCAGGAAGCAGCGATCACCATCGCGGTCGCTGTCGGGGCGCAGGCGATTGAAGACGGCGTGGCTCCCAGAGCCGATCGGGATGGCCTGGAAACCAAAATACGCCGGCGCATCTGGCGACCCGCCTATCCGGAGCTCGTCGCCGAAGAGCCTGGCTGCCCTTAGAGCAATCACTCCACCAAAGGTCAAAGTCGTACGCTAGCGCCCCTGGACTAGCACAGCCAACATCCGCCGAATGCGTCCGAGGACGAATCGAAAGCTTGATCCGGCTTGTCTCGGAATCCCCAGCAGACTCGTGATGCGCTCCGCGACGTCTGTACTGGGGTCGCTACACCAAAGATAGAAACCGTACGCTAACATGATCTACATTCTTTTCATCGCACGAGGAACCGACGAATCGAGACGCTTTCAAGAGACTTCGTGGGAAACGGCTGCAGCCCTCTCCACTGCGTCTACCCTCTTTGAGGGCTAGGAATAGATGGGATTGGTGTCCGCAGAAAGCGCGATGTCTTTCTGAGCATCGAGAGCAGCAAGTCGTTGCTGCAAGGCCCCGCGCACCAAAGTATAGGTGTCGCTTCCGAGAGGTAACCGCAGTGGAGCGGGGTCGGTGTCGATAGAATCGATCATGGCAAGAGCGACTTTGACCGCATCGCCCGGAATCGGAAAGGCGTTGTTGGCAACAGCTCGGCGCACATCGCCTACGGGGGTGTTCTCGTAGACGTCCATGACCGGAGGGCTGATCATTCCTGATACGAAGTTCGTTCCAGTCGCGCCCGGCTCTACGATCGTGAAACTGATGTGGAAGGGGGCGACCTCTTGAGCGACAGATTCAATGAAGCCTTCAATGCCCCATTTGCTTGCGTGATACACGCTGAACGTCGGGAACGCAAACTGACCTCCCGTTGAGGACACCTGGAGAACGCGTCCTCCGCCCTGAGCTCGGAGGTGTGGCAAGGCGGCGCGGATCACTTGGATGGAACCAATGAGATTAGTATCAATCTGATGCCGGATCTGATCGTCGCTCACCTCTTCCGCAGCACCGAAGAGCCCATAGCCCGCATTGTTCACGACCACATCAATACGTCTAAAGTGGGCGAACGCGGTGTCGATCACTCTGCGAATATCAGGGGCATCTGTCAGGTCGAGGTAGGAAAGCCATAGCTGTTCGTCGTACTTTGCCTTGAGATCGTCCAGCTGCTCTAGCTTGCGAGCCGTACCTGCCACCTGGTCGCCGCGCTCCAGCAGATGCTCTGTCATGATGCGGCCGAAGCCACTATTCACTCCTGTGATGAACCATGTGCGTTGCGGCAAGGGCGTAATCCTTTCGATCACTCTGCATGCGCAGATGCAGGTTGCAACTGAGATTGAATGGAAGAGATATCCAGCAAGAACCACATCTCTGCGATCTTGCCGTCTCGAAAGCGGTAGAAGGCGAGCTCCTGGAATCTCACAGGCTGTCCGGTAGGAGCGATCCCAAGCCAATTTGCCTGCGGTGTGCCCGAGTTTTCGAGGCGTACTGCAACGGAACTACCATCCGTCACAAGATCTTGAATCTCCCAGCGGAAGTCAGGGACCGCTTCAATGTTGGAAGCGATTGTTCTTGCATAGTCCGCTAGCGGCGTTGTCTTCCCGCAAAATTGAATCGGATCATGCACGAAGCTACTGAGTTCGGAGAAGCGGCGGTCATTGCAGCAGGCCAGGTAACGCAAGTAAACGTCTCGAAGACTTGTCACGCAACCCCTTTCGTTTGGCAAGCTGTGCTGTGCACTTCTGCAATCTGAGCGTTGCTAACTTTGCCAGAAATTCTCTTTCAAATGTAGCGTGGTTTTTGAGACGCGGCATTGGGCAGAATCCATAGTTCTTACTCCTGCGTCCAATTGCGTATGGAGCCGCTCTCCGAAGTGCTTTCTTTGTTGAAGCCGCAATCCTATGTGTCAGCTGGTCTGAATGCTGGGGGAGCGTGGGCTTTACAGTTTCCAGCGCATCAGGGCATCAAGTTCAACGCTGTTACAAAGGGCTGCTGCTGGATTGCCGTCGAGGGTGACGGCGAGCCTCACAAGCTGGAGCAGGGCGACTGCTGCCTGCTACCAAGCGGTCGTCCTTTTGTTCTGGCAAGCGACTTTTCTTTGCCGAAGATGCCTGCAAAAACGGTCTACGCTGGAGGCTGCGACCGTACCGGAATTTGCAACGGCGGTGAAGATTTCTCTCTGGTCGGTGCACGCTTCGAATTTCTAAGGGGACAGGCGGATGCCCTGTTCGGCAGTCTGCCCGCTCTTGTGTCTGTCCGTGAAGCTTCGGATCAAGCCTCGGTACTTCGCTGGTCTCTCGACCGCTTTGAACGGGAGATTCGGGAACAAGGTCCGGGAGCCTCGCTTATAGCGGAACACTTAGCTCATATCATGCTGATACAGGTTTTACGCTTGCACGTTGCGTCGAAACGGAGCGCAGGAAAGGGGTGGCTATCTGCTCTGGCCGATCCTCAACCCTGTGCAGCGATGGCTGCGATGCACGATGATATTTCACGCCATTGGACTTTAAAGGAACTCGGGAAGATCGCCGGCATGTCCCGATCCAGCTTCGCAGGCAGGTTCAAGCAGGTTGCGGGGATCAGCCCCATGGAGTATCTCACGCGCTGGAGAATGCACATTGCCGCTGACCGGCTGCGATCCACTTCTCACGTTATCGTTAGAATCGCGAATTCTGTTGGCTATGACTCAGACGCTGCTTTTAGCACGGCTTTCAAAAAGGCCTCGGGACAGTCTCCAC
>CAXTMW010000025.1:7757-12550 GCA_964245455.1 uncultured Acidobacteriaceae bacterium
CGGTCTAAAGGGGAGAGCGACTCTAACGTGTAAGCAGCGCGACGCCGAGGCAGACAAACACAGCTGCCGCCCAGCGCCGCCGGTCTACATTCTCTTTCAAAAAGATCTTCGCCGCCGCTGCATTGGCGACAAAGGTCAGCGAGGCAGAGGCAGGCCCCACCAGGCTGACCTCGGCGTGCGATAGCGCGAATAGCAGCGCAAAGAACGCGCAGGTCATGCCGAGTACGCCTCCTAAAAATCCAGGATCACTGACCACGACCAGCGCGGCCCCGGGGACGCCGCGCCTGGCGCGGATGCTGTCGAGATCAAGGCGGCGCATGGCCGAGGCGATCAGCAGGTCGCCCGTAGTGGCAAACAGGACGATCGCCGCGATCATACCCGCGACCTCGGCGCCGGGCGGGGTATGTACTCCCGTGATGGCAGGGATTATCGTATTTGCCATCATGGTTGCCGCGCCTGCTGCCGCGCGGGGAACGGCGAGGTCTGCTGTTCCTTATTGTCAGCGAGGTTGTCGGCATGTTCGGTATAGCTCTTGCCGTTCGCGACAAACCCCACGCCGAGTGTGATGAGCACAATGCCCAGCCACCGCGAAGGGGTGACCTGCTCATGCAGCCAGAAGCGCGACAGCAGCGCGATGAAGACGTTGCCGATGGAGGTAATCGGCAGCACGTAGGTGAGGTCGGCCCATGAAAGCGCAGCCGTGTAGGAAGCGAAAAAGCCGATCAGCATCGCGATGCCGCCGACGACATACGGCGTGGTGACCGCGTGAATCAGCGCTGCCGGCTCGGCGAGCGAGACAGGCCCGAGACGTTTCATGCCGACCGCGAGCAGCGTATCGCCGAGCGGCGCCGTAATGGCGACCGTCAGAAGAACGAGATACTTGCGCACGGTCATGGAGCATTTCGACATCGAGGTTCCTACAAATAAAGATGCAGCGAAAAAGGAAACGCGACCAGCACAGGCTGGCCGCGTTTCCTGTTACACGCCGAAGCGACTCTTAAAGCACTAAGCGTCGCACCGTGATGCCGGAGCCGTTCAGGCCTGGTTACACGCCGGCGCTGACTGCCTCGCGGCTTTCCCGCGCTTTGCCGCTCTTGGTCGCTTTCACCATGCGGTTGCGCTCCGCGCGCAGCTTCAGGAACGATTTGGCCTCGACATACAAGCGCGGCAGGTCGCGGTTGATGACTGCCTTGTAAACGACCCGGAACGCCGCCTTCGGGCGGAAGTAATACTCGTCGTAGAAGCGGTGCACCATCTCGAGCACGTACTCGGTTGGCAGCCCGGGGTATTCAATGTGCGCCAGCTGGTGGCCGCCCTCGTCGACCATCTTCGCCTCGTTGGTGATAAAGCCGTGCTGCTTGGCGTAGTCGTAGAACTCCGTCCCGGGGAAGGCGTGCGCGATCGAGACCTGGATCGTCTCAACGTCGAGCTGCTTGGCGAAATCAATCGTATTGCGGATGGACTGCTCGGTCTCACCGGGCAGGCCGAGGATGAAGTCGCCGTGAATGATGAGCCCCAGCTTGTGGCAGTCGCGCACAAAGTCGCGCGCGCGCTGGATGGTGGCACCCTTCTTGATATTCTTGAGAATTTGCGGGTCGCCCGACTCGAAACCGACGATCAGCAGGCGGCAGCCTGCTTCCTTCATCGCCTTGAGCGTCTCGAAATTCGTCGTGACGCGCGAGGTGCAGCTCCAGGTAAGCCCGAGCGGCTTAAGCTTTTCGCACAGCTCAATGGTGCGCGGCCCGTTGATGTTGAAAGTGTCATCGTCGAAGAAGAATTCCTTCACCTCAGGGAAGAGCTCCTTCGCGTGCGCCATTTCTGCGGCGACGTCGTCGGTGGAGCGCTTGCGCCAGGCATGGCCTGAGAGCGTCTGCGGCCACAGGCAGAAGGTGCACTGCGCCGGGCAGCCGCGCGTCGAGTAAAGCGCCACGTACGGGTGCAGCAGAAACGGCACGTTGTACTTGGTGACGTCGAGATCGCGCTTGTAGATGTCCGTGACCCACGGCATGTCCGGCTTGTCGAGCTTCTCGACCTGGGGGCGGTCCGGGTTGTTAAGGATCGCGCCGTTCGGCCCGCGGTACGAGATGCCGAGGATCTCGTGCAGCGGCTTGCCGTTGGCGAACTCCACCACGGAAAAGTCGAACTCGCGGCGGCAGATGAAGTCGATGGCCGCGCACTCCTGGAAAGCCTTGTCGGTGTCGGTCGTGACCGGCGGCCCCACAAACGCGATCTTGAGCTTCGGGTACGTTGCCTTGACCCGCTCGGCCGCGCGCTGATCGCCTGACCAGCCGATAGTGCTGGTAAACAGCACCAGGAACTCGTAGTCCTTGAGGATCTCGATTACGCCTTCCCAGGAGACATGGTGTGGGTTCGCATCGAGCAGGCGCGAACCTTCCAGCAGTCCCGCCGGATACGCCAGCCACACCGGGTACCAATAGCTCTCGATTTCGCGTGTCGCGGGCCAGCGAGAGCTGGCACCACCATCGAAGTTCTCAAAGGAGGGCGGGTTCAGAAAAAGTGTTTTTAAAGGCATATCCGTACTCTGAGTTTAGCATTGCGGGCTGCGCCTGCACCCAAAACGGTGCATCACGAAGTGCTCAGCGAAGGTTCGCCCGGAGCCAGTCGGACAGCCCGCCGGTGGCTCGCAGCAGCGACAACTCGGCCTTTTGGAGCAGAAAGTGCGCGTCCAGCGCGTCCGCGTAGCGCAGGCGTTCCTCAATGCGCGCCTCCATTTCATCGCTCGGTGTCAACGGGGCGGCGGTGGGCGAGGGGGGCGGCGCGGCCAGCTGCGTCTGCACCGCCTGCAGCTGCTGCTGGGCAAGCTGCGCCTGCAGGTCGGCGACGCGGGCCTGGGCGCGCAGTTCGGCAAAGCTCGCCTGCAGTTGCACCGTTTGCTCCTCAGCGGCTTGGCGGCCCTGCTCGGCCTGTACATCAGCATGTACGGCATCGGCGGCTGTCTCGCGTGCGTGGGCAGATTGAACGGCGTTGAACAAGGGAAATGTAATCTGAGCAGCGATCCCGAAGTTATTCGGCTGCAGTGGGTGGTTGTAGAACGAGTTGTAATTGTTCAGCGTCGTGTCCAAGTATTGGTAGCTGAAGCCAAAACCGATTTGCGGCCGATAATTGACGCGATCATCCCCGTGCGCGACATAATGCTTGCCGACCGCGTTGCTGTAGCCCGCGTCGACGCCCGCCGTGAAGCTCGAGACGAGAACGCCGCTGCCGCTCGGAGGGTCCGGGATCGTCCCGGCTTCGGTCCGGATGTCGCTTTCCGGCAACCCGGTAAGATCGCTGAGCCGCTTGCGCAGCACCGCGGCCTGCGCCAACAGATCGAGCCTTTTGAGCTCGGCCTGCGCGGCCGTCAGCTCGGCGCGCGTTGCCGCAAGGCGGCTTTCCACCCCCGCCGCAAGCCTGTCCTGCTCGATCCGGCTCAATTTTTCGGCGTAGTCTTTCTCCTGGCTTAACGCCCCAAGCTGCTCGGCGAGGGTACTGAGCTGGATGTAATCGAGCGCGCTGTCGAGCTCCACTTGGTCCACGGCGTCCTGCAGGTTCAGCGATGCCGTGTGCAGGCCTGCCCGCGCCGCGCGAATATAGTCGGGCTGCGAAAACGAAACCACCAGCGACTGGATCTGCGCGTTGAACACACTGGGCACACCGCCCAGGAAACCGTAGGAGTAGCCCGCGGCTGAGCCCGCCGTGAGAGAGGGGACATACACGTCGAGGGTCTGCGAGAGCGCGGCATCGGCCTTGTCCACATCGGCCTGCGCTATTCGCACGGCGCTGCTGTTTCGTTTCGCCAGGTCCACCACCGACAGCAAGGAAAGCTGCGCCCCAGCAGTTTGCGCCGCGGCAAGGGCGACCGGAAGGGTGAATAAAGCCGCGGCAAGCGCGCTCCGCGACACAAGGCCGTATCTCAAAATTGCAAAGTCCTCTTCGCGCCGCGGTCGATGGCGCAGCAACGTTCGTGTACAGGATGCGCCGGCGCTGTTCGCGATTCTACTCTGCCGCCGCGCTTGGTCTTAAGCGCATAAGACTAGGGCAGGACCTTGACAGCCGCGCCCTGCGTTAACGGCTGCCCACCGAGCGCGCCCAGCGCGACCACATCGCCCACGTTTACGCCTGAAAGAATCTGGATCTGCGTGAGATTGAGCGACCCAACCGTTACCGCGGACCGCTTCAAGCTGCCGCGCACCACTTTGTAGACAAACGTGCGTCCCTGCTCGGTGTGCAGCGCCTCCCTCGGAACGTACAGCACGTCCGAGACATCCCTCGTGGTTACCAGCAGGTTGACGTTGGTGTCCGGCAGCAGCCCGTCGTGGCTGCCGTCGATAGAGCAGATCAGCTCGCCGACATTGCGCGTCGTATAGGTCACCACCGTCGAAGGGAGGCGCGTGATGGTGCCGTGCCAGGTTTCGTCGGGCTTGCCGACCCAGGTGATCGTCACCGGCTGGCCGAGCTGCAGCTTGCCGATATCCGGCTCGTCGAAATACGCCAGCACCTGCAGATGATTGAGGTCGGCCATCTGCAGCAGCCGATCGCCTTGCTGCGCATACTCGGTCTGCATGGCGGCCACGGAGTAAACTGTGCCCGCAAATGGGGCGTGTACCTGGCTTTGCTGGATGGCGGCCTCCGAGGCGGCGACTGCGGCCCGGGCCTGGGCGACCTCGGCAGCGGCCTGCGGCAGGTTGACCGGGTTGCTGCGCGCGTTTCTCCGCTGCTCGAGCACCTGAAGGTTTGCCCGGTCGGCAGCCAGGCGGTTCTGGGCCTGCAGCACCTCGCGAGTCGCCTGGGCC
>CAXTMW010000025.1:12560-26835 GCA_964245455.1 uncultured Acidobacteriaceae bacterium
GGGCGGACGCACCCTGCCCGGCCAGCTGCTGCAGCGTTTGCAGGGCTTGTTCGGCGGATTGCTCCTCAGTTTGCGCCTGCGCCAGCTGTCCGCTGAAGCTGTACCGCTCTTCCGGCGCGCCGCCGGCAACGAGCGCTTTCTGGTTGGCTTCCGCGCCGGCCAGCGATGCGCGGGCCTGCAGCAGGCGGCTCTGCGCATCCGTGTCATCCATGGCCAGCAGCAGCTTGCCCGCCGGTACCTGGTCGCCCTCGTGCACGTATAAAGCGCGCACGACGCCGGGGAAGGGCGCATGCGCTTCGAAGTTGCTGACCGGTTGCACTTTGCCGTTTGTTGTGACCGTGCTGCGGATCGAGCCGCGGGTTACGGCAACGGCGCGCACCTGCAACACGGTACGGGCAGCAATATGCGCCAGGTAGAAGACCAGAGCCACGACAACGACCGCGACGGTCCAGACGACAATGCTTCTGCTTCGACTCGGTCGTCCATTTGCCATGCGATGTGCTCCCGAGTATACCGGAGCCCTTACCCGCGGGATGCCCGCCGGCCCGCTCAGATAGACTTGAATTATGGCCACCGCGACTGCCCGCTACACCGATGCGCATGCGAAAGCCGGCTTGGACACAGTCTTCCCGGAGATCGAAACCTGGGAAAACCAGTTTGCCGGCTATGAGATTTTGATCGACGACCCGGAGTTCACTTCCGTCTGCCCCAAGACCGGGCTGCCGGACTTCGGCGTCATCCAGCTGCGCTACATGCCGCGGCACCGCTGCCTGGAGCTGAAAAGCTACAAGGAATATCTCTTTTGTTATCGCAACCTCGGTATCTTCCAGGAAAACATCGTCAATCAGGTGCTTGAGGACGTGGTCAAGGCCTGCGATCCGGTCTGGGCGCATGTTCACGGCGACTTCCGGCCGCGCGGAGGCATTTCGACGGTTGTGGACGCGCGCTGGCCCCGGCCGGACGTTCGCTAGCGCTGCCCGTCGTGCTCGCTGCGGTACTTGCTTCCCCGGTACTTACTTTCACGGTACTTCCTTTCGCAGACGCCCACCGCTGGATCCTGACGGGGGCGACCGCTCTGGACTGGGTTATCGCCGCGGCCTGGGCCTATCGCGCAGCCGACCTGCAGTGGAACATCCACCGGGTTCCAAACCTGCTTGCGAAGTCGGTGACAGAAGTGGCCCTGCCTGGGCTGGCTGTGATCGTACCGGCGTGCAACGAGGCAGTGGCCATCGGCGACACCCTGCGTTCGCTGCTGCGGCAGCAGGGAGTCTCCCTGGAAATCATTGCGGTCAACGACCGCTCGCGGGACCGCACCGGCGCCATTATGGACGAAGTCGCCTCCGCCTCACCCTCCATCGCCTCCCCAGGGGTATCCCTGCGAGTGGTGCACATCCTGGCGCTGCCAAACAGATCGAAGGTCAAGCACAACGAGCTGGCTGACGCAGTTAAAACAACAACAGCCCCCTATCTGCTATTTACCGATGGCGATATTTTCTTCCGGCAGGATGCCCTGCGTCGCGCGATGCAGTTTGTTCAGGAAGAAGACGCAGACCACCTGGTTCTGCTGCCGACGCCCATCATCCAGGGTCTCGGCGAACACATGATGATCTCGGCCGTGCAGGTGTTTTCGGCTTGGGCGCTCCGGCTCTGGAGGATTCCCGACCCCGACAGTAAAGACAGGCTGGGCGTCGGCGCCTTCAACCTGGTGCGGCGCGAGGCCTATGAGGCGATTGGCGGGTTTGCAGCGCTGCGGATGGAGGTGCTGGAGGATGTCAGGCTCGGCGTCGAGATGAAGCGGCACCGCTTCCGGCAGCGCGTCGCGTTCGGCCGGGATTTGGTGACCGTGCACTGGGCCGCAGGCCTTGGCGGCGCGATCCAGAACGTGACGAAGAATTTCTTCGCGGCCACGCGGTTCGTCGTTTCCCAGATGCTCGCCGGCTGCTGCGGCCTGGGTATGCTGGGCATCTATCCTGCGCTGTGCTTCCTGGGTCCGCTGCCGATGCAACTGGCAAGCGGCGTCTGGCTGCTGGCGCTGCTCGCGATGTATGGGACGCTGCGGCGGCCCGGCGGCTCGTCACCGTGGTACGCGCTGCTGTTTCCCGTGGCTACGGTCTTCTTGATGTACGCGATGCTGCGTTCGATGACGGTGACGCTCGCCCGCGGCGCAGTGCAGTGGCGGGGCACCTCCTACTCGCTTGCCGAACTGCGCCGGCAGGCCGGCCCGCTTTACTAAGCGCGTATGTGCGAAGTTCGTGGTAAGTTCACGCTCCAAAACAAGGGTCATCCTTCGTCCTGAGGAGCGAAGCGACGAAGGATCTGATTTCGCGCTCGGATAAGAACAACAGCAGATCCTTCGCTGCGCTCAGGATGACCCGGGTAGCTTCTTGAAACTTCTCACATACCCTCTCAGGATGATCCGTTAGGTGATGGAACTTCACGCACCTCCTAACAGTGCCGATCAAGGAGTAGGCTCGCTGGTAGCTCGGGTCGCGGCCGCGCCGCCCCTGAAAAGTGTCGCGCTGCGCTGCTTGTGGCCGTTCATTGCCGGGTCTTTGAAGCCGAGACCCGCGTTGCCGGCGCTGAAGCCCGCCAGAAGCTCCGGGTTGGGACGGAACTTTTCCGGGCCGTCGCGCAGCTGGCGCGCGTGGCTGAGCAGCATGATGGATTGCCCGTGCAGCGTGTGCACCGTGCCGCGCAGATGCACGTCCTGGTCCCGCAGCGCATCGAGCACACCGACCTCCGTGCGATCCTCCGCCATGCTTACGACGGCAAAGTGGCAGGCGGTCTCGGGCGTTTCTGGCGAGCAAAGGTCGAGGTAGCGCGTCCCATCGGTACTTTCAGAAAGGTCATAGACATGCGCGCTCAGGCAGATCTCCTTGCCTGCATGCCCGGCGGCCTCGTCAGGGCTGTAGCAGGGTCTTGCGGCGAAGCACGCCGTGATCACGAGCAGGGGACCCAGCACGAAGACAAGCAAAAGCCGGCGCGGCGTCATGGCGAGGAACTCCGAAAGCGGAAAGTTCCCCCAGAGTAGCGGCTGGACGTAGCGCTTCACAGAGTACTAGCGTCACCTTGACGTCAGGATGGAAGAAACGACGCCCAAATTGGGCCGTGGTCTCGCAGCGACCGCGGGCCGCCTCGGTCCCAGCTCCCGATGACCGCTCCGGAAGCTTCAGTGAACCTCGACAAGCTGCTCGCGTCGCTCTGTCTGTGCGCCGTAGTGGCTTCGCACATACTCGTCCAGTATTTTTTGAAAGTCCATCACGATTGTGTCGCCGCGCAGCGTCGTTACCAGCTTGCCGTCCACGTACACGGGCGCTTTCGGCTCCTCAAAGGTGCCGGGCAGTGAGATCCCAATGTTGGCGTGCTTCGACTCACCTGGCCCATTCACGATGCAGCCCATGACCGCGAGCTTCATCTCTTCGACGCCTGGGTATTGTTCGCGCCAGGCCGGCATGGAGGCGCGCAGGTAGTCTTGAATCTGCTCGGCCAGCGACTGGAAGAAGGTGCTGGTGGTGCGCCCGCAGCCCGGGCAGGCTGTGACCTGCGGTGTAAATGAGCGGATCGACAGAGATTGCAGGATCTGCTGCGCGCACTGCACCTCCTCGGTGCGGTCACCGCCCGGCTTGGGCGTGAGAGAAACGCGGATGGTGTCGCCGATACCGGCCAGCAGGAGGGGAGCGAGCCCGGCGGTCGAGGCGACCACACCCTTGACGCCCATCCCCGCTTCGGTCAGCCCCAGGTGCAGCGGGTAATCGCACCGCGCGGCCAGCATCGTGTACACGTCAATCAGGTCGCGCACGCCGGAAACCTTGGCGCTCAGGATGATCTGGTCATGACGCAGCCCGTATCGCTCCGCGGCCTCGGCGGACGAGAGCGCCGATACCAGCATGGCTTCCATCATCACGTCTCGCGCGGGCAGCGGATCCGGCAGCCGCGAGTTCCGGTCCATCATCGCAGTCAACAGCGCCTGGTCGAGCGAGCCCCAGTTCACCCCAATCCGGACCGGCTTCCCGTTCTCGACAGCACACTCGATCATGGTGCGGAAGTTGTCGTCGTTCTTGCGGCCGATCGAGACATTGCCGGGATTGATGCGGTACTTGGCCAGCGCCCGCGCGCAGGCCGGGAACTTGCGTAGCAGCAGGTGGCCGTTGTAGTGGAAATCACCTACGATCGGCGTGTCCAAACCCAGCTTGTCCAGGCCCTCAACGATGTAAGGCACAGCCTGCGCCGCATCCTCATTGTTGACCGTGACGCGCACGAGCTCGGAGCCGGCGGCAGCCAGCGCGGCGATCTGCGCGATGCTGCCCGGGATGTCGGCCGTGTCGGTGTTGGTCATCGACTGCACAACCACAGGCGCATCCGACCCGACGCGAACCTTGCCGACGCTGGCTGTAACAGTTTTTCTGCGATGGATCTCGGGCATCGTCTCCCCCACCTGAGTTTACAGGAGGGTGCCTGCTCGATAGGAAGCGCCTCGCTGCATCAGAACCGCTACTGCTCCGGCGTAGGAGCTTTACCGTTCTTGCCCGCTTCATCCTTGTGAATGGCGAAGTAAGCTTCTTCAGCGGCAAGCAGCTTCTGCGCCTGCTCATTGTTGGAGCCGGCCGCGTCCACAGCCGTGGTTCGGACGAAGTCGTAGGTACGGTTCGGAAGCGGCGCTTTCAGCACGGGTACCCATTTGGAGCTGCTGTCCACAATCAGGCGGAGCGCTTTGCGAATATCGGCATGGTCGCCGTCGTAGGTATCCATGTTGTCGGACAACTCATCGACGAGCCGCGTGAACTCCTCATAGCGCGCGCGAAGCTCGGCGGGGCGATTATTTTCAGAGCTGTCCGGCGTCATTTCCTTGATGGCAGCAATGCGCTCATTCACAAACTTCAAGTAAAGCTTTAAGCGATCGACCGGTCGGTCGCCCAGCTCCCGTACCTGATCTACCTGCCCGCTTGACAACGGATCCCGCTGTTTCTGTGCAAGAGCCGCGCCAACGGTGAAGAGGAGCAAAGCCACGATCTGCCAAGCCCATACCCTCATGGAAGCTCCTCTTCGCCTCGCCCGCAGTTTACAGGGACCGCGCCTCGCTCAGGTCCACGGTGACCCGGCGGCCGGTTCGACTGCTTTCGCGCGCCAGCTCTGTGATACGTGCCACTGACCACGCCGCGCCGACATCGACAGCCAGCGGTTTGGTTCCCCTAATGGCCTCGCGGACATTTTCGTAATATTTCAGGTAATCGCCGGGCAGCGTAGGGATTGGTTCCGGAGCCGCGCCCGGCGATGTAAACATACCCCAGCTGCGTGAGGATTCCGCGCCGAATCCCTCGTCCGCGAAACGCGCCCCTTCCTTCAGGGCAGCTTCCTGCGGATCAAGCCCCCATTTCTCATAGCTGCCCTTTGTGCCGTGCAGCGTAAATCGCGCGCCCGGGCTGGCAGCAACCATGGTCGAGCGGAGCCACACGCGCAGCGAGCGCAGCTTTTCCCGGTCCGCGTTCTCATACGTCAGCTGGATATCGAAGGTGTCATCGACCTTTGCCTCGGGACGCAGTACCCGGACGTCTGCCCACAGAGTGGTCGGCTCGCCAAACAATGCAAGTGCCTGGTCGATGAGGTGCGGTCCAAGATCGTGCAGGATGCCGCTGCCATTGCCTTCGCTCTCCCGCCAAGCGCCCGGTTTCAGTTCGAGGCGAAAGCGGTCAAAGTGGGACTCAAACGAAACAGGGTTCCCGATGCGGCCGCTTTCGAGCAGTTGCTCCACCGTTTGGAAGTCGCCATCCCAGCGTCGGTTGTGAAATGCCGAAAGCAGCAGACCTTTGCTTCGGGCCAGCCGCGCGAGCGCCGCGGCGTCTTCGCTGGACAACGCGAGCGGCTTGTCCACCACAACGTGACGGCCGGCTTCGAGACACTTCTCCGCCAGCTCGCGGTGTACGTCGTTGGGTGTTGCCACAACGCAGAGTTCAATGGAAGGATCGGCAAGCATTGCCTCTACCGACGACACAATGTTGGTCTGTGGGTATTTCGCTGCGGCTATTTTTCCTGAACGCTCGACGATGGCCGCAAGCTCGAGATTGTCCGTTTCATGAATCACCGCAGCATGGAAGATCTGCCCGGCGAGTCCAAAGCCGACCACACCTACTCGTATCGGATTGCTCATATAGGTCCATTCTCGCACTGGCGAAACTCTGGCGGCGCTGCACCGGGCGAATCTTTCGGACACAGCAAAGGGCGGCCCGAAGGCTCGCCCTTTGCACCGCGGAGCGAAATGCTTACTGCACGTTGCCTGCCTCAAGATGCGACTCAAGAAAATAGAGCTGCTCCTCGGCTTCTATGTCGAGCGCCTTGAAGAAGTCGGCAGTCGGCTCGTCGCCGATCTCGTCGATTTTGTCCGAGGCACCGCGCAGCGCCTGGCAGTAGGAGCCCAGCGAGTTCGCCAGCGCGTTCACGTAATCCATGCCGGCGGTCAGATTCACGTCGAACTCCGGAATCTGCGAGCCGTTGGCCGACTGGCGAACGGTTCCGTTGGCAACGCCGCCCAGCTGCGTCATGCGCTCGGCAATCTGGTCAATTTGCGGAAAGATCGCCTCGGCAACGCTGTCGAACAGGAGATGAAGCTGATAAAAGTTGACGCCCTTGACGTTCCAATGGGCGAACTTCGCCTGCGAGTACATGTCGAGCGCTTCGGCGAGCCGCTCCTGCATCACTTCAACGACCTTGGTCTTCTGATCGTCGTTCAGCGCGACGCGGTTTTGATACATCTTGCGGTTCATCTCGGTCGCCGGGCCCGGCGTCCCTTTCGCTTCCTTGTGCTTCTTTAAAGGCATTTCCTTCAATCCATTTGCCATGTGTCGGTTCTCCCATTCTCGCGGCAACGCGGGCGCGGGCGTCTTTTACCCGCGACTCTTTGCGCGCTGTTTCTTAGGATGCGCTCCCCCTGCCTTGCGGCAGCCGGCATCGCTCAGGAGCGAGCCACTGCTTTGCGGCGTTACAATGAGCGCATGTCAGGGCGGACGCCATCGCGGAGAGTCAAGGGTACAGTTCTGGTGCTTGTCGGCCTCTGGAGCCTTGAGGTAGGCGCGCAGGAAGACAAGCGCGGCCGCAAATACAAGGAGCCGCCTCCGGTCGCCCACATCGCCGTTTCTGTCACGCGCGCCTCTAACGGCAAGCCGATTGAGAATGCCGCCGTCATCTTTCACACCTTCCACGACGGCAAAGACCAGGGCAATATGGAGCTGAAAACCAACGAAGACGGTAAGGCCGTCATTGACTTGATCCCGATCGGGGATGAGGTGCAGGTCCAGGTGTTCAAGAGCGGCTTTCAGACCTACGGGGAAAGCTTCATCAACAATCAGGCAAGCCGGTCGCTCGATATCAAAGTCAAGCCGCCTTCCGGGCAGTACTCCATCTACCAGCGTGCGCCGCTCGAAACGGACAAGGGGCAGTCGGTAACCCCGCAAGCTACCCAGGGCTCGGCAAAGGCACCGGCGCCCCGCTGACCTCGGTTTGTCGGACGAGCGGGCCGGCCTTACGAGGTCCCGGTTTTTACGGACTCAGTCGCCCGCAGGGGTTATGCCGACGCTTTTGTTCGGTCATCTCGACCGCGCAATGAATCGATGCAGACGGGCATGGGAACACAATTCCAACCCTCATCGGGAGCTCGCGCTTGCACGCCGCCAAGACCTCAGGCTTCGGCGGGCTTGAGAACGGCGGCAAGTACATCGCGCATCGTTTGCGGGCGCCGACCCAACAACACCTTCAGTGTCGGGTCAACCGCGGCAAAGTCTCCGCGCCGGGCAGCTTTGTACATGCCGAGGAGCATGTTCGCCATAGGCGCCGGCGTGCCCTGCGCGAGTTTCGCGTCCCGCCACTCGGTATCGGATACAGTCACCCGCTTGATCGTGCGCCCTGTCAGCTCGGACGCAATCGCAGCCAGATCGGCCATCGTGAATGCCTCAGGCGCGGTCAGCGGGGGCGTCACGCCGTCGAGCCGCCCTTCTTCCGCGAGCAACGTCGCATCCGCTTCGGCCAGATCAGCGCGGGTGGTCCAGCTCACCGGGCCGTCCTCGGGCGCGCGGATCTCCCCAACTTCGAAGCCCCGGCCGATCAGGTGCAATGCACTCTCGGCATAGAAGCCGTGGCGCAGAGACGTGAACGGCGCGTCCCCCTCGGCGAGCAACGCCTCGGTTGCGGCGTGATCGTGCGCCGGGACGAAGGGCGAATCAGCCCGTGCGCCCATGTGACTCGTGTAGAGCACGCGCCGCGCTCCGACTGCCCGAGCAGCCTCGATGGCGGTGCGGTGCAACCGAAGCGCCGTTTCCCCCAGCTTGTCCACTGAAACGACAAGTACCTGCTCCGCGCCCGCAAACGCCGCAGGCAGCGTCTCAGGCTCGGCAAAATCGCCTGCTCGGACAGTGACACCCTGCTCTGCAAGGGCACTCGCTTTGCTGGGGTCGCGGACGCTCGCGACGAGCCGGTCCGCGGGAAAACGGGTCAGCAGCTTTTCTACAATGGCTCGTCCGAGTTGGCCGGCGGCTCCGGTGACGACGATCATGCATCTTCTCCTGTTATCAACGATATGTCTTACAACGTAACATTGTTAAAGAGCGGAAGCCAGATCACTCGCAAATACCTTCGCATCTGTATGGTTGCAAAATGGACAAGGGCACCATAGCCGAGATGGAGCAGGATGGGCGCAGCCGGGTCATTGCGGCCGCAGCGGCACTGCTGGCGCACGGCGGGCGGGAAGCGCTGACCACACGCGCGGTTGCCGCTGCTGCCGGCGTCCAGGCCCCTACCATGTATCGCCTGTTTGGCGACAAACAGGGATTGGTCGACGCTGTGGCCGAACACGGCTTTATGACCTACCTGCAGCAGAAACAAACAGACGGCCCAAGCGTGGATCCGGTTCAAAATCTTCGATCCGGCTGGGATCTGCACGTCGGCTTCGGGCTCGCCAACCCGGCGATCTTCGCGGCCATGTACGGCGTCCCACGTCCGCAAGGTGCATCACCCGCGGCAGCTCGTGCGCTAGCGATGCTGCAAGAGCGGATGCATTTGCTGGCGCTCGCCGGGCGTCTGCGCGTGGAGGAACGCCGGGCGGCAGACATGGTGCGCTCGGCTGCCTGCGGCGTGGTTTTTATCCTTCTGGATACGCCCGAGAAGGAACGTGACCTCGCCCTGTCAGAGGCGGCGCGCGAGGCTGTCGTGGCGGCCATCACGACCGAGGTTCCGGCATCGCCGCGGCTTGAGCTGGGGCCAGTCGCCACGACACTACGCGCGTTATTACCGGGCGCTGAAGGATTGAGCGAAGGCGAGCGGCAGCTGCTTGGCGAATGGCTCGATAGGATAGTGCGGTCTCGCTGAGCCAGGCAAGGTCGGCCGAACGGTCACCGGGGGTCGGATGGAGCGATGGCGGTAATCAGCACCTGGCTCTCGCACACGCTGATGGGGCGGGACACCTGCATGGACGTCATGGAGCCCGGCGCGGCAAGGGCGATCCGGCTCACCGCCTCGCACCGAGGTCCGCTGGTCCAGCCGAGTTCGAAAACAGCCTGTTCCTTGGCAGGCAGCAATACCTGCGGCGACGGCGCATCGAGGCTCGTGTCAGCGCGTGCGGTCGAAGGCGAGGTGAGCGAGGCCCGCATGGTGTCAGCTGAGATCTTGCGGATGCGTACCCCGCCCACGACGCTGCCATCGGCGCGGAGCAGCGTGATGGAAGGGAAGCCGCCAAGCCGGCAAGCTTCGCCGTTATTGACAAGCGAGAAGCGGACAGCGTGATGAGTCCCATTTACCTCAGCACGCGACTCAAACACAGAAAGTCCGGTCGGGTCGCATGGCGGAACACCGTTAACGTCGAGCAAGGGCGGGCGCTGGGCCAGGCGGGGGGAGCGTACCGAGAAGGGCGCGTTCGGGTCTGCGACGTTCCGGGCTACCCGCACCATTTCGCCGTTCCGCAGGCCGGGAGCCGTCGCCGACGCGAAAGGTCTCACCCGGGCTCCACCACACCCTGACGTAAGGACGCAGACTGCCCCAACAGCCAAGGGGAGGAGAACACTTCGATGTCGGGTAGCAGACATGATCAGTCCTATTGCCGTCTATCAGAAAGATGATGAAAGTGTCATTTCTGTTGCGCGGGCGGCAACCTTTCCCGAGGAAATGTCGTCGGGCAGCGCTGTCGCAAGGCTCCGGCAAGCGATACCATGCGAGCATGCCGACCTCGGAACTCAACCCGCAGCTTCAGCCGGCAGCTTCGGCCCGGCGCCGTGCGCTCGTTACCGGCGCAGGGAAGCGCATTGGTCGGGAGATTGCCCTGACGCTGGCTCGCGACGGCGTGGATGTTGCGATTACCTACAAGAACTCCGAGGAGCAAGCGCGCGCGACCGCCGAAGAGATCCAGGCACTGGGGGTGCGCGGCCTCGCACTTGCCTGCGATCTCGAGCGCCCCGAATCGATCGAGGCCGCGGTCTCAGCAGCAGCATCGTGGGATGGCGCCGGTGCGCCGGCACTCGACATCCTGGTCAACAATGCCGGCGCGTTTGAAACCGCTTCGCTCGATACGATCTCGCCCGAGCAGTGGGACGCGATGTTCCGCACCAACACCCGCGCACCCCTGCTGGTGGCGCAGGCAGCCCTGCCGTTTTTGCGGGCGTCCACGCGCGTGGGACGGATTGTGAACATAGGGTCGCTCGGCGGACTGCACCCCTGGGCCACGCACGCGCACTATTGCGCGTCCAAGGCCGCGCTGCACATGCTGACGCAGACCATGGCCAAAGCCTGGGCGCCGCAGGTCGCGGTCAACTGTGTGGCGCCCGGCATGATCGTGACCGGCGGCGAGGCCGGCGAGGGCTACCGGCACTTTGCTGTAAAAACACCGATGGGACGCAACGGAACCGCCACGGACATTGCCGAGGTGGTGCTGTTTCTTGCCGCCGCCACACCCTTTCTGACCGGCCAAGTCATCGCGGTGGACGGAGGATTGGGCTTGTAAGCCGTTTACCCGAGCCCCAGCATGCGACGGAAGAAGCCTACCTTGCGGCGGCCGTACGGTACCTGCTGCTCTTCCTCATAGTGGGTGTACAAATCGCTTGCCTCAGGCTGGTCGGGCAGCTCGCGGCCCTCAAACACCGCGCGGGGATTGGTGATGCAAAGCCGCTCGGCCGTGCTCTGGCCATAGTTCTTCTTTAGAACTTCAAAGGCCTCGCTCATGATGGGTTTGCGCGATTCAAGATTGTGCGCATCAGTCGCGATGAAGTTGACCCAGTTCTTCTTCAGGTACTTCTCAGCAGTGGCCTGGGCCGTCCGGCCGAAGCGGCCGGTGAAGCTTGCCGCCGTCACCTGCACCAACGCGCCATCGCGGATCCACTCGGCCAAACGCTCCGGGTGGCGCTGCAGCACCACATTGCGCTCCGGATGCGTGATGATGGGCTGCTGTTTCGACACCGCAAGCTCGTACAGGCTGTCGTTGGTGGACTCGGCGATGGCGGTTTCCGGGAACTCGATGAGCAGGTAGCGCTTTCCATTGATGGAGTAGCGGTCCGGGTGGTCGAGCGCGTCCTGGATGTTGTCGTAGGACATATGGAAGTCGCAGCCCAGGCCGAGCGTGACCTTGCCGCCGACTCTCTGCCGAAGCTCGTCGAGCAGCGCTTCGTTTTTCGCGCGATCGTAAGCGTAGCGGTCATTGGCATGGGGCGTGCACACGATGTGGGTAATGCCGTCCCGCGCCGCCATCTCCACCATCTTGACCGACATCTCGAGGTTGGGCGACCCGTCATCCAGCCCGGGCAGCAGATGGTGATGAATGTCGATCATGGAACCCCCTTATGCGCGCGCCACTGTGCCTTCAAGCGCTTGCACCAGCGACTGAAAAATGCCGAAGCCATCCGCCGAGCCGAGCAGCGCTTCACTCGCTCGGTCCGGGTGCGGCATCATTCCTAGAACGTTTCGCCGCTCGTTCAGGATGCCTGCAATGTTCGCGAGAGAGCCGTTCGGGTTGCTGTCGCGGGTCGCGGTTCCTGCCGAATCACAATACCGGAACAGGATGCGCTTGTCCGCTTCCAGGGTGTCCAGCGTGCGATCATCGCAGAAGTAATTGCCTTCCATGTGTCCCACCGGGATACGCAGCACCTGACCTTCATGCAGCGCGCGCGTAAATGGGGAGTCGGTCGATTCAACGCGAAGATGCACCTGTCTGCACACATATTTCAGCCCGGCGTTGCGCAGCAGCGCGCCCGGCAGCAGACCGGCCTCACACAGGATCTGGAAGCCGTTGCAAATGCCCAGCACCGGGCCGCCGTCCTCGGCAAAGCGCCGCACCGACTCCATCACTGGCGAAAAGCGGGCGATGGCCCCGGTCCGCAGGTAGTCGCCGTAGGCAAAGCCGCCCGGGACCAGCACCGCATCCACCCCATCGAGCGAGGGCGAGTCATGCCACAGCATGGAAACAGGCCGGCCCGCGACCGCGGACAGCACATGGGCCGTGTCATGGTCGCAGTTGGAGCCGGGGAACACGAGCACGCCAAACCTGACGCCGGAGTTCATGGCCCTAGCCTAGCAGCTTCCTCTTTCTCGCCGTCATCGCCGCGCCGGCTTTCCCGTAATGAGACAACTTCAAGCGAGTAGCGCACCTGTCGGTACAATTTTGGTCTAATAGCAGCCATGCCCATTCAGCCCTCCCGACCTGGGAACCCAGAGGAGAACGGTATCGCAGACAGGGCGCGCACGGTGGGCCGCGCCCTTGAAAACTGGTGGCGCGCCGCGACTTTGGAAGCCTTGTGTGTCGGCGCTCTCTGGTGGGTCGGGTTATTTCTAATGCACATACCGCTCGCGCCGCTGTGGGCGCTGCTGGCGGCGTTTGCCTCGTTTATTCCGCATCTCGGCGGCGTGCTGAGTGTGATCGGCCCGGTACTTGCGGTTGCGTTTTCCGGCCACGATTTCTACCGGCTTGGCCTGGTACTCGGGCTCTACGCCATGATCGTCATTGCCGACCAGCTTGCCATTCAGCCGCTGCTTTTAAAGAAAACAACGCGGGTCCCGGTGTGGCTGTCGATTCTTGCCCCTATCGCGCTCGGCATTGTCATCCCGTTCTGGGGAGTGCTGCTGGCGCCGCCGCTGCTGGCCGTGGTCTACGCGTTTCGAAGGGCGCCGGCCGCACCGCGTTGACCACGACTCACTGACTGCAAGGCCGCTGTGCGCATCTTTCTGCATATGGACTACAGAAAGCTTGGCTACTCCGGGCTAAAGGTGCCGGTTCTGTCGCTTGGCGTCGCAACCTTCGGCGGCGGCAATGAGTTCTTCAAAACCTGGGGAGAAACGCAGGTTGACGAAGCGCGGCGGCTGATCGAGGTGTGCCTCGAGCATGGCGCGAACCTGCTCGATACGGCGAACATCTACTCGCGCGGCCTGTCAGAAGAGATCCTCGGCAAGGCCATGGAGGGTCGCCGGCACGAGCTGCTCGTCTCGACCAAAGCCACGTTCCCCATGGGCGACGGTCCGAATGACGCAGGCTCTTCGCGCCACCACCTGATGGAGCAGTGCCACGCCAGCCTGAAGCGGCTCCGCACCGATTACATCGACATCTACCACATGCACGCTTTTGACGCGCTGACCCCTGTCGAGGAAACGCTCGCAACCCTGGATACGCTGGTGGCGCAAGGAAAAATCCGCTACATCGCCGCGTCGAATTTCTCGGGATGGCACCTGATGAAATCGCTCGCAGCGAGCGAGAAACACAGCTGGCAGCGCTACGTCGCGCACCAGGTGTATTACTCGCTGGTGGGGCGCGACTACGAGTGGGAGCTGATGCCGCTCGGGCTGGACCAGCACGTGGGCGCGCTGGTGTGGAGCCCGCTTGGCTGGGGTCGGCTGACCGGCAGGATTCGCCGCGGGCAGCCCGCGCCCAAGGACTCCAGGCTCGGGCAGGGCGGCGACAAGGGCGGCCCGACGGTCGATGACGAGTACCTGTACACCGTGGTTGAGGTTCTGGACCAGGTCGCCGAGGAGACCGGCAAGACCGTTCCCCAGGTCGCGATCAACTGGCTCACCACGCGGCCCACGGTCAGCAGCATCGTGCTGGGTGCGCGCAACGAAGAACAGCTGAAAGCAAACCTGGGCTCGGTTGGTTGGTCGTTGTCAGAGGATCAGTTGGCGCGGCTGAACCGGGTGAGCGAACGGCCCAAGCCGTATCCCTACTGGCACCAGCACGGGTTTGAGCGGAATCCTTCGCCGGTGTAAGTACAAGACCCCCTGCGCGGGAGGCGGTCCCCGAGCTGGGGGGGGGGTGGGGGGGACC
>CAXTMW010000026.1:0-3092 GCA_964245455.1 uncultured Acidobacteriaceae bacterium
GTAGTTATACACGCTGTTGAGCTGCGGCACATTGCCGAGCAGCGTCGACGAAGCAATCAGGAACGAGTTGGCAAAGCCATTAGAAACAGCCGGTACGCCGTTGCCCAGCGTAGACGGGTCCAGCTCATCACTAAGCCAATACGGATTGGTGCTGGCGCTGCTGTATGTAAGCGAATCGCTTGACCGGTTATTGGTGATCATGCGCCAGTTGCCGCCTACCTGCACGGTATGGCTGCCCTTGCTCCAGCTTATGTTGTCGATGATGTTATGCACGGGCACGTTCGCAACCGTGGTGCGCAGCTCGGATGTGCTGTTGGCGATGAAACGGAAGTCGATGTAATTGGTGTTGCCCGGGCCGCGATTGCTGTAGCCCTGGCGAATATAGCCGTAGCGGAGATCGTTGACCAGGTTGCTGCCGATGGTCCACGTATCGCCCGCGGCGATGCCTTTCGTGTTGTCGTCGATGCTGTAGGACGCGGGCTGCCCTGGAAACTGCTCCCCGCCTGCAGTCAGGTCCTTTTGCAGGTTGCCGCGCACAAACAGGTGCTGGTGGTCGTTGAGCGCGTAGTCCACCTTCAGGATTGAGGTATTCAGCGTGGCCGGGGCCGGAGACGAAAAAGTGTAAGCGCCGGTGTTGTAGCCATCGCCCTGGTTAAAGCTCGTATTCAGCGGGTACTGCTTAAAGTAAGTGAGCACGTTCGGGTCGGCACCGGGCCCCCACGGGCACACATTGTTTGCCGTACACGATGCGTCTAAAGCGGAAACCTGCGCCGGGTTGAGCACCGTCACGCCCCCGTTCGCATCGGCGTAGGTCAGGTTGCCGGCCCGGAAGCTCGCCGTGGGCACCACCTGCGTCGTCACCAGATTTTCCGCCGTGCGCTGCCCTTCGTAGTTGAAGAAAAAGAACAGCCGGTCCTTCAGAAACGGCCCGCCGAGCGAACCGCCGAAGGTGTTCCTAAGCAGCTTGCTTGCGACATTCGGCTGCCCGTTTTGGATCTCCGCCTGCTTGTAGAACCAGTCGTTTGCGGCTGCGCCCGGCGGCCGGTAGTACTCGTAGGCCGCACCGTGCAGGGTGTTGGTGCCCGACTTGGTCACAAGCGACACCTGCGCGCCCGAGGATCGGCCCTGGTCGGCGGTGCTGTTTGCGGTCGTCACGCGAAACTCCTCGGTCGAGTCCTGGGTCGAGCGCAGCACCCCCGTAAACGCATAGCCGTTCAGCTGGTCGTTGTCGTCAATGCCGTCCAGCGTCACGTTGCCCTGGTCGGAGCGCGCACCCGCGACCGCACCGCTTCGGCTGTCGGTCTGCTGGTTCACGTTGTGGCCCAGGTACAGCACCCCAGGCTGCACACTCAGCAGGTCCGGCACATTGCGCCCCTCGGTCGGCACCGCCTGGATGTAGACATTGTTAACCGCATTGCCGATGCTGGCATCGGTCGCGTTCAGGGTTTCGGCTTCGGCGCTCACGTTCACGGTCTGCTGCTCGGCCGTCACGCCGAGCGCGACGTCGATGGTCGCCGGCTGCGACACCAGCAGCTCCGCCTTGCGCTCCGCCTTTCCAAACCCTTGAGCTGCCACGGTAAGCGTGTAGGTGCCGGGGCTCAGCTGCGCAAAGGCATAGCGGCCCTCGGTATCCGCAGTCTGGTCGGCGGTAAAGCCTGTGGCCGGGTTCAGCAGGTGTATCGCGGCGCCCGGAACAAGGGCCCCTGTAGCATCGGTCACCGTGCCTCGGAGTGAGGTGGAACTCACTTGCGCTGAGACGATGACAGCAGAAATACACAGTGGTGTACCAACGCAAAGAGGATAAAAAATCCAACGGGAAAAGCGAAACAAGACGGGACCTCCAGGAGTGGTGCAACGAAGGAAAAGTGTTTGCCGGCTCAGGCTTTGGAGGCCGCAAGCGACGGGTATGTGTGGAGACCCACAGTTTTGCATGAGGACACCCCGGGGTCCAAGCGGAAACGCGGGCCGCAGCTCGAAGACCATCCGCGGGGCCGGTATCGGTCATCGACTTGACAAGCTTTTGTTACCGCGGTGGTGCCAGTCCCCTTAAGGTAGCCCGCGCGGATGCCGCGTCCAGGCCTGCTTCGTCGGAGCATGGAGCTTTGTGAAAAGACGGTGAAGGCTCGTTAAATCTTCATCGTTGTAGCCATTCCATTCAGCTTCTCTTAAGGTTTACAGCGTGGAGTGGAGGCAGCCGGCACCAGTTCGGCTGCTAACCCACTCTCTGCGAGGCTTTTCCTTGTTGCGAAAGAAGTTGCGAACGACACTTCGAAACACAACTGCTTCCTTTCGGTACGCTCCTTGGTCGTCTGCTTCGACCGTGGTTGCTGTTGCCCTTCTTTCCAGCGGCTCGGCACTGGCCCAGGCCGACCGAGGCTCCATCGCCGGCACTGTTTCCGAGCCGTCGCAGGCCATTTTGCAAGGCGCGCAGATTACCCTGCAGCCGGGCGGGCAAACCGCGGTGACCGATCAGCAGGGCGGCTACATCATCTCCGGCGTCAAGCCCGGGCACTACACCGTCACCATCTCCTACATCGGCTTCAGCACGTTTACGGCGGAAACCGATGTGACCGCGGGGGCAGTGGGCAAGCTCGACGCGGTCATGAATGTGAGCGGCGACGCGAGCCAAGTGACCGTGCGTGCCGAGCGCGAGGTGGGTGAGGCGGAGTCGCTCAACCGCCAGCGGGTGGCCACTAACATCGTGCAGGTACTGCCGTCGGAGGTGATCAACAGCCTGCCCAACGTCAACATCGCTGACGCGGTCGGGCGTATGCCGAGCGTTTCGCTTGAGCGTGATGAGGGCGAAGGCAAATATGTACAGATTCGCGGGACCGAGCCGCGCTTGAATGCTGTCACCATCGACGGGATCGTGGTGCCGTCGCCCGAAAACGTGCGCAACGTCAAGCTCGACACGATCCCTGCCGATTTGGTCGAATCCATCGAAGTCAACAAGACCAAGACAGCCGATATGGACGGGGAAGGCATCGGTGGAAGCGTGAATCTGGTGACCCGCCAAGCGACGGACCAGCCGTATTTTGCTTTGGAAGGGCTGGATGGACACACGCCGATCGATGGTGGACGCGGTGAAGACC
>CAXTMW010000026.1:3102-4083 GCA_964245455.1 uncultured Acidobacteriaceae bacterium
GACCAGGTATTCGGCACCTACGGACAACGTTTTGGCACGGATAAGCGGCTCGGCTTTCTGGCGACAGGAAGTTATGACTGGAATGGTCGCGGCATCAACGATATCGAGCCGAATGCGACGGTTAATACCATCGATCAGCTAGGCCCAAATGGCCAGGCTTTGCTGGACCCAACGGGGAACCCGATCCCGACTAGTCAAACCGTGAATGCCCCGAACCAGATCGACTTACGCGACTACTTCTACGATCGCTCACGGTACGGGACGGGTGGAACGCTGGACTACAAGCTTGCCAACAACTCGTCGGTTTTCCTCAAGGGTCTGTACTCCTACTTCAATGATTACGGCGAAAACAGTATCTACCGCCTCACAGCGGGCAATTTCGTGTCGCCTACGGCAGCGGATGCGACGGGCAACACGCTCTACCAGGATAACTATCGTCGTCCGACCCAGGAGTTATGGAGCGTCCTTGCCGGAGCGCACCACGAGTTCGGCAACTCGCTGCTAACCTACAATGTTGCCCTATCGCAAGCAGCCTTGACCGGTGGCTCCACCTTTGCGACGTTTAATGGTCAGCAGAACGTTCCGTTCACCGTCACGCAGGCGGATCCTTTTGTTCCCAAATACACCGCCGGCAATGGCGTCAATATATTTGATCCGACGCAGTACTCGTTAAAGAACATCACTGTGCAGGATAACCACACGCACGAGCGGGACCTGGTCGGCGAGATTAATTACGGGCAGCGTTATTCAGCTCTCGTCTCCGCCTTTGGTACATGGCAGGTCGGGTTCAAGGTGCGCGACGTCATTAAGAGCCAGGATTACCACAACATTCTGTCATCTGGACCAACCCCTTTACTCAGTTCCGTGCTCGGCCCGCATCAGGACCCGAATTACTACTTCAACCTCCTTGCGTATGGGCCGCAGGCAAAGATGACCAAAATCCTTGCCTATCAGCAACAGAATCTCAGCCTGTTTAACACC
>CAXTMW010000026.1:4093-26541 GCA_964245455.1 uncultured Acidobacteriaceae bacterium
TGCCGGCTGATTGGCATGTCAATGAGCGGGTCTTTGCCGGTTATGCTGAAAACACGCTCACCTACGGTCGATATAAGCTGAATACCGGCTTGCGTATTGAGGGAACAACGGAGAACGTGAAAGGCAACGTCTTCAACAAGGCGGCTAGGACCATCACGCCCAGCACGGCGAACCAGGGATATGTGTACCTTCTGCCGAGCATCACGGGGCAATATACCTTCAACGATTACACGGATATACGGCTCGCTTACAGCATCGCATTATCTCGTCCAAATTACGGCGACCTGGCACCCTACTTCATATACACCGCCGGCACGTCAAATACCGCGGCAGACCCTGCGCTGGCGGCGGGCAATCCTAATCTGAAACCTACCTGGGCCCACAATGTCGACCTGCTCGGCGAACACTACCTCAGATCAATTGGTTTAATCCAGGGCGGCGTGTTTTACAAGATGCTCTATAACTACATCGCGACTGGCGTGACGAGCATACCTTTCACCGCACCGGGGTCGACCACTCCCGTCAACACATTTGAGACTGCGCCGCTGAACCTGAGTGCGGCTCACCTGATCGGTTTTGAAGGAAGCTGGGAGCAGCATCTGACATCACTGCCGGGAGCGTTGTCCGGCACAGGGTTCCGTGCCAACTACAGCTACACATCGTCCGTCGCCGGCTATCCGGGGCGCTCGGACCATCCGACGCTGCAGCGGAATGCACCCAGCAACTACAATATCGATGTTACCTACGACAAATACAACTTGTCAGCGCGGATGGGATTGACCCACAACGATGCCTATCTATGGGCGTATCAGTACCAGGACGGCACGCCAATCGACGGCGCGGCGACAACTCCAACGGTAGGCGGTGTCAAAGGGCCAAACTCTGACACATACATATATCCGCACACCCAGGTCGACGCCCAGGTAAGCTATCTTATCCCGAAAGGTCGTGGAGTAAGCGCAATCGCGCAGTTTCTAAACCTGAACAACGAGGTCTTCGGCTTCTATAACGGGAGCGAAGCATATCCAATTCAGCGCGAGTATTATTCGCCGACATACACCTTCGGTTTGCGGTGGACGAGCAACTCGGAGCAGGGTTCTGTCTTCAAGCAGTAGTCATAATTATTACACGCAAAGGAACGCCCCGCGTCTAAGCGGGGCGTTTTCCATGGAGACTTACCATGCTGAGATTAGTCGCGATGCTGCTTCCCGTTCCTGGTGATATTTTCAGGCGGCTGGCGCAGTTCGCCCACCATGGTGCCCTGGCTGATGTTGCCCTGCGGCTTGGTGTGCTGGCCGGCGTCGGTTGACAAATGCGCCGCGTGCGAGCGGCTGTGCGTGCCGCCCTCCGGCGCCGGGATCGGATCGACCGCCGTGGTCTCGGAAGTAATTTCTTTTTCAGCGGGGGCGTGATGCGGCTGTGTATGGTCCGGGTGTGCTTTTGTCTGCGACATAGTGCTACTTCTCCTTTTTGTCCTGTTCCGGCGGGGCGGTGACAAACGCAATCGACTCGGGCGAAGGCTTCACCGCGCTCGTATCGACTGCAGTGTCGCCGAAGTCGCGCGCGCCGTACTCATAATCGGTGCCGCCTTCAAAATCCTGCTTGGCCCCGGGCAGCCGGCTTCGTTCTTCTTCGTTCAAGCCCCAACCCTGCTCGTGCGCGTACTCGCCGGCAAGGCTGCGGGTGTGGCTGGTAAAGCCGGAAGGTTCCTGCGGGGGTGCCTGTGGCTTTTCGTCTGCCATGTCGTGTCCTCCAGCATTAAGATGGGCGCATGGAAGGCGAGGTTAGCTCGCGCACCTCAGTGGATGTAGTCCCGGGGAGATAACGCGCAAGGAATCCGGCACAAGTCATCAGCATGCGTCCCTGCGCAGCGGCGCCGAACCAGTGCGTTTCCGCCGGGAAGATTTCAGCTTGGTGTGCTACGCCGGCGCTCTGGAGCAGGCGCTCCAGCCTGCGCGCTTCTGAGACCGGCACCACCGCATCCTGCCCGCCATGCACACAAGCACGGGCGGCATGGCGGGCGTGATGCGTCCTTCCCAGCCGGGCGGCATACCGCCCGACAGCTCAATCACGGCTCGCAGACGGCGACTGACAGTGGCTGCCGCCATAGCGAGATAGCCGCCCAGAGAGATCCCCAGCAGCGCGATCCGATCCGGGTCGACCGAAGGGCGACTCGCCACATGCTCGATCGCATCTTCGACCGAAGCGAGCCAGGCGGGAAAGTGCTCGCCGTCGAGGATCATCTCGCGCGTCGCACGGTCTGTGCCCGTTTTGTCGAAGTAGTTGGGCGCATACAGGCCCACGCCGAAGCGGGTGACCGCCGGTGCGAAGCGCTGCGCCCAGTACGACACGGAGCCTCCTGCCCCGTGCAGCAGAACCAGCGCAGGGTGGCGCTCGCCGTCGTCCACCTCGGTCTGGCTCATGCGGACCGGCACGCCGCCGCTTAGGAAAGTTGTCATACGTTGCAGATGTCGGCGGGGGGGTAAACGTCGCTGCCTGCTCTGGCAGCCGAGGCATTTGGATGTACCGATGCGCTTACGGTTCTTGAGCTGCACCGCTCACACGTTGAACTTGAAAAATAAAATGTCGCCGTCCCGGACCACATACTCCTTACCTTCGGACCGCAGCAGGCCCTTCTCTTTGACGGCCTGCTCGCTGCCCAGCACAAACAGGTCGTCCGACGCGTAGCAGTCGGCCTTGATAAAGCCTTTTTCAAAATCGGAGTGGATGACGCCCGCGGCTCCCGGAGCCTTGGTGCCGCGGCGGATCGTCCAGGCGCGCACCTCCTGCACTCCGGCGGTAAAGTAGGTAATCAGGTCCAGCAGACGGTACGCCGAGTGGATCAGCCGATCGAGCCCCGGCTCCTGGAGGCCCATGTCGGCGAGGAACTCGGCCCGCTCCTCCGGCTCGAGCTGCGCGATCTCGCTTTCGAGCGCTCCGCAGATCCGCACCACCTGGCTGCCTTCTTCAGCCGCGCGCTGCTCTACCGCAGTCGTGTAGGCATTGCCGCCGGTCAGCCCGGCCTCGTCTACGTTGGCTACGTACAGCTGCGGCTTCATGGTGATCAGGAACAGCTCCCGCGCAATCTGCTTTTCATCGTCGGTCAGCTCGGCGGTGCGCGCCGGTTTGCCCGCGTTCAGCGCCGCAAGCAGTTTGCCCAGCGTGGCGTGCTCAGCTTTCACCTTCCCGTCCGTCGTGGACTTTGCAGCGCGCTCCACGCGGGTGTTGCGCTTTTCTACCGTGTCCAGGTCGGCAAGCAGCAGCTCTGTGTTGATGATCTCGATGTCGTGCAGCGGGTTGACCGCGCCCGCTACGTGGACCACTTCCGGGTCATCGAAGCAGCGCACGACATGGGCAATGGCATCGGTCGCGCGAATGTGCCCGAGGAACTGGTTGCCGAGGCCTTCCCCCTTCGACGCGCCTTCGACCAGACCCGCAATGTCGATAAACTCCATCGTCGTCGGCACCAGGCTTTTCGGCTGGATCAGGACGGCGATTTTCTGCAGGCGCGCGTCCGGCACCGTGACCACACCGGTGTTTGGGTCGATGGTGCAGAACGGGTAGTTCGCGGCCTGAGCCTTGGCCGAGGTTAGCGCGTTGAAGATGGTGCTTTTGCCGACGTTCGGCAGTCCGACAATTCCACAGTTCAGGGGCATTCCATCGGTTCCTTCTCCTTATCATTCAATCACGGGGCGATCGCATGGCCAGAGGGTGCAACTTCAGCAGGAATGCTCTAGTCTCGTTGTGACCAAGACGTGACCAAGATGCAGGTGCGGGTCGAAGAGGAGTCAAACGGGATGGCGCGACGGGGAAACAGGCGTTTGCAGATGAGTCTCACGATGGGTACCGGCATGACATTCGGGCTGCTGGTGGCAGTATCTGCGCGGGCTCAGGGGCATACGGAAGCCATGACGCAGCAGCAGCTGCAGGCAGCGATGCCGCCCGCGGCGCAGTCCACGCTCGAGCGCCTGGGCTCCCTCAACAAGCTTGAAGCAAACGATTGGCGGTACCACACAGGCGACCTGCCGCACGGTGAGGCGCCGACGCAGGATGACGCGAGCTGGCCCGTGGTGCAGCCCAAGAGCCAAGCGCCCGCCGAAGCAGTCTGGTACCGGCGCGTGGTTGAGATTCCGGCGACCATCCACGGCTATGATCCGTCGGGAATGCGCGTGATGTTCCAGTTTCAGGTTTCGTCGAGTGAGGACGCTCCCGAGATCATCTACGTGGACGGTCGCCGGGTGGCGCTCGGGGCCGACCTGGAGCCGGTTGTGCTGACCGAAAGCGCGCGGCCCGGCCAGAAATTTTTGGTCGCCGTTAAGCTGCTCGCGACCTCGAAGCCGAAGCGTTTTCGCCAGGCGCTGCTCGAAGCCGACTTCCCGGAGAATCGGCCGAACCCCGGCGACCTGCGAACGGAAGCCCTGTGCGCGCAGGCGCTGATTCCAACGCTTTCAAAGAACCCGTCCGGGGATGAAGCAGTGCTGGTCAAGGCGCTCGCCGCGGTCGACACCCACGCTCTTGATACGGCAGGGTCGGCAGGGCAGCAGCGCTTTGATGCCTCGCTCCGCAGCGCGCAAGGGCAGATGGCAGCGTTGAACCCCACGATGCGCCGGGCCACCTTCCACGAGACCGGCAACGCGCACATCGACGCTGCATGGTTGTGGCCTTCCACTGAAACCGTGGACGTGGTGCGCCGTACCTACGGCACCGCCGCGCAGCTGCTAGAGGAGTACCCAAAGGCGACCTTTACGCAATCCGCCGCGCAATACAACGAGTGGCTTGTTGAAAAGTACCCGGCAATCAACGACGAGATCGCAAAAGACATCAAAGCCGGCCGCTGGGAGGTTCTGGGCGGCATGTGGGTGGAGCCCGACCTGAACCTGCCCGATGGCGAGTCGCTCGTCCGCTCTATCCTCCTTGGCAAGCGCTGGTACCGGCAGCATTACGGCGTCGATGTCCATATCGGCTGGAACCCGGACTCGTTCGGCTACAACTGGCAGCTGCCGCAGATTTACTCTAAATCGGGAATCGATACCTTTGTGACGCAGAAGATGGAGTGGAACGACACCAACCAGCTGCCCTTCAAGCTGTTCTGGTGGCAGTCGCCGGACGGCAGCAAGGTTCTAACCTACTTCCCGCACGACTACGGCAATGAAAACCTCGATCCGCTGCGGCTTTCGATCGATCTGGCGACCGCGCGCAAGCAAGCCCCTGGACTGCCGGAGATTATGGACCTGTTCGGCGTAAGCGACCACGGCGGCGGCCCTACCCGCGCGATGCTCGACCAGGGTATGCACTGGTCCGAGCCGGATAAGACGGTCCCGACCATGGAGTTCGGCACCGCCCAGACTTTCTTTGATAAGGTCCGGCCTGAAGTTTCACCCTCTGCCGACGCGGGGACGTCTGAAAAGACCTGGAACTACGCCTCAATCGGACAAGGCTATACCTATCCGGCTGCTACGTCGGACGGGCAGATCAACATCCCCACCTGGAAAGACGAGTTGTACCTGGAGTACCACCGCGGCGTTTACACGACGCAGGCGAAGCATAAAGAGAACATGCGCAGCAGCGAGGAAGAAGCGCTGAACGCAGAGAAATATGCCTCACTCGCCTGGCTGGGCGGCAGCACTTACCCTGACGCAGAGCTCACCAACGCCTGGCAGTACATTACCTTTAATGACTTTCACGATCTGGCCGCCGGCTCCGGTATCGGCATCATCTACAAGGACGCGCAAAAAGAGTTCGACACCGTCCGACGCGAGACCGCCGAAATCCAGCAGGCCTCCATTGAGAAGCTGGCCGCCGGCATTAACACTGCAGGCAAAGGAACCAAGGGCGATCCGGGCGTTCCGGTCCTGCTCTTCAACCCGCTTGCCTTCCAACGCTCCGGGTATGTAACTGTCCATGTGCAGATGCCCGGGGCTGCGAGCGCCGTCTCTGTCGTCGACGAGAAGGGAAGCGCGCTTCCTTCTGAAATCGTCTCGAGCGACGCAAAAACCAATACGTATGAACTCCGCGTCCGCGCGGCAGACGTGCCTTCCATGGGCTACGAGGTCCTCCACGTCGTCCCGGGCAAAAAGAGCTTCGAGACAGACCTGAAAAGCAGCGGCCTCACGCTCGAAAACGCCGCGCTGCGCCTCACCGTCGACAAGCAGACCGGCTGCATCACCAGCCTTTACGACAAGCACGCCAATTTTGAAACGCTGGCTGCCGGCGCCTGCGGCAATGAGCTCCAGGCCTACAAGGACACGCCAAAAGAGGACGACGCCTGGAACATCGACCCCGGCACCTTTGACGTCACGCCCACGAAGCTCGACATGACCGACTCAGTCGAGCTTGTTGACCATTCGCCTGTGCGCGCCACCATCCGCATCAAGCGCCACTGGCAGAGCTCCACCTTTATACAGGACATCTCGCTTAATGCAGACGACGACCATGCCATTGTCTCGAACGACATCGACTGGCGCGAGCGGCACGTTCTGCTCAAGGCGGCTTTCCCGCTGGCTGCCATCAGCCCAAAGGCCACCTACGAGATTCCCTACGGCACCATCGAGCGCCCCACCACCCGCAACAACAGCTTCGAAAAAGCCCGCTTTGAGGTCCCGGCACTTCGCTGGGCCGACGAAGGCGACGGGGCACACGGCTTCAGCCTGCTGAACGACTCGAAGTACGGTTACGACGCGGTCGGCAACCTGCTGCGCCTTACCCTGCTGCGCTCGCCCATCTCGCCCGACCCTGACGCCGACCAGGGCCCGCAGCATTTCACCTATGGCTTGTACCCGCACGCGGGCAGCGGGCTTACGGCCGGCACGGTCGAGCACGGTTACGCGTTCAACTACCCGCTGATCGCGATGCAGGTCGCCCCGCATGCCGGCGCGCTGCCGACCTCGGGCAGCTTCGCCTCGGTTTCCTCGTCCAACGTTATCCTTACCGCGATGAAAAAGGCGGAGGACTCGGACGCGCTCGTTCTGCGCATGTACGAAGTTGCGGGCAAGAGCGAGGACGTGAAGGTCACGCTGCCCGAAGGCGCCGGCAGCGCCACCGTCACCGACCTTATAGAGCGCCACGAGGGAAGCCCGGTGCCCGTGTCCGGCAACATCGCGACAGTGCCCATCCACCCTTACGAAATCCTGACGCTGAAAGTGGCTTACAAACAAGCGCCGCCGATGAACCAGGCCGCACAATAACTACGCAAGCTCAGAGCTGTGTCCAAGCCCGAGCTTGCGTCTCTCTACTTTCAATGAGGGCATTCAAGAAAGGTGGGTACTCTGACTTGCTCTTATAGGAGCCTCCAGACCTGCTTAGAGTCTCTCCATAATCTACCTTCGCCACGAGCGTGCTACGGCGAAGACAGCGATAAGCAAATAGATCAAACGCACTTTTCACGCAAGAACGAAGATGTCTCTTCCATAGAGCTCTTCATATAATTTTGAAACTATCTTATGCCGTGATAGTAGGGAACCATGCACCTGCTCCGGATGGATCAGCTGCACCTTGTGCTCCATGATGTCAAGACCTATGTTCGACAAGATGAGCAAAGTCATAGCGGCTATAAAGTAGCGGCTTGATACAAGTGACTCGAAGAACGCAGCATCGTTGTTACTGCTGAAGTGTTTCAGAAAGAACGCTGCTCCTGAGACGAATACGACCAAGCCGAAAATATCTGAAACACGTAAATTCGTAAGCTGGAGCGCTTTCCAGCGCCAGAAGTTCGTCGCCGGTGTCGCATTCATCTCCCATGCCGCTATACAAAATAAAATCAGGCGAGCAGGCTCCTCCCAAGGTGTACTGAAGGCGTTTTGGACTTCCCTACGCTCAACCGTCGTATCTCTGGTCCAGAGCGCTTCCAGTTCATCCGCGCTAGTTAGTACGATGATGAAAGCAGTGGCTCACAAGACGACAAATCCTAGAAGATCAGCATAGAATCCCGCGCAGAGCGTCATAGCTCGACGCGTCTTTATCACGCGACGATCCACGCCCAAAGGAGCACCCGCATGGCCACCATCCTAGCCCTTGAGCCCGCAACCCACTCGACCCCCGTCCAGCTCCGCGAGCAGTACGGCAACTACATCAACGGCCAGTGGCTTGCGCCCACCACCGGCGAGTACTTCGAAAATCTCCCCCCCGTTACGGGCCGCCTGCTCTGTCGCATTCCTCGCTCGAACGCCGCCGACGTGAACCTCGCGCTCGACGCCGCTCATGCCGCAAAGGCCGCCTGGGGTCGCACCTCCGCCGCCGAGCGCAGCCGCGTGCTGAACCGCATCGCGGACCGCATGGAAGAAAACCTGGAGCTGCTTGCGACGGTTGAAACTTGGGATAACGGCAAGCCCATCCGCGAAACGATGGCCGCCGATCTGCCACTCGCCATCGATCACTTCCGCTACTTCGCCGGGGTCATCCGCGCGCAGGAGGGCGGCATCTCGCAGCTTGATGAGACGACCGTCGCCTACCACTTTCACGAGCCGCTCGGCGTCATCGGCCTGATTATTCCATGGAACTTTCCGCTGCTGATGGCTGCCTGGAAGCTCGCGCCTGCGCTGGCTGCCGGCAATGCGGTCGTTCTGAAGCCGGCTGAGCAGACGCCGCTTTCCATCCTTGTGCTCATGGAGCTGATCGAAGACATCCTGCCTGCGGGCGTCCTCAATATTGTGAACGGCTTCGGCCTGGAGGCGGGCAAGCCGCTCGCCTCCAGCTCGCGCATTCAGAAAATCGCGTTTACGGGCGAAACTACGACAGGTCGCCTCATCATGCAGTACGCTTCGCAGAACATCATCCCCGTCACGCTTGAACTGGGCGGTAAGTCGCCCAACATCTTCTTTGAGGACGTCATGAGCGCGGACGACGCCTTCTTCGACAAAGCGCTGGAAGGCTTTGCGATGTTTGCGCTGAACCAGGGCGAGGTGTGTACCTGTCCGTCTCGAGCGCTGATCCAGGAGTCGATTTACGACCGTTTTATGGAGCGTGCGGTCAAGCGCGTGGAGGCGATCCGGCAGGGAAATCCGCTCGACAAAGGTACCATGATCGGCGCGCAGGCATCGAGCGAGCAGCTTGAAAAGATACTGGCCTACTTTGACATCGGCCGGCAAGAAGGGGCCGAGGTGTTGTGCGGCGGCAAGCGCGCCGAGCTGGATGGCGATCTGGCCGGGGGCTTCTATGTCGAACCGACGATCTTCCGCGGCCACAACAAAATGCGCATCTTCCAGGAGGAAATCTTCGGCCCCGTTGTCTCGGTGACGACTTTCCGAGACGAGGAGGAAGCGCTTGCGCTTGCGAACGATACGCTGTATGGATTGGGCTCGGGCGTGTGGACGCGCGACATGAACCGGGCTTTCCGGATGGGCCGCGGCATTGAAGCGGGCCGCGTCTGGACAAACTGCTACCACCTTTACCCCGCGCATGCCGCCTTCGGCGGCTACAAGCAGTCGGGCATCGGCCGCGAAAACCATAAAATGATGCTGGAGCATTATCAGCAGACAAAGAATCAGCTCATCAGCTATAGCTCAAACGCGATGGGTTTTTTCTAGAGAACACCCGCTACGAAGTGGCCGCAAGTTCCTTTCACCTCATTACACTCCACGCTGCGTTACGTTCAACGTGGCCTTTCCTCACAGAAAGGCCACGTTGGTAATCGCCGGCCCAGGAAGTGGGTCGGGAGAAAGGAAAACCGCGCAGGCGGTCCAATTCTGGGTTAGGTGGCCGATGTCGTATCCCGCACAGGTCCTGTGTACGCCGGCTGCGGCGGAGCTGATCCGAAAGCTCCGCCGCAAGCATGGCGCGTTGATGTTCCATCAGTCCGGCGGCTGCTGCGATGGAAGCTCGCCCATGTGTTTCGCGCTCGGCGACTTTCTCCTCGGCGATGGCGATGTTCTGCTGGGCGAGATCGAGGACGTTCCCTTCCACATGAGCCGCAGTCAGTTCGAGTACTGGAAGCACACCGAACTTACGGTGGACGTTGTACCCGGACGCGGAGGCATGTTCTCGCTGGAAGGATCCGAGGGCGTCCGTTTTCTGATCCGCTCGCGCGTCTTCGATGCCGAGGAGCTGAAGGCGCTTGAAAGCGGCGGTCGACTGTGAAAATGAAGAGTAGACAAGGGGCGCTAAGCCCTGCCCGTCCTTAAAGCCTCCGCTCGCGCGGAGGACTCCTGCGCAAGAAAGCCAGGTTGCTCCCTTTTTCCCTTGTGGCGGAATGGGATTAAATCTTTGTAGGTCTCCGCGTACACCACCCTGTTCCGTCCATCGTGCTTTGCCTGGTAAAGAGCCCGATCCGCAGCTGCCAAGAGTGTTTCGGCTGACCACCGTCCTTCTCCGCGCAAGGTCGTGACCCCAAAGCTGCAGGTAATGTGGATCTGCACAGAGCCCTCTTCGACGGGCTCTGCGGCCACGGACTCTCGAAGGATCTCCAGCCGGTTCGGTTCCACGTTCGCGTCGAAGTCAGGGATCAGGATCAGAAACTCTTCGCCTCCATATCGTCCCATTCCGTCGTAGTTACGCAGGTGGCGTCGGAGCCTTGCGGATACTTGTCGAAGTACTGAGTCACCGACAAGATGACCGTACGTGTCGTTGACAGCCTTGAAGTGATCAATGTCCAGCATCGCCAGCGTGAAAGGGCGCCTGGTGCGCGCGGTCCTTTCCAGTTCTTCTTCCAGTTGCTCGAGGATGGCCACCCGATTCAGCAGTCCGGTCAGCCCATCCCGACGGGCTTGCGTCCGCAGCGTTTCCCGGGCCGCAAGCAGTTGCTCCTTCTCCTCCTCCAGCTGTGCCGTGCGCTGCGCTACAAGCAGTTCCAGTTCCTGCTGGCGAGCAAACAGCGATGCCTGTAGAAAACGTAGGCGTGCGCGGTACGCAATGAAGAGAAACGTGGCGGCGGCAACCGCGCACAGAAAGTAGAAAGGCAATGTCTGATGGAAATGTGCCGGCAAGCTTACGTCGAAGGAGGCTCCTGTGTCGTTCCACTGCTCATCCCGATTGCACGCGATCACGCGAAAGCGGTATTTTCCAGGCGGAATGTTGGTGTAGTACGCGTCCGTCCTCGCACCCGCATCGATCCAGGTCTTGTCGAATCCTTCAAGCTGGTAGCGGTAACGAACGTTGGCCGGCTCGATAAATGTGAGCGCGGCAAAATGGAACTCGAGACTCCCTCGTGTCGGAGGGAGCCGCGAAACGGTGTTGGTGTCCACGGCATGGCCGTCAACCAGCACGTCTGTGATTTGCACCGGCGGGGCGAGGCTGCTCAGCCGAAGCCGAGACGGGTCGACGATCGAGAGCCCGCGAGTCGACGCAAACCAGAGTGTTCCGTCATCGAACCTCAGGCTGCTCGGCTGGCCACCGCCTGTTCCCGAACCGAGCAGACCATCCTCAAGGCCCCAGCGAAGCGGGTGCAAAGCGGTGAGCTTGCCGGCGAGAAACGCGCTGAGCTCGCTCCGGGTCACACGCGAGACTTCACTGTTCCCGCGAAGCCACAGGTCCCCGCCCTCACTTTCGAGAACGTCCAGAATCGTGTCCGAAACCAGCCCATTCCGGGTGCTCAGGTGGGAAAAGTGCCTGCCGTCCCAGTGGAAAAGACCTTCGTAAGTACCGATCCAGAAATCACCAGCCGATTCCTCATGGATGGACAGCACGGCATCTGAGGTGAAACCATCACTGGCATCGAAGCGGCGCACTGCGCCATCGACATCGATACATGCCAGGCCGTGTGCTGTGCCAACCCACAACCGGTGACTGCGGTCCAGGTAGAGCGTCAGGATAACGTCTCCCGGAAGGCCGTCGTGTGTCGTCAAGGTGCGTAGGGCGCCGTTGTCCAGGACTGCCAGCCCGGACGGAGTGCCTGCCCAGATCCGACCCCGGGCGTCCTCCGCCAGCGCCATGATCACGGCTTTATTTAGCGTGCCGCCGACCGGTGTGGGCAGGGCCGCTCCCTTGCGCAAACGAAACAAGCCGCTGCCGTCGGTCCCGATCCAAACGTCTCCGCGATGATCTTCGAGGAGGCTCCGGAAATCCTTGCTGCCGGATGCGCGTTGCATCGGAAACTTCGACACTACGCCCTTTCGCCAACGGATCAGGCCGGCGCTTGTTTCAATCCACACCGCTGAGGACCTACCCGGAGCAATCGCACGTACACCAGTGACCCCGAGCCCATCCCTCTCGTTCAGGCCGAGGAAGGTAGCTCTTCGGATTTGAACGAGTCCTCCGCCATCCGTGCCCGCCCATAAGGAGCCTTCGCGATCCTCAAACAGGCTCTGAACTGTGTCGCTCGGAAAACCGCTAGCCATCCCGAAGTGAACAACCGTGCCGTTTTCACGGTGCACTTCGAGCCCGTTCCCGTCCGTACCGACCCATACATCGTGGTGCCGATCCACATGCAGCGAAAGAACAGAACCCTCTGCCGACTCCGTCCCTAACAGGCGCTCGTTCCCGGCGGTCGTTGCCAGATGGACGATCCTGTGTTCGGCACCTACCCACAGGCTTCCCGGAGCGTCCTCAAAAAGCGCCTGGACGCGGCGGCCGCTCAGGCCGTCCCCGCTCGATGCGGAGCGAAAGCGGCTGCCGTCCCAGCGGTCGAGCCCGCCGGCCTCGGTGCTCACCCATAAAGTCCCTTGTCGGTCGGCGAGCATGGCCAGGGTTTGCTCGCCCGGCAGTCCGTTTGCTTTCCCGAAACTCGCACCCAGACCCTCGCGGAACCGGAAAACACCGCGCCTGTCCATCCCCAGCCACAAAGCTCCTTTTCCGTCCTGCTGGATCGCGGAAATCTTACCTTCTATTCCACTCATCGGCGTCGCGACTGCCCGAAAAACGCCGTCCTTATACGCGGTCAGGCCGCTGAGAGCCGTCCCTATCCAGAGCGTGCCGTCTTTGTCCTCATACAGGGCGGCGATATAGCTGTCGCGCAGAGCGGGCGTGTTTGCGTGATTGAAAGTCCGGAAGTGCAGTCCGTCGAAGCGCACCAGGCCCTTTTCAGTCGCGATCCATAGATAGCCCTCCCGGGTTTGCAGCACCGTTTCGATCGTGTTTTGGGGAAGGCCGTCGCTGGACTGCCAGCTTTGCTCGACGTATTCGCGTGGGAACTGTTGTAAATGTGGAGGAGAAAAAGCCCAAACGGCGGGCGCCGGCAGAAGCAGGAGATAGGCCAGTAGCAGGAGCACAGTCCAAGGCCGTCCGCGATAGGGGAGCGGCTTGGCCCCGGCATTGCCACCAGACGCCGTGTGCGGCGCCTGGTCACTCGCCCGCAGCGTCCGAACCCCGCTCCTCGATGCACCTTCAGCGCTCACTCCGGCGATATTCTCCAAAGCCACTATCGGCTGAACCGAGCGGCTGTCGCTGACTTTTGGAGGTTACCGAAGTTTCCCTTGTGTCACAAAGGGAACAGCCCGAGCGTGCGCCTGGAGCATACTAAGCTTGCCTGACGCTCGCTGGTTAGAGGGACACAGTAAAGAGGTGCGAGCATATTGGACAATCGTTTGATCAGTCCGGATTCGCGACGGGTCGGCCGGCCGGCAGCACCACGAACTGAGTGGCCCGCGGCAGCTCGACGGTTTTGGTGAGCTCCACGCCCCAGTCAGGCGAGGGGAGTTCAGGCATCGCTTTGGCTACGAAGAGCTTGCGGCACTGAGCCGCGGTCCAGCGCGCCATGGCTTTCGACTTTTTGCGTCGTGCGCTGTCGGTCGAAATGCCGGTGCCTGCGTACATCTGCCGGTACAGCTTGGAAAGGAAAACAAAGGCAATCCGGGCACGCAGGGTGGGCGTACACGCCGACCGCCGCCAGATGGCGCCAAACGTGTAGAACTTATCCCAAACGCCCTGGGTACGCTCCCGAATTTCATCGGAACTCATAGATGGGTGGGGCGTGAACATCTTTGGCCGAGTTTCGGTCGGAATCAACCAGTAGCGCGTGATCGGCACCCCATCGACGAGCGTCGGGTCTTTGGCCTGCTCCTTCTCCCAGCGTGCAAAGTCGACGGTCCCCGGAAACGGCGTCATCATGACGAACTGGGCAAAGGTCACGCCCGACTTCAGCGCCATGTCGACCGTTGCTTGGAACGTCGCCTCTTTATCCGTCGGCAGGCCGAAAATGAACGAACCAAGCACATGCACACCGTGCTGCCTGAAGATCTGCAGCTGCCGCGCGAGCGCCTCGCCCGAGTAGTTGAAGTCCTTGAATACCGCCTTGAGCCCTTCCGGCGTCACGGCCTCCACGCCGACCAGCGCGCCCTTGATGTTGGCCCGTCGCATGGCGTCCAGATACTCGCCATCCTCAGCTGCCTCCATGGTGATCTGCGTGAAAAAGACCATGTCATGCGGCAGCTTCGCGAGCTCCTCCATCAGCTGATAGCGCTCTGCTCGGATTGCCTCGAGCTCCGCAATCTTGCCCAAGTTGTTCTGCTCGCGGGCAAGCCGCAGATCGGTCAGGGTTACTGGGTAAAAGTTGTCATCGGCCAGGGCGATAAAGCGGAATCCAAGCCGGCGAAGGTCGATGATCTCGTCGATGACGCTTTGGAAGCGCCGCTGACGCGGTGCCTGGCCGTCGGTGCGCCACACGCTGCAAAAGGAGCAATGCTTGGGGCAGCCGCGGATCGTCTGCACCGACGCCCACATGTACTTGTCTTTCTGCATCAGGTCCCAGCGCGCCGCCAGAAACTGCCTGCCCTCAATGCGTCCGCCCTCGTAGATGCGGCCCGGCTCGCCCGCCATGCAGTCCACAACCACCTTGCCCCAGGCCACGTCGCCGTCGCCCTTAACCACCGCATGTGCGGCACCGCGCTCAAAGGCCTCTTCCGGAAAGAGAGTCGCGTGAATGCCGCCATACACCACCCACGCACCGCGCTCGTGCGCCATGCGGCCTACGGCGTAGCCGCGCAGGGCGTTGCCTGTGTGCACGCTGATGCCGACAATGTCGCCGGGCTGAATAGTTTCCGGCACGACCGGCTCGAGCGACTCATCCACCAGGATCGGATCGCCGGCGACCGCGGGCGTGGCGGCAGCCAGCACAAACAGCCAGCGCGGCGTGATGACGGCGGTGCCAAACGAGTTATCGCTGGGGTTGATCAGGTGTACGCTCACAGGCGAAGCCTTTCCTCAAACGAGTACCGGGATCTAGAGAGCGTTTTTGCGACGGTGCGGTGAAACGATCATGCTTTTCCACGCGAACAGACGCAGTGGCAACGTCACTGTGTCTTTTACCGTACAGACTTGCCATGACTATGGCTAGGAAGAGGAGGATTAATTCCGTGATTGCGGGGAGATCAACAATTAGCAACTGGTTTCCCTGCCGACAAGGAGGGTGGCTACTCAGTTCAGAACCCAGTCTGCTACTCGGCGAGCACACCGGACAGTAAGCACGGCTCGACGGCGTCCACGCCGGCCAGGACCGGCGCACGAGACAAGGTGCCTAGAACGGAATATCGTCGTCGGTAATTTCGGCGTGCGCGTAATCGTCCTGCGGGGCGGAGCTGCGCTGATCAAAGGAGCTGGCGCTGCTGGCCGCAGAGCTGCGCCCATAGCTGCTGGCGGAGGCTCCGTCGCCGGCACCCTCGCCGCGGCCCGAGAGCAGCACCAGTTCGTTTACGACGATCTCGGTCCGGTACACCTTTTTGCCGGTTTCCTTGTCATCCCAGGATCGAGTGGTGAGCCGGCCCTCGATGTAGAGCTTGTTGCCCTTTTTTACACAATCGCGAACGATTTCAGCGGTGCGGCCGTAGGCAGTTACGTTGTGCCACTCGGTCCGCTCCTGCCACTGGTCAGAGGCCTTGTCCTTAATGCGGTCCGTTGTGGCGATACCAAAGTTTGCAACCGCCTGGCCGCTGGGCAGGAATTTCACCTCAGGGTCTTTGCCCAGATTGCCGAGCAGCGTCACTTTGTTCACGGTTTTTGCCATGGCTGCCTACTCCCTTGTTCCTGTTAATGCCGTTCTCGGAGAAGCATAGCAGCCCCGTTCAGCCCGGAGAACCAGCCTCGCGCGGGCCATGTTACCGATGGAGCCCCGCCTAGGGACGAGTTCAGCTAGTAGGCCGGTCCCACTGCTGCGTGCAGCATCAGATAAACCACAACGCCGGTCACCGAAACATACAGCCACAGCGGAAACGTCCAGCGCGCCAAACGTTTGTGCTGCGCAAAGCGGCCGGAAAGCGAAAGAAAAAACGTGATCAGCACAATCGGCAGCGCCACGATCGAAAGCAGCACATGGCTCGCCAGCAGGGTGAGATAGACCGTGCGCGTGCTGTTGTGCACGGGGTAGAGCGTGTCGCCGTGAATGGCATGGTTGGCCACGTAGGACACCAGAAACACTGAGGAAAACGCGAAAGCTGTCAGCATGGACGCGCGATGCTTGCGGATCTCGCGACGGCGGATGAACACAAAGCCAAGCGTCAGCGCAAGCGCGCTCAGCCCGTTCAGGATCGCATTGAGCTCCGGCAAAAAGCGCAGCCGGCCGCGAAACGAAGCCGGCGCGTGATGGACGTACAACAGCCAGAGCAGAAATGCGGTCGCGGCAGCACTCAGCAGCAGAATGCCGACAATGCCGGCCACGGCAGGTCGGTTGTCGAGTCTTGGTAGGTCGGGCGGCGGGTCCGGATGCTCATTGAGGGGCAGATGGGTACCGCGCAGCGTGGACTCACTCATAGCGCTCCTTCCAGGGACGGCTAAGCCGCCGGGTTGTGCGTGCGGCGGTTGACCGCAAACCACGAAGCCGCAAAGCACAGCGCGCAGAAACCCGCGGTGACCAGCAGGTTGATCCCGAGCGAAGCATCCGTGGGCTGGGCAGGGAAGAGCAGATTCCGCAAAGCATCGACGCCGTAGGTCAGTGGGTTCGAGCGCATCAGCGCGTGCATCCACGGGGAGGCGCCGCTTGCGGGGAACAGCGAGCCCGAAAGCATCCACAGCGGCAGCAGGATCAGGTTGACGATCGCGTGAAAGGCCTGCGGCGAGTCAAGCGGCCACGCGATGGTAAAGCCGAGCGCGGTCAGCTCAAACGAAAGCATGGCGATGACCAGCATACCAAGCAGCACCGCGCCGAAGGACACGTGTACGCCGACCAGCGGCGCGAATACGAGAAAGACGATCCCCTGCAGCGCGGCCAGCGTGGCTCCGCCCAGCACCTTGCCCAGCACAATCGCGGAGCGCGACACCGGTGCCGCCAGCACCGACAGCAGAAAACCTTCGTTGCGGTCCTGGATCAGCGACATCATGGAGAAGATCGACGTAAACAGGACGATCATCGCAACCGAACCGGGGAAAAAGTAGCCGAGATAGTGGCTGTTTCCGCCCGCGCTTCCGCCGGTGGAGTGAAAAGAATTGGCAAAGCCCGAGCCGAGCACCAACCAGAACAGCAGCGGCGAGGCGATGACGCCGACAACCCGCGCTTTTTGCCGGTAGAAACGAACGATTTCCCGCCGCCACAGCGAGTACGCGGCGATGGCCGTGGACGGCCGGGCGGGCACGCTCAGCCGGGGAGTGGAAATGCCGTGAACCTCACGAACTGCTGTTGCCATGGGCTGCTCCTGAAACAAACTCTAGCTGCGATGAGGCTGTACGTTGTGAAGTGAACCAACCTTCCGAATGAGGCGTCTGAAAAAAACTTAGCTAGCCGCAGCTCCTGCTCCTATGCAAAACGCACGCCGCAGCAGCTCCTCACTCCCTAAAACGGCTCGTTATACCCCTTGCGCCGTTCCCCTTCCAGCGTTTCCGTATCCGGTTCGGCTTCCGGGCCTTCTTCGTGCCAGAAACGATGACCCGTGCGCTGGATAAATACATCCGCCAGCGAAGGCTTCTGCACGCGAATGCCTTCGATCTCGCCCGGAAATGCCTCGATGACTCCCGTGACGAAACGGTGCCCCTGTTCATGCTCAATTCGGACACTCGCGCCCAGCGTCGCAGGTTCGCCGCCAAATCGGCTGCGGATGCTCGCCGCGAGTGTCCGCGCCTCGCGCGCGCCGCGTGTTTCAAAGGTCACTACATCGCCGCCGATGGCTTCCTTCAACTCAATGGGCCGTCCCAGCGCCACCAATTTGCCCGCATTCAGGATGGCGAGCCGGTCGCAGTGTTCCGCTTCTTCCATCAGGTGCGTCGTTACCAGCACCGACACGCCGTCCTCGTCGCGGAGCGTGCGCAGGTACTGCCACAAGTCGATGCGCGCGCCCGGGTCGAGTCCGGTGGAAGGCTCATCAAGCAGCAGCACCGACGGCGAGTGAATCAGCCCCTTGGCCAGCTCGACCCGCCGCTGCATGCCGCCTGAAAGCGTTTCTACAAAATCCTTGGCGCGGTCGCGCAGCAGCACGCGTTCCAGCACCTCATCCATGCGCCGGCGCAGGGTTTTGCCGCTCAGCCCGTACAGGTGGCCCTGGTGCATCAGGTTTTCGTTCACGGTCAGCTTACCGTCGACCGAGCGCGCCTGAAACACGACCCCCGTGCGCGCGCGGACCTCCTGCGCCTGCCGTGCGACGTCGAACCCTGCGATGCGCGCGTGGCCGCCGGTCGGCACCATCAGGGTCGACAGGATGCGGAACAACGTGGTTTTGCCGCTGCCGTTTGGTCCCAGCAGGCCGAAGATCTCGCGCGGTTCCACCGCGAAGCTCAGGGCGTCCAGCGCCCGCCGGGGCCCGTAGTCATGCGTCAGACCGAGCAGCTCGATCGGCGTCGTCGGGAGGGCGCCGGCGCTGCTTGCGGTCGGTATAGGTGGTGTCGTCAGTGTTGCCACGTTGCCCTCCTTTGCCGGGCCAGTCAGCGAGCGTGTGCGTCCAGCATCAACAGAATCAGAAGAACAGGCAGGTACAGCACGCTCACCTTCAATAAGTCACGCGCGTACAGCCGACTTTCGGTCTTGGACCGTGCCCGCGTGATGCGGCCGAAGCGAACCGTGTAGCCCAGGTAGATCGGCGAAAGCACAAGCGCGGCCGCGCCGTAGAACCATCCGGCCATGTGGAGATAGACGGGCAGCAGACTTACCGGCACCATCAGCACCGCATAGACAACGGCCTGGAATGCGGTGGAGCGGCCGTCCGGCTCGACGACGGGGAGCATGCGGATGCCGGCGCGGCCGTAGTCCTCGCGGTACAGCCAGGCGATCGCCATGAAGTGCGGAAACTGCCACACAAACAGCAGCGCAAACAAAGCGACGGCGGGCCACTCCAGCTGCCCGCGAACCGCAACCCAGCCCAGCAGCGGCGGCATCGCCCCCGGAAAAGCGCCGATGAAGGTAGCAAGTGTGGTGACCCGCTTCAGCGGCGTGTAGACCAGCACGTACACGCCCGCGGTTCCCAGCGTCAGCAGGGCCGTCAACAGATTGGCTTCCCGCAGCAGCAGAATCGTGCCCACGGCGGAGACAGCCAGGGCGAGTCCGACCCCGTGAACCTGCCCGATGCGGCCGGCGGCCATGGGCCGGCGTGCCGTGCGCAGCATCCGGGCGTCGGTGCGAAACTCAACGGCCTCGTTCAACGCGGCGGCGCCCGCGCTCACCAGCCCAATGCCCAGCAGCACCGCGATCAGCCCCGGCTGCACACTGCTGATGCCGGAGCGAAGCGAACCAAGATAGAACCCGGCCCACGCCGTCAGCACGATCATGGCTGTGACGCGCGTCTTGAACAACTCGGCATAGTCGGCAATGCGGGAAGCAGTGGAACGTGCGCACAGCCTATCCCGCATGGAGGGCGCTGCTTCTTCAGTCCGCACAGCAATCGGGCCGTCGATAGCGATTGCATTTCGCTTCCTGGCCGGGGCGGAAGGGCTCATCGGGCGATCAATCCTGCACCCACCGCATCGCCGGCCACGCACAAAGAAGAGGCTGCCGGACTGGTCCGGAAAGGCGTCGCTGCTCGACAAAAAGAGCTCTTCTGCACTCTTCGATGGTAGCAGGACAGGTAGCAGGGCAGCCCCGGCCTGAAGCACCACTGCGGGCTCGCTATTGGCGAGATGAAGATGGAGGTCGAAAACGCGTGACGGCTCTCGGTGCTGGAGCCCGCTGGGCACGAATCGCAGCGGCAATGCTCGCGGCGGCTGCCCGCGGCGTGCCGCGCTCGGTCGACACGGTCAGGTGTGCCGTCTGGTACAAAGGCAAACGCGCGCGATACCGGGCTTCCAGCAAGTGAGGATCCCCCAGAACGGGACGTACAGCCGACCCGCCCGAGCGGGCGCAGCGTTCAAGTGCTAGAGCAAGCGGCACCTGAAGGTAAATCAGCAGGCTGTGCGGGTCCGACCGTAGCTGATGCAGGCTTTCAGCATCTTCAACGGCACCGCCGCCGAGAGCCAGTACCACTCGCTCGTGCCCACGCAACTCGGCGACCAACTGCGCTTCGAGCTCGCGGAAGCGAAGCTCTCCGTACGCCGCAAAAAATGCCGCGACGCTCATCCCGACGCGCTTGACCAGCTCAGTATCCGCATCAAGAAAACGCCACCGGAGCATGGAGGCGAGCGCCCGGCCCACGGTCGACTTACCCGCACCCATGAAGCCGATCAGCGTGACACGTCGTATCTCGCGACCAGTGCTCACGCCCGCCGGCCTTATTTGGTGTTCGACTCGGTAGGCCCCAGGGCGGTCTTGATGTTCTCCCACACTGCCGGGGAAGGATCGTGAATCGGCATCAGGAGCTTCGCCTGCTGGGCAATGTATTCCAGGTCGCGCACCAGCTCGGCGCAGTTTTCGCAGGACTCAAGGTGCGGCTCCCGGCTGAAGTCTGTTTCCGCCCCGAACAGCTGGGGCAGCCGATCCTGAAATGCAACACAGTCCGCGTCCCGTAAGTTTGCGCCCATCGAGTTTGCGTTCCGTGAGTTTGCGTTCTCCGATGGACGACCGCCGTTATCTTCCTTCATTCCTGAATTTCCTTCCGCAGCCCAGTCTTCAGTAGATCGCGCAGCTTCATGCGTGCCTTGTGGAGCTGCGATTTGCTGTTGCCAATGGAACAATCCAGCATGCCTGCTATCTCGTTGTGTTCATAGCCTTCTACGTCATGCAGCACAAACACCAGTCGGTACCCCGGCGGAAGATTTTCGACCGCCCGCTCCAGGGTGACGCGGTCGATCGAGCCGGATAGCTGCAGGTCACGCGCGCCGATATCCTTCCTCGGTCCGTCATCACTCGACGGCTCCAGGGTTTCTTCAAGCGAAACCTGGGGCAAACCCTTCTTACGTAGATGCATAAGAACGACGTTGACGGCAAGCCGGTGCAGCCAGGTAGAAAAGGCCGAATCGCCGCGGAACGTTCCGATTTTGCGATAAAGCTGGAGAAAGGCTTCCTGCGTCAGGTCTTCAGCTTCGGCGACGTTGCCGAGCATGCGCAGGCATAGGGAGTACACCCGGCGCTTGTGGAGGCTGTAAAGGGTTTCAAATGCACGGCCATCGCCGCCCTGGGCTGCCGCGATAGCTTCTGCTTCGCCGGCAATCGGGGGATTGCGGCGCATGTGCTGCACTGGATTTTTTGCCTGCTGCGTAGGTCCTGCTGTGCTCACGGCACTCCGATCCGTTTATGTGGTGTCTTATGGGAAACGATCTGAACAACTGCTCACCTGGGGAAACGCTTATGGTGCAAGCTTCGTAGACCCGGCCGTCCCGCTTCGATTGTCGTTGAGCCGCCGGTCTTCTAGCATCCGCTTGGACGTACACGGGGTAGAACGGGTTGCCTTGCATGGTTCGAGGGGCAAGGATGGAAGCTAGGCCCACTAGGCTCCCAGGTAACGCGCGTACAGGCTGCGCGCCTGGCTCACGTCCGTGGTGCCCTGTACCAAGGTTCGGCCATCCGGAAACACCGTCAGCGTGTGCGCGCCCACTGTGAACCGCAGCAGCAGCTCGTTCCAGCGGACTGCGCCGTGAGGCGCGAGCGTTCGCGCTAGTTCGGCAAAGTCCATGCTTCGCGCATGCTCGTGGATCTGTACCGAGTTGCGCCCGCACAACGTGATCTGCGGGCGGGCTTCCCCGCGCAGGTACCGCAGCTCGCGCGCGGGGCCGCAGACCGGGCAGTCCGGCCGCGGAGTGCCGGTCCGGATCTCCGAGCGCTCATTGGTCCACAGATCCTGTGCGAGCATCGTGCGCCGTATCGCGCCCCTGGCTCCGATTAGATATTTCACGGCCTCCATTGCCTCGATGGACGCGGCGAAGTTGACTGCCATGCCCAAAATTCCGGCCGTGTCGCAGGTTTCCACCGGCCCCCTAGGCGGCTCGGGAAAGATGCACGCCAGGCACGAAGTCTCGCCCGGGAGGATGTTCATGGATACGGCGTATGCGCCGACGGCTCCGGCATAGATCCAGGCCCGGCCGTGCGCGACGGCGTAGTCGTTCAGCAGGTACCGCGTTTCAAAGTTGTCGGTCGCGTCCAGAATCAAGTCGGTGCCGCTGAGCAGCTCGGCAATGTTGGAAGGGACCAAGTCGGCCACCTTTGCCGTCACCTCAATCTCGCTGTTGAAGCGGGCAATCTGCCGTCGAGCTGCCTCGGCTTTCGGCAGCGCCGCGAGCGCGTCCGCCTCATCGAAAAGCAC
>CAXTMW010000027.1:0-9052 GCA_964245455.1 uncultured Acidobacteriaceae bacterium
CGCGGGTATTTCGTGGTCCGCTTCCGCAAAAAGTTTGCGCTGGGCAGAACCTATGATGGTTCGAGAGCGACACTCTCAGGCGCGCGCGGCGCTTACGCGGAGTTCACGCCTGACCCAACAAATATCGTCGAGGTGATGGTCGGTACATCCTTCATCAGCGTGGAGCAGGCGTGGGCCAACCTGAACCGCGAGCTGCCCTCCTGGAACTTTGAGCAGGCAGAGCGAAGCGTGCGGGCTGCGTGGAACCGGAAGCTTTCTCGCCTGCAGCTTGAAGGCGCAACCGAAGACCAGCGAGCGATCGCGTACACCAGCCTGTATCACGCGCTGCTCTACCCGCGCCTGTTTACCGCCTTCGGCTTTCACCCGGTCAATCCCGCGTCAGGGGAGTACATGATCGGCAGTCCCTTGTTTCGCAGAATGTCGCTGCGGCTGGCGAATGGCAAGGTTTTTCAAGTGATCGCAAGAGATCAATCCCCGGAAAACGTGTATATCCAATCGGCGCGGCTCAATGGGCGTCCGCTTGAAGCGCCGGTCATTCGCTACAACGATATTCTCAGCGGTTCCGTGCTTGAGTTCCGCATGGGACCGAAGCCTTCGCAGTGCGCCTCCACGTGGTCGCCCACGCCGATCTTTGCAGCAGGCACGCATCCGTGATGCGTAAGCTAACTTACCAGCAATCGGCTTAAATCAGCCATAACTGGGGGTTACTGACCGAAACGGATTTAATGCCTGCCGCGAGCAGTTCTTCGATCTCCTTGACCGTCTCGATTAGCCCGCCGCCGATTAGGCCGAGCAAAGGATAGTCGCTCAGCAAACGCCGCCCGATCTTCGGCGCGGCCATCGCGGGCAGCACCTCCACTAAGTCAGGCAGGAATTTGGCAAGAGTTTTCTTCGCTGCCGTTACTGCGGCCGAATCGATGCCGAAGGTGCGCTGTACAGTAATTAGACCGAGAGCGTGGGCCGCCTTGAGCACTTCAAAATGTGTGGAAACGATGCCTGCGACAGCATGGCTCGCCAAAAACTCCACGGCATACTTATCCCGGGCGAGACCGTCCAGAAAGTCGATGTTGACCAGGCATAGCTTGCCGCGCTCCTGCGCATCGCGCAGCATCCGGGGCAGCGACAAGGGGTTGCCGGTCAGCAGATAAAGAGCGCGGCAAGGGCTGTCGAGCGCGATCGAGAAGGTATCGGGCAGGTTGACCGCCGCGATGATCGGGCAGTCCGCCAGCAGCGTGCCGTGGTTCGCAGCTGCCGGGGCCGGCTGCGTCTCGATACTTGTTCCGGAGTTGAAGTGGCCCATACGGGACCGCGGCGCTTCACCTTGCCTGCTCATGCTGAGGGCACTCTAGCAGGTCGTGACGACGCCCACTTGCCGAGCGGATACCTGGAGTGTTTTGAGGCAAGCGGCTGCGCGGCGCCGGCAGCCTGCAAAAGGAGCAGTTGACAAGCTCCCGTACGCTCCGGCACTATTCTCGGCGTAGCGGCAGAGACACGAGGCCGCCCCAGTACTGCGAGAGCCGTTCGCAGCCCTGGGGCGGCCTTTTTCTTTTGTGCCGCACTGGATCGTTACGCTGTCGAGCTTCGCGGCCGCAACACGCGACCGAGACTACCGGAGGCACTACCCATGGGCACCAGACTTCCTCATCGCTGCACCGCACCGAGCCGCACGTTTCTTATGTCGGCCGCTGCGCTCCTTTCTACGACGTTGAGCCTGCCGTCCTTCGCGCAGGTTGCCGATGCCACACTGACCGGCACGGTGACAGATGCCAGCGGAGCCTTGATCCCGGGTGCCACGGTGTCGGCGAAGAACAACGACACCGCCCAGAAAACCAAAGTGACGACGACGGGGGACGGCTCCTACACCATGCCTGCGCTGCAGCCCGGCACCTACACGGTGACCGTCGTCAGGAACGGCTTTACAACAAGCGTGCAGAACGGCCTGGTGCTGACCGTCGGTCAATCCGCTACTCTGAAACCCGTGCTCCAAATTGGCGCGACCAATGAGACCGTGACCGTGAGTGCAGCCGGGACACTCATCGATCAAACCACGGCGGAGCTCAGCAATCTCGTGGGCGAGCACGCGATCAAGGAGCTGCCGCTCAATGGGCGCGACCTGGCAAGCCTCGTGCTGCTGTCGCCCGGCATCACAAACGTCCTCAACAGTCCAACGGTTCGGGCTCGCTCCAAACCACCAAGGCCTTCCCGGATGAGACAGGCGCCTCCGCCAACGGCGGCCGCCAAGGCAGTACCTACTACCTGCTTGACGGTGTGCAGAACCCCGACACCTATCTGCTGCTGGCGGCGCCGTTTCCCAACGCCGACGCTACGCAGGAGTTTCGCGTCATCACGAATAACTTCGACGCTCAGTATGGCTTCGCACCCGGCGCTGTGGTCACGATTCAGACCAAGTCCGGAACCAACGACTTTCATGGGGGCATCTTCGAGTTCTTGCGCAACAGTGCGCTGAACTCGGGCAACTACTTCAGCCACGCTGTGGACCCGTTGAAGCGCAACCAGTTCGGAGGCTACTTCGGCGGGCCTATCCAGAAAGATAAGGCGTTCTTTTTCATCAACTACCAGCAGACAAACGCGAGCACGCTGACCGGCACTAATACAACGTTCCCGCCAACCGCGACCTTTCTCGCCGGTGATTTCAGCGCGGTGCCAAAGACTCTGGGCGCGCTGTTTCAGACAATCAATGGCAAGCCGAACCAGATCAACCCGGCTCTGCTGAACGCGTCCGCTGTGGCATTCGCGCAGAATCTGCCGCTCGGCATCACTCCGGCGACCGGACAGGTGTCCTATGCCGGCCCGCCGGAAAAGTACACTTACCGCGAGTTCACCGGCCGCATCGATTACGACCTGCGCCCCAACCAGCGGCTGACTGTGCGGAACTTCCTTGAGTTCGTCAATGAGCCGCAGGGCACGCTCCCCGGCAACGTCCTGACGAATGTGTTTGGCTTTACGGGCCACTTCTACAACGAGCTCATTACGCATACCTGGACGATCTCGCCGACCTCGGTCAACGTACTCTCAGGCGGCTACCTCGAGAACGATTTCTATTCAACCGCGCAAGTAAGCGGCAAAAATGGTGCGGCGGTCTGCTTGTTGCAGTTCATCCAGGTCAACGACCCGCCCGGCACCTGTTACCCCGAAGGCGGCGTCTCGGTGAGCAACGGCTTTGGCCAGCCGTACTCCTCACCGAACCGCGAAAACCGGCGCACCTGGACGATCAACGATGACTACTCCAAGGTTCTGACGAAGAACACCATCACGGTCGGTGGTACCGCGCTGCACCAGTTCGCCAACGAGATTTCGGCATATCCGGCGAACGCGTCCATCGGCTTCAACGGCCAGTACACCGGCTTCGGCCTGGCCGACTTCCTGCTCGGCGAGGCAAGCAGCTTCCTCCAGGGCGGCGGTGAAACGCAGAATGAGACCGGCATCCTGCTCGGCATCTACGCGCAGGACGCGTTTCGCATTACGCCCAACCTGACGCTCACGGCAGGCGTTCGCTGGGAGCCAAACCTGGCGCCAAGCGTCAAGAACGGCCGCGGCACAGCATTCATTCCGGGCGAGCACAGCACGCGCTACCCCAACGCGCCTACCGGCCTCGTTGACCCCGGCGACCCGGGCGTCGACTCGTCGCTGCTGCCGCATGATTACCGCCAGTTCGGCCCCCGCATCGGCGTCGCATGGCAGCCGCAGTCTTTGCCTAAGACCGCGTTTCGCGGAGCATTCGGCATCTTCTACTCGCCGCTGCTTTACTCGGTCTACAACCACACTGCTGACACCGCACCGTTCAGCCCGACCTATGCCTTTAACGGCAGCAGCACGGCCAACGGCTTTATCCCGTTTTCGGCGCCGTTTACAGCGGCTTCGTCCCAGCTCAACGGAGTAGACCCGTTCCCGCCGTTTGCTTCTGTCGGGCAAAACCCGCCTGCCACGGCGACCTTTCCTCCGGGTCTGGTCGGGGTCGGCGCTGTGTTCAACCGCAACTTCCGGCTAGGCACGACCCAAAGCTGGAACGCATCGGTAGAGCAGCAGTTCGGCCGCGACTTCGCGCTGCACCTTGCCTATGTCGGCAGCCAGTCGTACCACCAGCTGCTGCCGATCGACCTCAACCCTGGCATCTACAACCCGACGGGCACAGGCGCAGCAAACGGAGCGCGCACCACGTACCCCGCCTTCTCGAGCATCCTTGAAAACGGCAGCCTCGGCACCGCCAATTACCACGCGCTGCAGGCGAGCCTTGAGAAGCGGCTGAGCCACAACCTGCAGGCGCAGACCAGCTTCACCTGGTCGCGGACCGAGGACACGTTCTCCGCGAACGCAGGGGCTTCCGGCGGACGCAATCTGCCTGACCCGTTCAACATCCGCTTCAACTTCGGCAAGTCGGACTTCAACGTCCCGATCGTGTCCGTCACCAACTTCGTGTACACGACGCCAAGCCTTGAAGGCCGCAAGCCTCTGCTGCGCGAAGCGCTCGGCGGCTGGGAGATTACCGGTATTTATACGATGGAGTCCGGCTATCCTTTCACGGTGACCGACGGCGCCAACAACTCGGCTTCGCAGCAGGGCGGCGACCGCGCGAACTTCGCGCCGAACTATGCGCCGGGCGCGGACTTCGGCGTCCACAAGGGCGGTAAAAAGCAGTTCCTCGCGCAGTACTTCAACTCGTCTGCCTTTGTCGCGAACCCAGGCGGCACCTTCGGCAACACGCCGCGGAACTTCTTCCAAGGGCCGGGCATCAACAGCGGCGATATCGGCTTCATCAAGAACTTCGCTATCCGCGAGCGCGGCAACCTGCAGTTTCGCTGGGAAACTTTCAATACCTTCAACCATCCCAACTTCGCCAACCCCAACTCGGATGTTTCGAGCGGGAACGTCGGGCAGATCACCAGCATCGGCCCCGTCGCTCTGCGGCTCCAGCAGGCCGCGCTCAAGCTGACCTTCTAACCCGGAAGACTATGATCGTGACCGTGCGGGCACATGCAATGCTACAACGCGAAGACGCTGCTTCAGCCGGGCTTTGCAGCCGGCTGGGCGCGGCGGAGGCAAACTAACGTATGGCGTGGCTTGCCATAGATGCCGGCACCTCTGTCATCAAGGCCGTTGTTTTTGCTGAGGATGGAAGGGAAGCCGCGGTCGCGCGCAGGCCGACCACTACGTTGCGCCCGCAGCCGGGCTGGGCGGAGCAGAGCATGGAGGAGGTTTGGTCTGCCGCGGCAGCAGCCGTGCGGGAGGCCGCTGTCTCCGCCGACTCCGACATCCGCGCGATCGCTGTCACGGCCCAGGGCGACGGCTGCTGGCTGGTCGACGAGCAAGGCTGCCCGACCGCCCCTGCCATCCTGTGGAACGACGCGCGGGCTGCTTCGCTTGTGGAAGCATGGTGCGACTCCGGCGTCGTCGACGCGGCGTTTCGTATCTCGGGCTCAGTCGCCTATGCCGGGCTGATGAGCGCCATTCTGCCGTGGCTTGAGCAGCACTCGCCGGAGCGGCTGGAGCGCGCGCGGTGGGCGCTCAGCTGCAACGGCTGGCTGTTTGCGCAGCTCACCGGCGTGCTTGCGGCGGAGCTTTCCGATGCTTCAAACCCCTTTAGCGACATTGCTGCCGGGACGTACTCGCAGGAGGTTCTTACCCTCTTCAACGCGCAGCACCACGCCGCGATGCTGCCGCCTGTTGCGAAGGATGCAGGTGTGACGGGCCGTCTCCGAGAGGAGGCAGCGGCCGAGCTGGGTCTCCGGGCGGGCCTGCCGGTCGTCATGGCTCCCTACGACATTGTGTGTACCTCGTACGGGGCCGGCGCAGCGAGGCCGGGTGAGGCCTGCGTCATCCTCGGCACCACAATCTGCGCCGAAGTTATCACCACATCGCTCGATTTGACGGGGCCGCCGGTCGGCACGACGGTTGCGCTTGGCGACGGGCGCTTTCTGCGCGCGATGCCGACGCTGACGGGCTGCGAAGCTCTCGAGTGGGCCGCAAACACGCTCGGCCTGAGCGGCATCCCGGCGCTCGATGAGCTTGCAGCGGAAAGCGGGTCTGCAAGCAGCCTTGCCGGCGAGATGCCAAAGGCGTCCGGCGTTTTCTTTCTCCCTTACCTGTCGCCGGCCGGAGAGCGCTCCCCATTTCTCGCGCCGGAAGCGCGCGGCAGCTTCCACGGGCTTACGCTCGGGACCACGCGCGGCGACATGGCCCGCTCCGTGTATGAGGGGCTCTGCTTTGCCATTCGGGAGTGCCTGGAGGCTGCCGCGGGCGGCACGCTCCATGAGGTACGCGTGTGCGGCGGCGGTGCGGCGAGCGATTACTGGTGCCAGACCATTGCCGACGTTCTGGAGCTGCCGGTACTGCGCTCCCGCGAGATGGAGAACGGCGCCCGCGGCGCGCACCTGTTCGCGCTCGTCGCTCTCGGGGAGACCCGCAGCGTCGACGAGGGCATCGCAAAGTACACGGAGGCGCCGCAAATCTTTGCGCCCGACCCGAAACGCTGTGAAGGCTACCGTATGCGGTTTACACTTTTCCAGCAGCTCCGTGACACGGCACGCACTGAGTGGCGGCAGCTTGCAGGTTCTCGATGAGCCCATCCGTTTCACTCGGCATCGATATCGGCACGCAGAGCGTGCGCGTCATGGCTGTTACAGAAGAAGGCGTCGTCGCGGCCTCGTCCGCGCAGCCGCTCGAAGGCACCCGCGACGGCGCGCACCATGAGCAGCAGCCCGAGCTCTGGTGGCGTGCCGTCACCCTGGCCTGCCGCGCAGTGACGGCGGCGCTTGGCAGTTCCCCGCACATCAGCGGCCTTGCGGTCGACGCGACCTCCGGCACGATCCTGCTGATGGACGAGCAGCTGCGCCCGCTGACTCCCGGCCTGATGTACGATGATGGACGCGCGAGTGCGGAAGCGGAAATCTGTAACCAGGTTGGTGGCAATCTGTGGCGGGAGCTCAGCTATCGCATGCAGAACTCCTGGGCGCTGCCCAAGCTGCTCTGGCTGGAGCGCCACGGCGGCATCGGCCCGGGCGCTTCGCTCGCTCACCAGAACGACTTCATCAACGCGCGGCTGGCGGGTCATCGTTTGGCGGCGGACTCGAGCAACAGCCTCAAGACAGGCTACGACCTGGTCCGGCGGGAGTGGCCCCGGGCTGTTTTCGACGAGCTCGGACTGCGCCTTGATATCTTTCCCGCTGTTGTCGCTCCAGGCGTGGAGATCGGCCTCATGGGCGCGGCTGCCGCAAGCGAAACCGGTCTGCCGGCGGGCACGCCGATCCTCTCCGGCATGACAGACGGCTGTGCCGCGCAGATCGCCTCCGGAGCGACCAGGCCGGGCAGCTGGAACTCGGTGGTGGGCACCACACTGGTAATGAAAGGCGTCACGGCCGAGCTGTTGCACGACCCGCTGGGCGTGGTCTACTCGCACCGCTCCGCGGACGGCTTCTGGCTGCCGGGCGGCGCGTCCAGCACCGGTGCCGGTGCCATCGCGCGCGACTTCGCCGCGGACGAGCTTCCCGCGCTCAACCGGGCAGCATTGGAGCTCGGCGCGACCCCGCTGGTGGTGTACCCGCTGACCGGCCGCGGCGAGCGGTACCCCTTTGCCGCACCCGACGCGGAAGGCTTCATGCTCGGCGAGCCCGCGCCACGGACACGAACCCGGCCCGCCGCCGCCGCCGACCATTTCTGCGCAACGCTGCAGGGCATCGCCTTTATCGAGCGGCTTTCCTTTGCCGCGCTGCGGCAGATCGGCGCTGAAACAAACGGCTTGCTTACCATCTCGGGCGGCGCTACAAAGAGCGAAGCACTGAACCAGATGCGGGCTGACATCATGGAGCGCGAGCTGAGCGTACCGGCAGTGACGGAGGGCGCGTTCGGCATGGCGATGCTCGCTGCTTCAGCCGGCTCGTCTTTTGCTGAGGTGACCGAACGCATGGTGCGCATCGAGCGAACCATCATGCCGAGGCGCGGCTTCGCACCGTTTGCCGAGCAATACGCGGTGCTTGTCCGCGAGCTTGCCGCGCGCGGCTGGCTCCCGGCCTCGCTCGCCGCGTTTGCGCTCCAGGAGGTTTCCGCGTGAGCCGCCTCGTTCTGGTGCGCCATGGCCAAACAGTGTGGCACGCGGAGAACCGCTACGCCGGTACCAGCGACATCGGCCTGACCGCGAAAGGCTTTGCGCAGGCAGAACAGCTAGCCCTCTGGGCTGCGCGCGCGCAGCTGAGCGCAGTGTGGAGCTCGCCGCTGTCGCGTGCCCAGCGAACCGCGGCTCCCGCGGCGCAAGCCGCACAGCTGCCGTTACAGATCGACCCTCGCCTGCAGGAGTTGAGCTTCGGGCAAGCCGAGGGCCTCACCGCTGCCGAAATGCACGCGCGTTTTCCCGCAGAGCGCGCTGCCTTTGAGCAGGATCCGGTCTGCTACTTTCTGCCGGGCGGCGAGGACCCGGTCGCGGCAGCCGACCGCGGCTGCGCCGCACTGCGCGCCATCGTCGACGCGCAAGGGCCGCAGGCGCGGAGCCTCGTGGTCGGCCACGCGACGCTTTTTCGCCTCGTACTCTGCCGGCTTCTGGGCCTCGCTCTTGCGCAGTACCGGAACGTTTTCCCCGAGTTTCACAACAGCAGGCTTACCGAGCTTGAGTTCCGCTCCGCCCACGTCGGCCTGCTCGCTTTCAATGTGCCGCTGCCAACAACCCGCTCCCCCGAAGAGGACTAAGACACGTGACGCAGGAAAAGCTCCCGAAAGAAAAGCTCCTTGTTGTTGGCGATCACTTTATTTCTCCCTCGCTTATGCGCAGCAGTTTAGGAAAGCTTGCGGAGCGCTTCGACATCCTGGAGGCGACCAGCTCCAGGGTGTTTCGATCTGCATCGTGCATCACGCGCCCTTGACAGAGCGCATTCTCGAGCAGGCCCGCGACCTGAAGCTGTTCATCGTATGCCGCGGCGGTCCGGTCAACGTCAACGTGCCTGCGGCCACGGCACACGGCGTTGTCGTCGCGTACACGCCCGCGCGCAATGCAGCCGCAACTGCCGAGCACACTGTGGCGCTGCTGCTTGCCGCGCTGCGCGGCGTC
>CAXTMW010000027.1:9089-20562 GCA_964245455.1 uncultured Acidobacteriaceae bacterium
TGAGATTGCGAAGCTGCGCCGGGGGGCGGTCCTTGTGAACTGCGCGCGCGGTTCGCTGATGGACTACGACGCCGTGGCGGACGCGCTGCGATCCGGTCATCTGTTTGCGGCCGCGGCCGACGTTTTCCCCATCGAGCCGATCCCCATAGACTCTTCGCTGCGGCAGCTGCCGAACTTCATCATGACGCCGCACATCGCCGGCGGCACCCGCCAGGCTGCGGCAAAAGCCGCGGCAATTGCAGCGGAGGAGCTTCGCCTTTTTCTTGAAGCAAGCCCGCTGCGCTATTGCGCAAACCCCCAGGTACAGGCTGCGCCTGCTGCGCGCGAATAACCCGCCGCTCCCACCTTCTCCTGCAGAGACACCGAACGGGGAGGATCAACTGTATGAAACAAGCACTGGCACTGCTTCTCTGTTTCACCTTGGCCGGACCCGCTCTGGAGAAGGCCGGCCTGGCGCAACGCACCGACCCCCCCGGTGCGCCGCCGCTGCTTTTGGGTGCGGCGTGGTACCCCGAGCAGTGGCCCGAAGCGCAGTGGGAGCCTGATCTCGCGCGCATGGAAGCCGCGCATATTCATCTGGTGCGCGTCGGCGAGTTTGCCTGGAGCACTATGGAGCCGCGCGAAGGCGAGTGGCATTGGGAGTGGCTCGATCACGCGATCGCCGCCGCTGAGCGCCACCACATCGTTGTGGTTCTGGGTACGCCGACAGCTGCGCCTCCGGCCTGGTTGACGAAGAAGTACCCGCAAACCTTGCGGTTTTCTAATGAGGGAGTCCGTGATGAGCACGGCAATCGAGGGCAGGCGTCCTTTGCGGATGCGAAGTACCGTGAGCTTGCGCGGGACGTTGCAGGGCGCATGGCGGAACGCTACGGGCACCATCCGGATGTTGTGGGCTGGCAGGTCGACAACGAGCTCGGCAATCCATCGTTTGACGAGGAAGCCAGAGCTCAGTTTCATAAGTGGCTCGAAAAGAAGTACCAGACAGTAGGTGAGCTGAACGCGCGCTGGTGGACTTCTGACTGGTCGCAGACCTACGACAGCTTCGACGAAGTGCCAATCCATGACAAAGAGGAAAATCCCGCGCTGCTGCTTGATTGGAAACGCTTCGTTACAGATACCTGGGCAAGTTACACGCAAAACCAGGTGCAGGCCATTCGTGCCCACGCCGACCCGCGCCAGTTCATCACGACCAACACGATGGGTTGGTTTGACGGCTTTGACGCGTACAAGGAGCATCGCGGCCTTGACCTGGCCGCATGGGATGACTACATCGACGCCGATCAGGTGGACTGGGCGAACAACGGAGCGCTGCACGATCTAACGCGCGGCTACAAGCAGCGGAACTTCTGGGTGATGGAAACCGAACCTGCCTTCGTGAACTGGCGCAGGATCAATACACCCCTCGCGAAAGGGCAGACTCGCGAGCTTGCGTGGCAGGCAGTCGGCCATGGCGCGGATGCGGTGGAATACTGGCAATGGCGTTCCGCGCTCAATGGGCAGGAGCAGTATCATGGGGTGCTGGTGGGTGCCAGCGGTCAGCCAGCGCCGGTATATGCAGAGGTCGCGCAAATCGGGAAGGAGTTTGAAGAGGCCGGCCCGGTTCTTGCCGGTACTGCCCCGAGCGCCGAGGTTGCACTCATCAACGACTTCGACTCTCGCTGGGCGATCGACTTCCAGAGGCATAGCGCTGACTTCAACCCAGCCACAGAGATGGTGGCGTTTTATCGACCGCTTCGCGACATTGCGCAAGCCGTCGACATCGTGAGCGCCGAGGCGTCGCTCGGCCGTTACAAGGCAGTTGTGGCGCCGTCGCTCAACGTGCTGCCGCAGGCCGTTGCCGACAAGCTTCTGGCCTACGTCCAGGGCGGCGGGCACTTGCTCCTCGGGCCGCGCTCCGGCATGAAGAACGCCGACAACGGGCTGAACCCGCAACAGCAGCCGGGGCCCCTGGCCGAAGCTCTGGGTGCCAGGGTGACCCAGTTCTACGCGCTAGAGAGTGCCGTGCCGCTCACATGAAAGGGAAAGAAGGCACGGCGCAGGTCTGGGCCGAAACTCTGGAGATCACTTCGTCGGAAACGCGCGTGCTCGCCGGCTACGGCACCAGTAACGGCTGGCTCGACGGCCAGCCGGCCGCAGTGACGCGAGCGGTCGGGAAAGGCTCGATCACCTACGTGGGAGCTTTCCTGGATCCTGCTTCGCTTAGAAGTTTTCTTGCAGGGTTCCTTTCCGATAGCCGGGTCAAGCCGGTGCTTCCGCATGCTCCGGACGGCGTTGAAGTGTGTGTTCGCAACGGCAAACAAACGGTCCTCATTCTCCTGAACCACAACGTGACACCGATCACTCTCGCGATACCTTCCTCTTTTCACGCGAAAAATCTTCTCGACGCGAATACGGTATCCAGTCAGGAGCTTGTTCTCCCACCGCATGGGGTCGCAGTTCTACAGGTGCAACTCCTGGAGGAGGAAAGCGCTTCCAGCAGATGAGAGGTAAAGCGAATCTATCTCGACCTTGTGTGCACTCCTCGAGCTGGCGGGCGACCTCGCACTCTGATGGAAGCAAGGTGGCTTCGGCAGCCTGGGCTGACCGGAACGGGAGACAATGAATTCCATGCCTCCCGCAACGGCACACATCCTGCTTTCTGCCATCGTAGGCATCAGCCTCCTGCTGATGCTGGCGCGCCCAAAGGGCATTCCGGAGGTGTACTGGGTCAGCGGCGGCGCTCTGCTGCTGGTGCTGCTTCGCCTCCTGCCGCTAAGGCCGGCAGGCAAGGCGGTCGCCGAGGGCGCGGATGTCTACCTTTTTCTCACAGGCATGATGCTGCTGTCCGAACTGGCGCGGGAGCATGGGGTCTTTGAGTGGGTCTCCTCAGCAGCCGTGCGCGGCGCCCGCGGCTCCTCCGTGCGCCTGTTCACACTTGTTTACGGCATTGGCACAGTGGTCACCATCTTTATGTCAAACGACGCGACCGCTGTCGTGCTCACCACGGAGATCCTGACCGCCGTCAGAAAAGCCCGGGTGGAGACCTTGCCGCACCTGTTCGCCTGCGCCCTGATCGCAAACGCCGCGTCGTTTGTCCTTCCAATCTCAAACCCCGCGAACCTAGTCGTATTCCACCAGGGCATGCCTCCGTTGGGCCGGTGGCTTGTGTCGTTTGCGCTTCCTTCGGTGCTCTCGATTGCCGCTACGTATCTGGTGATGCGTATCGTATTTCGTAAGGACCTCCATGCCGCGATCGAGCAGCAGCCGGAGCCGGAAACGCTAAATCCGCAGGGAAAGATGGTGCTTGGGGGCATCGGCCTGATGATTGCGGTTCTGCTGACCGCGTCGTCACGCAACTGGGACCTTGGACTGCCGACTTGCGTGGCTGCGCTTCTTGTCACTGCAGCAGTTTCTCTCAGAGCGAAGAGCAACCCGCTGAAACTCGCGAAGGAGATTAGTTGGAGCACTCTGGTCCTGGTTGCGGGTCTGTTTATTCTGGTCGACGCAGTGGAGAGCATCGGTGCGCTGAAGCTGGTTGGGGCGGCTCTACGCTCGGCGCAGGCCCTGGCACCCGCTGCCAACGCACTTCTCGTCGGACTGGTTGTAGGTGTAGCCAACAATGTAGTCAACAATCTGCCGCTCGGCCTGATCGCCGGCGGGGGCTTGCAGGCCGCTCACGTGGGGGGTCTGGTTTCTCACGCCGTACTGATCGGCGTCGATCTAGGTCCCAATCTTTCTATTACCGGCTCACTCGCGACGATTCTGTGGCTGCTCGCGCTTCGCAAAGAAAAACTCAATGTAAGTTTTTGGGACTTCCTCAAGGTCGGCGCCCTCGCCATGCCGGTCGCTTTGTTGTGCGCGATCGGCGGGGCGATCGGCATGCAGCTCGCATTCCACAGAACCTGAACCCTTTTACCCTACAACGGAGAACACCATGCAGGCAGGCTGGATCATTCCCTTCATCATCGTCGGCGGGGTGCTGCAAACATGCGGCGCTGCGATGAACGGAGAGCTCGGTAAATCGCTCGTCACCCCGTGGCTCGCTTCGGCTGTTTCTTTCTCGCTGAATACGTTCTTTTTCCTGGCCGCGTTCCTCATCATGCCGCACCCTCTGCCGACGACAAAGGACCTCGCCGCGCTACCCTGGTGGGCGGTGATCGGCGGGCTTGTCGGCGCGGTGCAGGTGTATGCCGGGCTCACGCAGGTCCATAAGATCGGCGCGGGTCCATTTATGGGCTTGACCGTCACGGCGGCGCTGCTTACTTCGTTGGCTGTGGACCATTTTGGCTGGTTCCGCATGGACCACCATCCGATGAACCTTTGGCGCGGACTGGGCGGCCTGCTGCTGATCGGCGGCGTTACTCTGATTGCGAAATTCTAAAGAAAGCCGGGGCGCGTGCAGTGAGGCTGTGGACGACATTTCTTCTTTCCTTTAGCGCGCTGCTGCCCCTGGTCAATCCCCCGGGCTCCGCGCTGATCTTTCTCGGCCTGGTGGGTCAGGCCCCGGCCGCCACGTACCGCACGCTGGCTCGCAAAATAGCCATCAACAACATCATCTTCCTGGCGGTGATCGAGCTGCTTGGCTCGTCCATTCTGAAGTTCTTCGGCATCTCGCTGCCGATCGTCCAGCTTTCCGGCGGGCTTGTGATCGTGGGCATTGGCTGGTCCATGCTGAACGATAAAGACGCGTCCGCCCCGACGCAAACGAAGCAGGATGAGGAGGCAACGGCTTCGGCGGAGGCGAATCTTGCGATGTATGAGGACCGATCGTTTTACCCCTTCACGTTCCCTGTGACCTCCGGCCCCGGAACCCTTGTGACGACGCTTACGCTGAGCGCGCACGCGTCCGTCTCGGTACTGAGTACCGACATCCTCGGTCACGTAGGTCTCTTCCTGGCCATTGTCGCTCTCAGCTTCCTGATCTACTTTTGCTACGCGTACGCTCCGAGGCTGGCCAAAGCATTCCCCGCGACGACCGTGACCGGCGTACTGCGGGTGATGGCGTTTATCGTGCTGTGTATCGGTGCTCAGATCGCATGGAACGGGCTGACCGCGTTGCGCGCTGCTGCCCGGTGAGAAGCAAGCCGCAGCGAGCACTTTCGCGCCCGCTGCGCAGGTGTCTTACTTGCTATTTTTCCGCGAAGAGGACAGCGACCCATCAGACGCGCTGACCAGCAGCACGGTAAGGCTGCGCGCGCCTTGCGCGCCGTGGATGATGACGCCTTCAATATCGCCGGTAGCCGAGGGGCCAGCCATAAAGACGCCGTACGCTCCTTCCCAAAGGCTGACGCTACCGTTGTACGCCTCATGCAGCGTCGGCACAATCGCGGACGGGTCGAGCAGCACCACAATATGCTGCGCGAGCACGCCGAGCGAAGGTACAACGAGATCCGCCTCGCTGAGCCAGACAGCGCCGGCCTCAGCGACGCCGAGGCGGCTTCGCACCATGGCCACATCGATGTCGTGGAAGCTATGCGGGTCGTCGCCGGGAGCGATGGGGCGCGAGGCTTTCAGCTCAGGCGTGTCCGAGCAGGTCTGCCGCGCATCCGGGAACAGCTCGCGAAGCTTTGCTTCGGCCGCGGCGAGATCGGGCACCGTGAAGGATTGACCGCCCATGGCCTTCAGGTGCCGCTCGAAGTAGGGCGCAAGCGGCTCGCCCGGTTTAGGGAAGTCACGGACTTCTTCGAGCGCAGTGAGGTCGTGGCCGTAACCGACACCGCCGGTGGCGGAGTTCTCCTCAAAGCCGCGAGGCACTCGGGGCAGATCGACCGGCGGCTTTGGCAGTGCATTGCGGACGGCGGCGAGGATGGTCTCGCGTGCCCTGGGTGCGGGTGCGGGCTGTGTGCTCATGCGTTTCCCCCTTCTGTGCCGCCGTGTTTTGCGTACCACTCGTGAAATGTTTCCTTTGGCGGCACAGGCATGTCGCGATGCGTGCTCCAGGGGTTGAGCGAGTTGTCGAGGGCGGCCCGGGGCAGGTGCTCGACCGCCGCAATGCCGACCGCTTCGGCGGCGTGAAACACGCCCGGGTGGGAAAGTGTTTCGCCCATGACGGCCATGCCGGCGGCCTTGATCGGCGCCAGCAGGCCCTCGTCCGCAATGACTCGGCGCCACTGGTAGATCTGCTCGGCAACGTCGATGCGGACCGGGCACACCTCGGAGCAACTGCCGCAGAGGGAGGAGTGAAAGGGCAGCTCCCGGTACTTGCGGTGGTCGAAGCCCGGATCCAGAATGACCCCGATCGGCCCGGAGTACGTCGCCTGGTAGGACAAGCCGCCGGAGCGGCGATACACCGGGCATGTGTTCATGCAGGCACCGCAGCGAATGCACTTAAGAACCTGCCAAAACTGCGGCGAGGCAAGACGCTCGGAGCGCTTGTTGTCGACCAGGATGAAGTGGAGCTCCGTGCCCGGGCGCGGACGCTGCAGGTGCGTGGTGTACTGCGTCATCGGCGGCCCGAGAGCGCTGCGCGAAAGCATTCGGAGAAAGACGCCGAGATCCTCGGCACGCGGAATGAGCTTCTCGATACCGATGCTTGAGACCAGCAGCGGGGGCACGGTCGCGCCGATGTCGGCATTGCCCTCGTTGGTGCAGACGACCACAGCACCGGTCTCGGCAACGGCAAAGTTGGCGCCGGTCATGCCCGCGTTGGCCTCAAGAAACTGCGGCCGAGCATCGTTGCGCATCGACTCGGCCAGGTAGTGCGGGTCAGCGTTGTTTGCATCGGTGCCCAGATTCTTGGCGAACAAGGAAGCGACATCGGTGCGCAGCTGATGAATGGACGGCACCACAATGTGGCTGGGTCGCTGGTGTGAAAGCTGCTGGATGCGCTCGCCCAGATCGGACTCGCGGACACCGATGCCCTGCGCCGCAAGCGCCTCGGCCATGCCGCACTCTTCCTGCAGCATGGACTTGCTTTTGATGGCGAGCTTAACCTTCTTCTCCTTGAACAGGTCGAGCACGATGGCGTTATGTTCCGCTGCATCGCGCGCCCAGTGCACATGCGCGCCGTTGCGCACAGCATTTTGCTCAAACTGCTCGAGGTAGGTGTCGAGATGCGTGAGGGTGTGCTCCTTGATCTGCGAAGCCAGGTCGCGCAGCTGCTCCCACTGGGGCAGGGCCGCGACGGCCTTGTCGCGCTGCGCTCGCATCGCCCACACCAGTCTGTCGTGCGTTTGCTCGTGGGCCGGGTCGTCGATGAAGCGAGCGGCAGCGGCTTCCGGGTCGACCGGTCGGTCGGTGAGTACGTGCAGCAGGTTCATGCGAGCGGCCCTCCATTCAGGATTTGTGCGACGTGCAGCACTTTCATCGGCATCTTTGCGCGATCGATGATGCCTTTCAGCTGCAGGAGGCAGCTGGTATCGGCGGAGGTGATGTATTCCGCCTGGTGGCGAAGAAAGTCGGCGGCCCGGTCCTGGCCCATCTTGGCGGAAACAGCCGCATCGGTGACACAGAAGCTGCCCCCGAAGCCGCAGCACTCGTCTTCGCGATCGAGCTCCACCAGTTCCAGGCCGTTCACGGTGGCGAGGAGGTCCCGGATCATGGAGAAGGGAGCCTGGTCGACAAGCTCGCTGGGGCGGGCCTGCTTGAGCCCCCGCACGGCCGTACAGCTGTTGTGGAGGCCGACCTTGTGGGGAAACGAGGCGGATGGGAGCTTCAGCCCGGGCAGCTCGCCGTGGAGAAACTCGACCAGCTCGCGCACGGCGCCGCGCACGTGCTTCACGGCGTCAGTCTGCTCGCAGGCATCCATGCGAAAGCGAACATGATGCACACAGCTGCCGGACGGGCCGACGATGACGTCATAGCCCTGGAAGCACTCGGCAAAGTGGGTTTCGGTCGCAGCGGAAGCGGCCTGGTCGCCGCTGTTGGCCATGGGCTGCCCACAGCAGGTTTGCCCGGGCGGTACCTCGACCTGGTGCCCAAGCTTCTCGAGCAGCTGGAGCGTGGCGATCGCCACTTCAGGGAAGAATGCGTCGATATAGCAAGGCACAAACAACGCGATTTTCACGGGAACGCCTTTCCGAGCGGAACCTTTACGCGAACTTCTGTGCGGAACTTCTACGCCGAACTTCTAAGAAAAGATGCGGTCAAACAGGTTGGTCTTGGCCAGGTCGATCACCGACTCGCCGCGACCGTCCATGACGCAGCGCAGCAGGTACAGGCTGAAACCGGCAGCCTGCTGGGCGGTGATGGTAGGCGGCATGGAAAGCTCCTGCCGGTGCACGGCGACGTCGACCAGGGCCGGACCGGGATGCGCCAGGGCCGCGGCGAGCGCCGGCTCGAGTTGTTCCGGCGTGGTGACCCGGGCGCCGAGCCACCCGCACGCCTCGGCCACCTTGGCGAAGTCAGGATTCTTGAGCTCGGTTCCGAACGGCAGGATGCCCGCGGAGACCATCTCGACTTCTACGAAAGCGAGTGCGCCGTTGTTGAAAACGACGAGCTTGATCGGCAAGTTGTTCTGCACCGCGGTCAGCAGCTCTCCCATCAGCATGGACAGCCCGCCGTCACCGGACATAGAGATGACCTGGCGGCCCGGAAACGCAGCCTGTGCGCCGAGCGCCTGCGGCAGAGCAGAGGCCATGGTGCCGTGCGACCATGAGCCGACCATGCGGCGCCTGCCGTTGAAGCTGAGATAGCGCGCCGCCCAGATGGTGGGGGTGCCGACGTCCACGGTAAAGACCGCGTCGTCAGCGGCGAGCTTGTTCAGAACGCTGGTAACGTACTCGGGGTGCAGCGGCGTGGTGCCCGGCTTGCCCACGGCAAGATGATCCAGATCCTTGCGCGTCGTCCGGTAGTGCTCGACGCTGTCTTTCAGGTGCTTGCCTGACCTGCCATGCCTGAGCAGCGGCAGCAGCGCAGCGACAGTAGCCTTGACCGTGCCGATCAATCCGACGTCGACCGCGGTGCGGCGCCCGATCTGCTCGCCCCGTACATCGACCTGGATCTTGCGGGCTTTCGCCGGGTAGAACTGCGGGTACGGGAAGTCGGTGCCGAGCGCGAGCAGCACGTCGCAGTGCTCCATGGCTCGGTAGCCGGAGGTGAAGCCGAGCAGCCCGGTCATCCCGACATCGTAGGGATTGTCGTACTCGACGAACTCCTTGCCGCGCAGCGCGTGCACAATGGGCGCCTGCAGCCGCTCGGCGATCTCCAGCAGGTCTGGGTGGGCGTCTCGGCAGCCGGCGCCGGCCAGGATGGTAACGCGCTCGGCTCGGTTCAGCAGCTCCGCGGCAGCCTTGAGATCGACGTCGGGCGGGGTAAGCTGCGAATCATTCGACAGAAAGCCGAGCGGCGCGGGCAATGCTTCGCAGCTGCTGATGGCGACATCGCCGGGAAGGATCACTACCGCGACGCCCCGCTGCGCGATGGCGGTCCGCATGGCGATCGCAAGAATGCGCGGCATCTGTTCAGGGCTTGCAATGACGCCGCAATAGTGCGAGCAGCCCGCAAACAACTGAGCCGGGCTGGTTTCCTGGAAGTAGTTGGTGCCGATCTCCTGGCTCGGGATTTGCGAGGCGATGGCCAGCACAGGAACCCGGCTGCGGTGGCAGTCGAACAGCCCATTGATGAAATGCAGATTCCCCGGCCCGCAGGAGCCGGCGCACACGGCGAGCCGGTCGGTGAGCGCCGCGTCAGCGCCGGCCGCAAAGGCGGCCGCTTCTTCATTGCGGACGTGGACCCAGCTGACCTCGCCGTGGGTGCGAATGGCATCGGTGACGCCGTTTAACGAATCCCCGGGCAGGCCGTACACCCGCCGCACCCCGGAAAGGACCAGTGTTTGCACGAGCACTTCAGCTACAGTAGCCATCCCGCTCCCCTAGTGTTCTCCACGGTATATACATTGCACTGAAACTGTGAAGAAGATTCGCTGGGATCGCGCGGCTTTAGCGGCATTTTCATGAAGTGTCGGGTAAGTACCTCTTGCTCCCCTCGCGTCCCGTTGGCAATGCCACGGAACGTCAGCGCGTCGACTCCACGGACTCTGGTCGCTGGCGCCTGGCTTAAGGCATGAGCGACCTACCAAGTGAGGGATTGCGGTCGATCAGAGCGTCGAAAGCGCTGCTGCCAAGCCACTTCGACGTCGGAATTCATTGTTGTCCAAGACCGTGCAGGGTCGATTTCTTCAGCTTACACTCGGCACTCGATCTGACCTTGCGGAGGCTTACCTATCGGTGTTGTCCCTGCTTACTGCAGTAGGTAGACAAGCCGCGTCCCCGCGTTCTTACGTCCCGTGAGTCGTTGACTTTTGCAGGATAAGTCCGGCCACGCATGGCGCAAAGGTGGCGGTACTAAAGGAATCTTTGCAAGGGTGATTACTTGCGACTACCTTCAGCTCCAACCGGAGGAGATCTGGCGATGAATGCACTTTGTACCGTTTTGGTTGTTTGCTGGCTTGGTGCAACAACCCTGCTTGCCTTGACTGCCCATGCCTCAAAGATGAGTTTCTTGGGATGGTTTTTGATCGGTATGTTTCTTCCTGCAATTTTGCTTGCGCTGCTTGTCGAATACGGCAGGGAGCGCCTTTATGCCTTGCTCATTCTTGACCCTGCACTGGTGCAATCGCAGGTGTAAGTCGTTCGCGGAAGAATAAAACGCTCAACGGGAGGGAAGAGTAACTCTCGAGTGAACCGGGCGACCCCGGGATAGAAGTTCCAAGACGAATCTAACCGAGTTTCTTTGCCGGGCATGTGGCGGAGTTTGTGTTTTGCCGCAAATAGCCTTCGATCAAGTGAGAAATGCATCGTGCCTGCCTTCTGTGGAGGTCGCTCACTCGTCCGGCCCGGTTCTGAAGCGGAGTGGTGGAACTGCCTTGCCTGACCGGCAGTTACGTACGGTTCGGCTACGAAGTACCTTGCAACCCGGGCACGTGATCTGTGTGCACCGGCCCAGCTGCTGAGCAGTACCTGCGAGCGACTATGCCTTTGTATCCTCAGCGGCCCATCCATCCCGTTGCCCAGCGCGCAAGCCTGCGCAGCTCTGCGGTCACACGGGTCGGCATTGGCCACGCGCTCGTGGATGACTGCTCGTCGCAACAGGTGTGTTCGTCCATCATCGAACATGCGCGACGGCGCGGGCGCTCGGCTTATGTCATTACACCGAACGCGCAGCACATCGTCCTGCTGGATAAGGACCCGAAGTTCCGGCAGATCTACAGCCAGGCCGATCTCGTCATCGCTGACGGCATTTCGCTGCTGTGGGCGGCCCGTCTGCACGGTCGGCTGCTGCATGAACGAATCGCCGGGGTGGATGTGTTTCAGGAGTTAAGCGGGCGAGCCGCCGCCACTGGATTGAAGATCTTCCTGATGGGCGGCAGCCCGGGCTCGGCCGACCTGGCGGCGGCGGCGCTCCGACACCGCTTTCCTCTGCTTGATTGCACAACCTATTGTCCGCCGTACGGCTTTGAAGCTACCAGGGAAGGTTTAGAGGGTGTGTCGCAGGCGATCCGGGCAAGCCGGCCGCACCTTCTTTTCGTCGGGCTGGGTGCGCCGAAGCAGGAGTA
>CAXTMW010000027.1:20572-25793 GCA_964245455.1 uncultured Acidobacteriaceae bacterium
TGCCAGGAGCCAAGACGGCTCTGGCGCCGGTACCTGATCGGCAACGTCGCTTTTGCCGAAATCGTGCTGCGTCAGCGAATGCGCCGTTTCCTGCTTGATGCCTGTGTTCGCCTGGCTGCGCGCGACAGCTTTGAAGCGGAATTCGAGGAGCTGGCTTTAAGGCGAGCGGAGGTACCCCTGCAGGCTGCGCTGCCGCACGTGAAGGCCACGTTGCGGGTGGACGATCTCCCGCAGGACGACGCGCTGCTTCAGCTTCTTGCTTCGGTGAAGCCACCCGAAGGCAGGGCGGCCGGCGGTCGGGTTGCGGTCTAGAAGCAACTGAGCTGCCCGGGAGACCAGGCACACATTTGGAACGTGGGTGACAACATGCGCGATCAAACCGAACTCATCGCGAGCCGCCCGCCGGCGCCGCAGGCCGGCTGGGCGGCTCCGAAGGACATGACGTTTCAGGATTTGTGGGATCTCCTGAGCCGGCGCAGAGGCCTGGTGGCTACTGTCTTGGCCTCGGTTGTGGTCGCGGCGGGGCTGCTCTTTGCGACCAGCGAACGCATGTACATGGCCGGCGCCGAGATCCAGGTCCAGAAAGAAACAGCAGATGCGCTCAGCCTGGACACCATGATGGGCCAGGATGCGGGAAGCGGCGATGCGGTCGAATCGAACGTCACGCTGCAGACCGAAGCGCAGATCCTGCAGTCCGATTCGCTTGCGCTCAGCGTCATCAAGACGCTCGATCTTGAACACACCCGGGACTTTCGCGCTCAATGGAATCCAGTCGGCTGGATGCTGGGACGCCTCGCGCCGGCAGGCGTGCCGGACCCGAAAAATGTTGCACTCGAAGACGCGCCCGCGCGCCGGGCGCGCGCCGTCAAGCTTTTCCAGTCGCACCTCAAGATCAAGCCGGTGCCGGGCACACGGTTGATCACTGTTCAGTACTTCAGCTCCGACCCGCGAACCGCAGCGGCGGTTGTGAACCTGCTGGTCCAGGACCTGATCAATTACAACTTCGCGACGCGCCACGATGCCACGGAGCAGGCATCAAGCTGGCTGGCCGGGCAGCTTGCGGAACTACGTAAACGCAGTGAAGAGCTGCAGGCCCAGGTAGTAACTCTGCAGCGTGGTTCCGGCGTATTCACGATGGGCCAGACGGACAGGGACGGCCGGGAACAGGTGTACACACCCGCTCTGGATCGCCTGCAGCAGGCCACGGCGCAGCTCTCGGAAGCGCAGTCGGCCCGCATCCTCAAGGGTGCGCTCTACCAGGTGGTCAAGGACGGCGACCCGGAGTTGATCTCCGGCCTTGCGGGGAACAGTACGCTGAGTGGATCCAGCTCGGGGCTAACTGGCTCGCTGACGCTGCTGCAGAATCTTCGCTCGCAGGAAGCGCAGACCGAAGCACAACTGAATGAGCTGTCCGACAAATTCGGATCTGCCTACCCGAAGTTGGGCGAGGTCAGAGCCAATCTTGCATCGACGCGCCAGGCGATCGCGGGCGAGTCGGCTCGTATTGCAGCACGCGTTAAGAACGACTACGCGGTAGCCCAACAGGTGGAAAACAACGACCGCGCTGTTTTCGAGCAGCAGAAAGCCCAGGCCGAATCGTTGAACGACAAGGCTGTCGGGTATGAGATCTTGCGGCAGGAAGCGACCGAAAGCCGCAACCTGTACGAAAGCCTGCTGGGTCGGTTGAAGGAAGCGGACCTCGTGGCCGGGATGCACTCGACCAACATCACGCTGGTCGATCGGGCGCGTGTGCCGGCCCGTCCTGCCAAGCCGAACTTCTTAATGTACGCCGGCGCTGGCGTGGCCGGTGGAGCGCTGCTGGGCATCTGCGCCGGGCTGTTTCGGCACGCGACCGACAGTCGTATTCAGGAGTTTGCCGAGCTTGGATCGCTGGGCCATGAGGCGCCGATTGCCTTCCTGCCGCACCACACGCCCGCGCAGCGCCAGTGGCTCGCAGGCCCGAAACAGCCGCTGCTTTCTCCGCCCGCATCCGACCCCATCATCATCACTCCGGGCACGACGAGAGAGCGGGCCATGGTGGCGGCGGTTGCACCGCGCTCGGCCTACACCGAGGCGCTGCGCACGCTGCGCACGACACTGATGCAAAGCTCGCGGCCGCCCCAGGTGATGCTTGTGACCAGTTCCATTCCGGGCGAAGGAAAGAGCATGTTGAGCGTCAATCTTGCAATCCTGTACGCGCAGCGCGGCAAGCGGGTGCTGTTGGTCGATGGAGATTTGCGCACGCCAATCCTTCACACGCGCCTCGCCATATCCCGCGAGGGCGGCCTTGCCGACCTGTTGACCGCTGATAGTCAGGCTGCGGCTGCAATGCAGCCGGTGCGGGTACAGGTCAGCTCCGGCATCGATCTGGAAGTCCTTCCGGCTGGATCAGAATCGTTGTACCCGACCGAGCTGCTGGCGTCCGACGAGATGGCGTCGCTGGTAGAGCGCTGGCGTGCCGAATACGACTACATCTTTATCGACGGCGCTCCGCTTCTGCCGGTGACCGATTCGGCGGTGCTGGGTCGCTGTGTCGACTACACGCTGGTGGTGGTACGCCACAACCTTACGGACCGCCGCTCCCTCGAGCGGACCTGTCAGATCCTGCACGCGCAGGGCATTCGCGACATGGGCCTGGTGCTCAATGGCGTGCGCACCAACGGCGGCGCCCAGTTCCGCTACTACGGCTACAATCCCACGACCTATTACGGAGGCCGCACTCATGCTTAGGCCGCTTCTATTCGGTTCCTTGCTGGTCTGCCCGGTAGCCTCAGCCATCGCGCAAAAGGAAAGCCTGCTGATCGGTCCCGGCGACATGGTGCAGGTCAACGTCGCCGACACGCCGGAGATGGAGCAGCAAACGCGCGTCATGGATACCGGCGCGATCCCGCTTACCTACATCGGTGATGTCAAGATCGCGGGTCAAACACCCTCCGCGGCTGCGGCGACGATTCGTGACCTGCTGATCGCGAAACACATCATGAACCACCCGCAGGTCACGGTGCGCGTGGAAGAGTACGCGACCGATGACGTGTCCGTGCTCGGCCAGGTGCACACGCCCGGCTCCTACCCCATCACCACCGCGCAATCCATTCTGAAAGTGCTTTCGCTCGCAGGTGGGCTCACGGACCTGGCTGACCGGCACATCACTATCCGCCGCCACGGCTCGTCCGAGGAGGTCACTTACTACGTTTCAAACAATGCGCAGCAGGCCCTGTCGGACGTCGCCACCGTCCAGCCGGGCGACACAGTGCTTGTTCCCTCGGCGGCGCTGATTTATGTCATGGGGGACGTCAGCAAACCGGGCGGCTATCCGATCTCCACCAACGATTCGCGGCTGAGCGTTCTTCAGGCGATCAGCATGGCGGGATCAGTGAACAAGACCGCCGTGCAGTCCCATGTGCGGCTGATCCGCACCCTCGGGGAAACCCGGGTCGAGCTGCCGGTGCACCTCGATGCAATCGAGAAAGGCAAGCAGGCCGATATCGCCCTGCAGCCGAACGATGTGCTCTACATACCGTTCAGCTGGATGAAAAACATCGCCCTGAGCAGTTCATCGATCGCCGCAGGCACGGCGTCGGCAGCTGTGTACCAGATCCACTAGCCTGCCTTGACGTGTGCGGACGAACGACCGAAGACAAGGAAGCTCGGATGAAGCGAGTCGTGAGTGGGTTGCTGTTTGGGACGCTCGTCTGCCTCAGCCTGGTGTGCTCCATGCCGGCAGCAGAAGGGCAATCGCTCGTGAGCGCAGTGGCGCAAGGCGCTCCGGCCGTGTCGGCCTCTGCAATGGCGGGCCACTGCCTCAGGAGGGTCAGCCCGACGGTACCGCCTGGGCAGGTACAGATGCCCACAGAGGTCGTTCTACGCATTGCGGTGTCGCGCACCGGCGCGGTTTCCCCGTTGAGCATGGTATCCGGAAGCCCCTTGCTGGAAGACAGCGCCTTCGATGCAGTCCGCCTCTGGCGCTACAGCCCGTATGTCCACGATGGTCGCGCAATGGCCGTCATCACGGAAGTTCACGTGGAGTTCAGTCCCGGAAAGGCGGGCGGCATGATCACTCATCCGAAAGGCTGAGAGCTCATGGTCGTGCGTACCAAGCACACGAGGCGAGCCACATCCGGTCCAACGCTGTTCCATGAAGGATTTTGTGACTGCAAGCACCCTTGACCACAAGCAAGCCGACCGTCCGATCGCCGCATATGTATGCGCCGGGGTGCTTGTATTCCTCGCGACCAACGGCATCATTCCAAGCCCCAACCCGGCGGGGAACATCGACAGCGTCGCGGGGATTGGCTTTCAGGCATGCTTCCTCCTAATCATGGCGCTTCTTGTTGCCTCGCGCTTTCACGCCGTGGCTCAGTTGACCCGACAAGTCTGGCTCACGCTGCTGCTGCCGCTGCTCGCCACCCTTTCGAGCGTGTGGTCGCAGGCTCCTGCGGCGAGCCTGCGTCGCGGCGTCTTTCTCCTCATCGTGACGATCTTCGTCAATTACCTGGTAGCGCGCTGGGAAACCGCGGCCTTGCTGGACATCGTTCTTCTCGCCGGCTTTGCCGCGGGAGCGCTGAACATCGCCACTGCGCTCTTTATGCCTTCGGTAGGGCGGGATGCGCTCAACGGCGGCGCGTGGCAGGGGATCTGCGGCGCGAAGAATAACTGCGCGGCCTACACGCTGTTTTTCATCTCTCCCATGCTGGCCTGCCCACGCCTTTGGCGGCCTCTTCCCATCTGGAAAGTTGTTTCCCTGCTGATGACAGCCGTGCTTATCGTGAAAGCCGACTCGAAGATGGCGTTCATGATCGGCGGTTTGTGGATGCCGCTCATCCTCTGCGTGCGGCTCACGCGTCGGTTTCGGCCTGAGGACGCGGTGCTGCTTCGCATCCTGACCGCATGCCTGGCCGTCGTCGGCTTGCTGGGACTGCTTGCCATCCTGCCCTCCCTGCTGGCTCTGCTGGGCAAGGACGCGAACTTTGGAGCGAGAACGCCCATCTGGCACGCCGTGTTGCAGGCTGTCCAGCTGCGGCCCTGGCTGGGCTTCGGCTACGAAGCGTTCTGGGACGTGGCGAACGGACAGGTAGCCATAACGACTCGCTACATAGGGTTCCACATCTCGAACGCGCAGGGCGGCTTCCTCGATATTCTGCTGCAGCTCGGGCTTGTGGGCCTCGTGTGCAGCGTTCTTTTCTTTGCGAAAGCTCTTCGCGATCTCCACCGGGCCAAGTGG
>CAXTMW010000028.1:0-5270 GCA_964245455.1 uncultured Acidobacteriaceae bacterium
TTGAAGTCGAAACCTCGACGTAGCCAAGCGCCTGAAGGCGCGGCTGCATCACGGCCTCGGCCGCGAACAGCCCGGCCATAGGCCAGGCCGAGCCGTCGAGCAGTACAATCTGCGCGCACAGATACATGAGCCCGCCGCACTCGGCGTACACCGGACGGCCGCTCGCGGCAAAGCGCGCAATCGACTCCCGCATAGAGCGGTTGGCAGCGAGCGCTTCGGCGTGGAGCTCCGGGTATCCACCGCCAAAGTACAAGCCGTCCACCTCGGGCAGGGCAGCGTCGGCGATCGGTGAAAACGGCACCAGCTCGGCTCCAAGGGCGCGCAGGCGGCGCAGGTTGTCGTGGTAGTAGAAGTGAAATGCGGCATCGAGAGCGTAGCCGATGCGGCAGGTGGTGGCCGCGTTCGATGGAGTTTCTGCTGCCGGGGGCAGAGACGGCGCGGTGCGCGCGGCGGCAAGGATACCGTCAAGGTCGGCCCACTCCTCGATGCGACTGGCCCAGGAGTTGAGCTGCTCGTCCAGTGCCGCATTGTCTCCCGCCGCCGCGTGCAGGCCGAGGTGGCGCTCCGGGAAGCCGAGGCCGGGCTCGCGCGGCAGACCGCCCAGCGCGGGGAATGGGGCAAGTGCGGCGCGGACCAGGTCGAGGTGCCCGCGGCTGCCGACCCGGTTCGCGAACACGCCGGCAAACCGCAGGCCGAGATCGAAGCCCATGCATCCCTGCGCCACCGCCGCGGCAGTCCGGGCCATGCCGGAAACATCCAGAACCAGCAGCACCGGCGCGTCAAGCCACCGCGCGACCTGCGCGGTCGAGCCTTCGTTGGAGGTCGGCTCCACGCCGTCGAACAAGCCCATGGCACCCTCGATAAGCGCGAGGTCGGCACCTTCCGCGGCGGAGGCGAAGGTCTCGAGCAGGGCTTCCTTGCCCATCATCCAGGTGTCCAGGTTGTGGCACTGCGTAGACGCGGCAAGCGCGTGGTACGTGGGGTCCAGGTAGTCCGGGCCGGACTTGAAGACTGCCACGCGCAGGCCGCGCCGGGTAAAAGCGCGGGCCATGGCGGCCATGACAGTAGTCTTGCCGGAGCCGCTGGAAATACCGCTGATCACGAGACGGGGAATGTCGATCACCGGGTGAACTCCCCCTGCATGCGAGAGAGCGTTGCCGGAACAGCAGCCAAGCATGCGGCGGCCCAGCGCAGTCGGTCATGCAGGCGCCGTATGTTGTCCGGCAGGAAGTGCAGCTGGGAGGTGGGAGTGTGACGGCGCAAAAGGCTTTCAAGGATGCGCTGATACCCGAGTTGAGACGCCTGGTCGGGTGGGCGCACGCCGTCCAGCCGATAAGGGAGCACGCCCCAGGGGAGCACGAAGATAGCTCTGTAGCGCAGCGGATGGATTTCCGCGAGCAAGGCCGTCGATGAGCAGCCATGGAAAAGGGCGTGGGCGATGAAATCTAGCGCGCCCGTGTCGGCAACGAAATCCCGGGCGCTGCGTTCAGCTTCCCGACGCTCGCGCTGGAGCCGAAGCAGTTTGACTTCGATTTCGTGAGGGGCGAAGGAGCTTAGACTTCTTCGCGAAGTCACAAGGAAGCTGCGCATCTCCTCGGCGATGTACGGTAGTTTGAGTTCATATGCGAGGGCCTGGGCAAGGGTGGTTCTACCGACACCGGCCGAGCCGCAAATCGCGATCCGGCAGTCGCTTTCGCTTTCCGGAGGCTCTCTCATCCGAATGGAGGCCGGTTCGCTGGAAGTCTGGAGATCGCCTTCATCTCCAATCAGCATCGGTCCGGTAGGCGGCAGTGTCAACCGGCGCGGAACCGGGAGCTTCCGCGTTCGCTACGATGGATGCATGGCGAATGCTTTTGCCGAAGCGGATCGTAACGCGGTGTATCGGGCGATTGCCGGGCGGCGCGATGTGCGGCGGGGATTTTTACCACGGCGGCTGGACGATGCGACGCTGCTGCGCCTCCTGCATGCCGCTCATACAGCTCCTTCCGTCGGACTGATGCAGCCGGCGCGCTTTCTTGTCATCCGCGAGGAAGCCTCCCGCCGGGCAATTCACGCCATCTTTACGCGTGCCAACAAGGTGGCCGCGGACGCCTATCAAGGCGAACAGCGCGATAGCTACAGCGGGCTCAAGCTTGAAGGACTGCTGGAAGCCCCGCAGCACATATGCGTTCTCTGCGACAGGCGGACGGAGCAAGGCTCTGGCCTGGGCAGGCAAACCATGCCGCAGATGGCGGCCTACTCCGCCGTGTGCGCCATCCAGAATCTATGGCTGGCGGCGCGGACGGAAGGCGTCGGCGTGGGCTGGGTCAGCATCTTTGATGTGGCGGAGCTGCGCGCACTGCTGCAGGTGCCGGACGGTGTCGAGATCGTGGGCTACCTGTGCGTGGGGTATGTGGAGCATTTCGCGTCCGAGCCGGATTTGGAGCGATTCGGCTGGGAGCACCGGCGGCCGCTGCGCGATTTTCTCTATGGGGAGGCGTTCGGAACGCCCTATGCGGGCGATGTTTAGCAGCAGGCCGCCATCGCACGGCGGGCAGCTGGGCGCCATTGCGCGCGAATTTGACATTTCCGAAGAAGAGCTGCTGGATCTAAGTGCGAACATCCATCCGGAGCCGCCCACGCCGGAGATACTCGCCGCGATTGCGAGGTTGTTCACCAACGGCCGCAATTTGGGAGTTTATCCGGAGAGCACCTACCGGGCGCTGCGTAGGGCCGTGGGGAGCTATGTAGGAGTAGACCCGGCGTGCGTTTCCGTTGCGAATGGGGCCATGCCGCTCCTGCAAGCGGCGCTGACGGCATTTAGGGTTCGGAGCTGCTTGACGGCAGTTCCGGCCTTCGAGGAATACCGGCGTATCACCGGCGCGGCTTACCGGCCCTTTGCGCTTCGTGCCGAGAATGGATTCCTGCCGGACAGCGCGGCTGTGCTCGCCGAACTTGACCACGGAAGCGATGCACTGCTGCTCGCAAACCCGCACAGCCCTTCCGGCGCGCTGCTTCCGCGTGCGGCGATGGAAGACCTGGCAGAGAAGATGTCCGCTCGAGGCAAGCTGCTCATCGTGGATGAGGCCTTTATCGATTGGACGCCTGAGCACAGTGTGTCTCAACTCGCCACCCGCTCCCGCATGTTGGTCGTTCTGCGCTCGCTTACGAAGTTCTTCGCGATGCCGGGGGCGCGAGTAGGCTATGCTGTCGTGCATCCGGACAGTAAGGCAGCGCTGGACGGCCGCCTCCCGCTCTGGCCTGTGGATACATTCACTGGGGAACTGGCGCGCCTACAGTTGGCGGGGAACGTAGAGGCGCGATGCGAGTCGACTGCTCGGGAGCGGGCCTGGCTCAGGGAGCAGCTTAAGGGCCTCGGGCTGACGGTGTTCAACGGCAGCGCAAATTTCTTGCTCTTTCGTTGTGAGACGCCGGGCAGCTTATGGCGAAACCTGATCGTAAATCATCATGTGCTCGTGCGCGCCTGCGAAACCTTCGAAGGGCTGGACAGCCGTTACTTCCGGACAGCGGTGCGTACACGTGCTGAAAGTGAGCGTCTTCTGAGGGCATTGTCAGCTGAAATGCCGTGAAAGGCTCGCCTCAACCCACCGCCAACGCCAACGTCCGCTGCTTCATCGCCGGCATCCTCGCCGCGAATCTACGCTTAGGTCTGGTAGATCGAGAACCTGATCTGAGCTTGCCTACCGCGTCCACCGCTACGAAGTTCCAGAACGGCTTTGCCGCGAGCCGGGACCTTGCCGCGGCTCGTTTTAGCCCTGCAAGTGCAGGGTGAGCGCTCAGGGCCGGGGTGCGAACACAGCCAGCCGCGGCTGCACAAATAAACCTGCATAGCCCACGTACACCTTGTGCGTGGCAGGGTCGAGCGCAAGCGTGTGGGCGCCGTAGTGGGTGTGGATGGAGTCGAGTATACGGTACTGATTAGGCGTGTCCTGCTCAAGAACGGACAGCACGCCGGCTTTGCCTGTGACGTAGACGCGATGCAGGACCGCGTCGTACGCGATCGCGTCCGGACCGCTTCCTACCGGGATGGATGTGAGAACACGGTGGCTGTCGGGATCAAAGACGACCAGCCGCGCATTGCCTGAGCAGCCGATGAACAGGCGACGATGCTGCGCGTCAAGCGCCATCGCCGTTGGAGCCTGACAGTCGGCCAAAGGCCAGCGACCCGCGATCACCCGCTTGCCGAGGTCGAGCGCCAGGACACTGTCTGTGCTCTCAAGATTCTGGAACATCAGCCCGGTATGCGCATCAAAGACCGCGAACTCCGGCTTGCCGCCAAGCGCGATGCTGGCCACCGTATCCTGCGTCGCGGGGTCAATCAGGGTGCCCATCCCGGAGTCGCCGCTGGCCAGGTAAATCAGTTTGTCGAGCGGATCGTAGAAGATACCGTCAGGATCGTCCGCGACGGGTATGTGCTTGATAAGTACAAGACGCTCGGGATCGAAGATATCGACGGTGTTCGCATCGCTGCGCGTGACCGATGCCGCATGGCTGACCGGATCGATGACGACCCCGTGGGCAGCACCCGCGCCGGGCATAACGGAAAGATCGGCTTTGCCGGGGATACCTGCAGCGGTAAGATGCACCTTGTACACGCTGCCTTCACTTTCACTGGTAACAAAAAGGCTGGAACCCTCAATCGTGATGTAGTCGAGAACGCTCAGCATGCGATGCGCAGGCAGAAGTGTGTAGCCTTGAAAGACCATGCTGCTGCCCGCCCCTGGCGTGCCCGGATAGGTGAGCCCGGCGACTAAAGCGGAAGCTGCCAGGACCGCGATGCTAAGCAGCCATGCTCCGGCTCGTAAAAGCCGCTTTCCGGTAAGCCGCTTTCGGGGCGCAATGTTTGTCGGAGTGTGCACGTAGTCTCTTGCGGGCATGGATGCTCCAGATTTGATAATTCAGGCGTTGACGAGTAGGTCTCAGGGGATCACTAAATAAAGAGAACAGCCAGTTTCAAACCGTAGCAGCAGATCGTCCAGAGCAGGCTCGCGGCTTTGATTCCCAGGTTTTCTGTCACGGCTGCACCTCCTTGATCGATTGTTCAGCAGGCTCGGCGGCGGGGCTGTCAGGCTGCGAGAGCAAAGCGTCAGGAATTGTAAGGAAGGTTTTCGAGTCTGTGGGGCAGGCCGTACCATTCGAAAGGTGAACAGGGATTCAACGGCGATGAACAAGAGTGCCGGCGCGTGGAAAGGCGGCACACGACCCCGCCTTTTACTGATAGACGACGATCGTGATCTGTGCCAGCTGGTCGGGGAATATCTGGACGCCGA
>CAXTMW010000028.1:5280-7785 GCA_964245455.1 uncultured Acidobacteriaceae bacterium
GTTTTCTACTTTCGGCGGTACACACGGGCGCCGAAGGCGAGCGCGAAGCAGCGGGCGGCAGCTTCGAGCTGGTCGTGCTCGACGTGATGCTTCCCGATCGAAAAGGCTTTGATGTGCTTCGCGAGATACGAAAGCACGGAACGACGCCGGTCGTGATGCTTACCGCGAAAGGTGATGACTTCGACCGCATTTTTGGCCTTGAGCTCGGGGCCGACGACTACCTGTCCAAACCCTTCAATCCACGGGAGCTCGTCGCGCGCATCAGCGCTGTGCTGCGCCGCTCGGACTGGCAGGCCAAGGCGGCAAGCAGCGCCCGGCCGCCGATCGTCTGCTCCGGCGATCTCCAAATGGATATGGGTGCCCGCACCCTGATCCGCGACGGGCAGGAGGTCAGGCTGACCTCCGCCGAGTTCGAGTTGATGCGCGTGTTTCTGGAGCGCACCGGCAAGGTAGTGACGCGCGATGAACTGGTGGAACAGGTTCTGGATCGCAGGTTCTCTCCTTTCGATCGCAGCATCGACCTCCATGTAAGTAACTTAAGGCGCAAGCTGGGGCTGCAGCGGGATGGCAAGGAGCGGATCCGCAGTGTACGCGGCAGTGGCTACCTGTACGCGTGGCCTTCGGAGTAAGTCACGACTTTGCCGCGCCACGCGGCTTATGCAGCCGATCAGGCTTGTACATGATGTAACAGAACATGCAATGGTCGTTCGGGAAGGGAGCACATTCGCGATGCCTATCGAGCAGCTTTGGTGTCGGGCGAGGCAGATCGGTCATGCTCATCGGCTTTTCCTGAAAATCTTTCTATGGTTCTGGTTCACGGTTCTGGGCTTCTCGACCGTGGTGGCGGCCGGAACCTACGTCGAAGGTGTCCACGTACTGTCTCCGCCAAACATCTATGCGATGGTAGCGCCGATTTTGGCCGCCGAGGCGGTAGATGCGTATGAGTCCAGGGGACCGGACGGGTTTGCCCGCTTTGCGAAGACATTCTCTGAAAGCAACGAGGACAACAAAAGGCGCAAGCTGTACCTCCTGAACGGATCAAATCAGGAGGTACTTGGCCGCGCGGTATCTCAGGACGGACTGCGTATGGCTCGGCAGGTGCGTGCCGGCCAGATTCTGGTGCTTCGCAACCGCATTGCCGTGTATCGATTTATTTCTCCGAAGGGCCACCCCTATGTGTTTCTCCTATATGTCGCCTCGGGATTTAGTCAGATGGCTGAGTTTGTGTTCGGCCGCAGCGTGCGTTCCCTGTTAGTGCTGCTGCCTTTCGTCACCCTGCTTTGTATCTGGCTGGCACGGCACATCGCTTCGCCTATCTATGCCATCCAGGCCGCGGCGCGCAAGGTGACGCAAGGCGATTTAACCGCGCGGGCGCCGGCAAGCGTGCTGCACCGCCACGATGAACTCGCCTCGCTCGCGACCGATTTCAACTCCATGGTGCAGCGCATCGAGCTGCTGATGCAGGCGCAAAAGGAGCTGCTGGCCATGGTTTCGCACGAGCTGCGCTCCCCGCTGGCGCGCTTGAATGTGTCCGTCGCCCTGCTGCACCGGGGTACCGGGGCGCGCGATCAGGAACTGCTGCGCAGGATGGAGCGGGATATCGGCGTCATCGACACGCTGATTGGACAGCTGCTGACTCTGTCGCGCTTCGAGGTGGGTGTTTCCGGATCGTGCCCCGAATGCGTCGATCTGCGTCAACTGCTCGAAGAAGTCGGGGCCGATGTTTCCTTCGAGGCGCAGACCGAGGGTAAGTCGGTGCAGCTTGTGATTCAGGATTCGGCGTGTCTGGGGCAGGCCGACGCCCATGCACTTAGAAGCGCCTGCGAAAACATTGTGCGGAATGCGGTGCGGTTTACCGCCCCCGGCACATGCGTACGCATCGAGTTGAAAAGTGCCTCCCTGGGGGGTAGGCCGGCCATGTCGATCGCGGTCTACGATGAGGGATTCGGAGTGCCGCCGTCCATGCTCGAGACGATCTTCCACCCGTTTGTTCGCGTGCACGCGGGCAGCGGCAGCGGAACCGGGAATGGTCTGGGACTTGCAATTGCGGCAGGTGCCGTGCGCCTCCACCGCGGCAGCATCGTCGCCCGGAATCGCGAGAGTGGAGGACTCGAAGTGGAAGTGCTGCTCCCGCTGCATACGCAGGATCCCATCAGAAGCGGTGTTGAAAGTGCGTCCGCTCTGTCGACGCTTTCCCTTCGCTAGCCTTCAGCAACTCTGCCGTATGTGGCGCGAAAGCTCGCGGAGCGGTCAGTCCGGATGGTCCGGGATGAGCGCTCCGAATGTCGCCTCAGGGCTTGCCGTCGCCAGGCACATTCGTCGTCAGCGGCTTCAGGAGAAACTCGCGCAGCACGGTTCCAGCGGCTCGCCCGGCTATGCCGATTGCCGCATTGGTGAAGACCAGATTGGCACCCCGGTCGGCATGAGGGTAGTACCGGTTCGACAACGCTCCCGCGGTCATGGCGGCTACTAGAAACGAGTAATTGGGTGCATCCTGCCCCTTGA
>CAXTMW010000028.1:7795-14005 GCA_964245455.1 uncultured Acidobacteriaceae bacterium
GCCCCTTGTCGTTGCGAACCCATAGGGCGAAGCTGGCGGCGTGCAGCGCGCGGGACTTCTTGGTGCCTGAGCCCTGATAGAAATAACGCGGGTCCTGATGAAAGATGGAAGGGTAGACGGCATGGGCGAAATAATTCTCGAACATGCCCGTCCCAAACAGAGCAGCGTACCGCTTGCCGTAGCCGGCCGCGCCTTGCCCATACCCTTTGTAACTGTTATTTGCCTGTTCTATGCCGGCACCGATGCCCGCACCGACAAAGGAGGTCCAGTCGAACTCATCGTGGGCGGCGAGCGAATACTTCTGCCGGGTCGTCATCGGGGCTGCGTTCCAGGTATAGCTGATGTAGTAATTCGGAATAATGCCGAGAACACGCTGCTTTTCTTCCTGCTTGATCTGTGCAGCCGCGATCACTTCTGTCGGCCGCACCTCCACGTCGGTTGTGGTGGCGCCGACCGTCAGCGAGACCGGAAGCATCGACAAAGCTTGCCGGTCCGCAAGGTCGAGACTGGCCGATGTGAATGAGCCGAAACCCTTGGCGTCGACCAGCACCGTATAGGTTCCCGCGGGTAAGTTCGTAAGTGCGAAGCTGCCGTCTGCTCCTGCGATGACGGCCTTCTCGGGCAGGCCTGCGGCAGAACTTAGCCGAATGCGCGCTCCGGCTATAGCGGCCCCGCTGCTGTCCACAACCGTCCCGGAGATACTGCCCTCGCCGTGAGTCTGACCTTGAGCCTGGCCGGTGGCTGAGGCGGCCTGATCCGCGTAGTTACCCGCAGAGTCAGCCGCGTAATCAGCCGCGTAGGTAAGCTCGCCGTGCTGCGGACTGGGCGCATCCGGAAGCTCTCCGCTCGCCGCGGCGATCGTGGCAAGCTTGACTTGGCCATGTGCGGGAGTTGTTTGATTCCACAGCATGCAGGTGAAGCAAAGAAAGGCGGCGCCGGGCTGGAAGCTCCCCGCTTTCCACCTCTTCTTGCCCAGGGGCAGCCCAACATACGAGGCCGAGGAGAGCAAGGAGGCGTAAGTGAATGTAAGCAGATGCACGGGAAGGGGCAGGTTCCGAGGGCTCATAGATTCCTTGTGTGCGCCCGCGGTTGATCTTCTTGCGGGGCGAGCATGGGTTCGCGCTGAACGGCTGAACGGAGGAGCAGCGGTTTTCGGACCATTGACATCGAACGGCTCCTGCGCTGCTGCCGCTCGAATAAGCGGATGCTTCAGCTACGATCCTGACCAGAATGCCGCAAAGTCATTCTTGCGCTTTGCTTCTGTCCGTTCTCTATAGAAAGGCCAGCGCTTTGTGTGGGTTTGTATAGGAGCGTTGAGAGAGGGTGCCGCAGCACGGATGTTTTCTACGTCCGCGGCGGTACGGTCAACCATGCCGGTGCCGCGTCGGGCCTGCCTGACGACGTGGAATCGCTCGCGGTTTCCGGTGGGCGCGCGTTTGTCGGCACCCCCGTCGGGTTGCCGAATTCGAGGTCTCAATCAATGTCGTTCCGTGAGCGATGTATCTTTGCGCGAACCTCACCCAGCATCGCGCGGAGATCGCGTGGAACGTCCTGTCGATGTCGGTCGCTGTGCTGGCGATCGCATGGATCGTCCCGTCGACCGGCGCCGCAATGCCGGAGTGGCTGCAGCACATCGTCGGCGCGTCGGGCAGGCAAGCGGCCCTGTATCGCGCGATGCAGCTCCCCGGCGTACAGGCCTTGTACCCACGGCCGCCCAAGGTGGCGCAGGGCGAGCTTGCCTAACGTATCGCCGCTGCGCCCAACGATGCGGAGCTATACCAGCTGCGCGCCCGGGCAGAAGAGCAGGCGCTCGACGAGACGGCTGCTGCACGGGATTGGAAGCTGTATGCGGCTCATCCCGCCGCCGCTCGTTTGCCACACGGAGTCGTCGAGCGAGGCCGCCTCGGCGTAGGGTACATCGCCCGCATGGTAGCGCCACCGCCTGGCCTCAAGTACGTTGAGCTGGCCGAGATGCACAACCGACCGTGCGATCCGGGGCGCCAGGGAATCGATCAGCTTCTGCTCGGCGTCATGGTGCTCCTGCCAAGGCCGGCGCCAGAAGGGCGGTGCATGCGGCGGCAAGCGGCGGTACGCTGTTTTTAGTTACTCGTTCCCATAAGCGGAATCCTTTCGTATCGGGTAGCAGAAGTATCGGCTAAGAACCCAGCAGGGAGGTCTGTCGGCGGACAAACCCCCTTTGCATCTAGAGCCGGAAGTTAAAACTGGTAGCGCAGGCTGAACTGGTACTGGCGGTCAGAGGCGTAGGTGTTGCCCTTTGCCGTGACCTGGCCAAACGTACCGCTGGTGGGGTTGTTCTGGGGCGTGTCGAGGTTTGGGTGGTTGGCAAAGTTAAAGGCTTCGCCGCGGAAACTTACGGCCTGGTTTTCATGGCTGGGAACGATGTGGAAAGTCTTGACCAGAGCGGCGTTCCAGCTCTCAAATCCCGGGGCATAGAGTGAGTTGCGCGAGCCGCGCGGCGCGAATGTACCGGCCGCGGGCGCGACAAAGACCGAAGGCTGAAACCAGTAGCCTGTGCCGCCGGCCCGAGTGAATTGTTTCGGCAGGAGCGGCTTCGCGGTCGTTGTCCAAAGCTGCGTGCCGGAGCCGGGTCCGACCCCGGCGAAGTCATCGCCGGTGCTGACGTTGAACGGCACGCCGCTCTGCAGCTGGGTCAACCCGGAGATTTGCCAGTTGCCGAGCGCACCGCGCAGCAGGCTGTTGCTGCCGCCGCTGTAGGGAATATTCCAGACATAGTTGATGACCGTGACTTGGCGGATATCGAAGTCGCTCGGGCCCCAGTCTGGCCGCGCATCGTAGACATTCGGAAGCTCGTAATACAGGTTCGAGCCGGTATCCATGCTGCGCGACCACGTGTACGCCACTCCGAACAGGAAGCCCTTGGTGAGGCGGCGCTTGAGGTTGACCTGCAGGGCGTTATACATGGAGCTGCCGGCATTGGTGTCCTGCAGAATGCTGCCGAAGCCCTGGTACGGGCGCAGCGCGTCGGGCTGCACGTTGGGATTAGCCAGGGTGGTGCCGGGGCGAAGCTCGTTGATATTGTCGATCTGCGTCAGGTGAATGCCTTTGCGACCGACATAGTCGACCGTGAGGGTGGCAAGCCCGGACAGCTCCTGCTCCACGGCCAGGTTCCAGCTCCAGGCGTTGGGGTTGGGAAAGTTGATGGCCTGGGACGAAAGCTGGAGCGGGAAGCTGCTGAGCGTGGTACCGCCTGGGTTATCGACCGAGCCGTCGGTGACGGAAGCGGTGGGTTGAAAGGGAGCATTGCCGCCGAGCTGGATCGCGTCAGAGATGCCGATGCGTTGCACAAAGCGGCCCGCGCCGGCGCGGACCACCGTGCCCGGCGTGAGCTCGTAGGTGAAGCCCAGGCGCGGCTGCACGTCGCTCCAAATGGTTTTGGAATAGCCCTTGTTGAAGCCGCGGAACAGGCGGTTGTAGGTGCCGTTCAGGATGCTCGCCGGTACGTGGCCATTGGCGGAGCTGGGAAAGCCGGTGCCGGGGATCGTGACGCCGTCGTACGGGTCGCCGCCGGTAATGGTGTCGTCGACGCGATTGACGGTGGGCGCGGCGGCCGGATTGTAGGCGTTCTGGTCAAAGAACGACTGGTTGCCCCAGAGCGCGTAGTACGGCTGGAAGATGCTGTAGCGCACACCATATTCGAGAACCAGCTTGGGCGTGGCATGCCACTGGTCCTGGATGAAGCCGGCGCCGTAGTTGGAGCGGAAGAGTGTGTAAGATTTTTGGCCGATTTCACCGTAGCTGTCGAACAGGCCAAGCGCGGTGTTTGCCACTGCGGCGTTGCTTGTTGGGTGATGGTTGCGGGTGTCGGTAAAGGTGAACTGGCCGTTCTGGTTATTCGTGGCGCCGGGCGTGGTGCTGCTTACTGTGATCTGGTCGAAGTTATTCTCACCGGTGCGCTCGTACAGCAGGCCCGCGGTAATGGTGTGCTGGCCGAGAACCTTTGTTAAATTGTCGGCGATGTTAGTGATAACGCCGCCTGAGTGCGAAGGGTACGGGCCGCCGTCGAGCGTCGTGAAGTTCGCGATGCCGATGGTGGGAATCTTGTTCGGAATGAGCTTGTCGGAGCCGGCGAAGATATATGGAAAGTTAATGCCGTAATTAGTGCGGTTATACAGGCCGCTGGTGAGCTGGTCGGTAATGGTGACGTGATCGGCGGAAGCTGAAGCCGTGGCGTCGTTGACCAGCGTGGGGCTGATGGACCAGGTGTAGTGCAGAACGCCCACCTGGTTCGGCCAGGCCCACACCTGCGGGGTGCGATTGAAGTTGCCGGCGAACGGCACAACCTGGTCAAAGTGCTGCGCCAGGATGCTGAACCGAAGATGGTGCGCTTCGGCGGGCACATAGTCGAGCACTAAGGTATTTTTCTGCTGGTTTTGCGGGTATGGGTTGGAGAGCTGCCAGTTATACGCGCCGCCGTTTGCATTGGGAGCGGGATACGCATTGAGCAGGGCGAGGCCGTTCGCACTAAGCTGGCCGGCGGGGATGATGTTGTTCGGGTAAGGGACGCCGGTGTTTGGGTTGACGATCTGTACGCCCTGGTACGGCTGACCGGCCGCCGCGCGATTGGAGTAGAAGATATTCGGCGAAAGCAGCTCGCTGAAGTTGCCCTGACGCATGAGCGTAGTCGGCACCGTGCCCTGCTGCGTGGCGTTCTGGCGGAAGCGCAGAAACTCCTGCCCGGCAAGGAAGAAGAGCTTGGTCCTGGAGGTGTTGAACTTGCCGGGGAAATAGATGGGGCCGTTCAGGTTCCAGCCGAACTGGTTGTATCGGAAAGGTGCCGGGTGGCCGGCAATGGTCGGATTGGTGGACTGCTTGCGCGTCCAGGTGTTGGCGTCGAAAAACGAATTGCGCAGGTACTCAAAAGCCGAGCCGTGGAACTGACTGGTGCCGCTGCGCGGAACCAGCTGCACAAGGCCGCCGGAGGTTTCGCCGTACTCCGCCGGGTAGCTGGTGGTGAGGATCTGCTCCTGCGAGATGGTGTCCACGTCGGCGACGCCGATCTGGGTGCCGTTGCCGCGGGTCCGCACCATGGGTGCGCCGTCCAGCGTCACAAGCGACTCAGACGCACGGGCGCCGTTGACAATGGGGCCGCTGAAGTCGGGCGCGAAATTGAACGAGGACAACGGCGCGTTGCGGTTGACGCCGGGCTCAAGCTGCGAAAGATACAGAGGGTTGCGCCCGTTGAGCTGAATACTCCTGACCTGCTCGCTGGTAACGAGCTGGCCGACAGCGGCGGACTCGGTTTGCAGGGCATTCGCGTCGGCCTGCACGGTGATGCTCTCGTTGGACTGGCCGGTTTTCAGGGAAGCGTCGTAGCGGGCGCCGATGTTGGGGTCCAAATGCGTCCCCTGCTGTATGGCGGTCTCAAAGCCGGCTGCTTCGACCCGTACGGTGTAGTTGCCGATCTCCAGATTCGGGAACGTGTACGCTCCACTCTGATTGGTGGTGATGGTGCTGTCCTGCCCGGTGCCCTCGTTGTGCGCTGTGACTTTCGCGTTCGGCAGCAAGGCCCCGCTCGCGTCGGTGACCGTGCCGGAGAGCGACGAAGAACTTGACTGCGCGTGCGCCGCGGTGGGCGCGAGCAGTGAAAGCACGGGCAGCGTCCACACGGCAGACCGGAAAAGAAAGATTGCGCGGCCTGGCAGCGATCTGGATACGGACCGAGGGGCGCGGTTCTCGGGTTCGTTGGGGCGTGTGTGCATAAAACCTCCTGAAGTAAGCCCATGGGGAGCTAAGGTTGAACTCTTGGTATCGTTTCCAAACGCGCCGATAATAGGTACGGATTTTTACAGCTGTCAAGCTTGAAAGCTTTCCAAAAAGCAGTCGCTGGCTGATTACGAAACGTGCTACTGTGCCGGGGTCACGTTTGTGTTACTTTCGGGGCCGGGACGCCCTTCTTGAAAGCTTTTCTTCGCCGGCCATGAAGCACCCTGCCCATCCGACGCTTGCAGATGTCGCCGAAGAGGCGGGCGTCGGCATCGCGACCGCTTCCCGCGTCGTCAATGGCGGCCTGAATGTGAGCCCCAAGACGCTCGTCCGCGTGCAGGCCGCCGTGCGGCGGCTTGGCTACATGCCGAACCATGCGGCGCGCATCCTGAAGGGCGGCCGCCCCAAGACAATCGGCCTGGGGGTGCCCAGCATCGCCGACGCTGTTTTTGCCATCTGCGCCGA
>CAXTMW010000028.1:14015-16273 GCA_964245455.1 uncultured Acidobacteriaceae bacterium
CCGACTCGGCCGACGAGGTAGCCCGCGCGCACGACTCGCTGCTGATCTTTGCCGTCAGCAAGAATGATCAGGAGCTTGAAATGAGTACTCTGGCCGTCCTGATGAGACACCGACCGGATGGGCTGCTGCTTGTGCCGGCCGGTGCGGGCAGCGCGCGGCTGCGCAGATTTGTGAAGCAAAGCGCCGTGCCCGTGGTGACCTTTGACCGACCGCTCCCCGGGTGCCCTGCCGTGCTGACCGGCAACTACCAGGCGGCATACGACGCGACGCAGCACCTCATTGACCACGGCAGAAAGCGCATTCTGTGTTTCGCCGGCGATCCCGAACTGTTTACCATCGCGGAACGCCAGCGCGGATATCGCGACGCGGTGAAGCAGGCTGGCCTCCAGCCCTTGATAGACACTGCGCTCGAAGAGAGTGGCAGCTCAGCCGAGCCCCTGCTCCGTGCGCACCTGGGGAGGCATCGCGGCAAGAAGGAGCGGCCCGACGCGATCTTTACGCTTAAAAATCGCGCCACCGTCGCAACCTACCAGGCCCTGCAGCAATTGCAGATTGACGTCCCCGGCGATGTGGCCCTGATCGGTTTTGACGATTTCGACCTGGCAGGCACTCTGCGACCGGCCGTGACGGTGGTGCAGCAGCCGATTGAGGATGTGGGGAGGCACGCTGCGGAGCTATTATTTGCGCAACTTACCGAGGGCACCGGCAGCGGAGGAGGGAAGCCGAGCCGCCGCCGTCCCTTGCTGCTCGAGAATCGGCTTGTGGTGCGCAGCTCGTGCGGCTGCAATCCACAGGACTGAACGGTACACCGCAGGGGATCTAAAGCCTGGCAATGACAGACTTGACCTGCGTGTATTGCTGCAAACCATACTCACCCAGTTCGCGCCCGATGCCTGACTGCTTGTAGCCGCCGAAGGGTGCCCGGGTGTCCGGGACGTTATAGCAGTTGATCCACAGGGTGCCGGCACGCACGCTGCCGGCCACATGCAGTGCGCGCTTCGTGTCGCGGGTCCACACGGCGGCGGCAAGCCCGTAGCAGGTATGGTTGGCGCGGGCGATGACTTCGTCAACCGTGCGGAAGGGAAGAATGCTCATGACGGGGCCGAAGATTTCCTCGCGAGCAATGGTCATTTCGTCCTGCACGTCGGCAAAGATAGTGGGCTGCACGAAGTAGCCGCGCTCCCCGAGGCGCTTGCCGCCGCAGGCCAGCTGGGCACCCTGCGTGCGCCCGGACTCGATGTAGCCGAGAACGCGGTCGAGCTGCGTTTGGCTCACGACCGGTCCGAGGTGCGTTTTCGGGTCCGCAGGGTCGCCGACAATGTGCCTGCCGGCGCGGGCGATGCTTCGCTCGACGAAGCGGTCGTAGATCGTGTGCTCGACAAACACCCGTGAGCCAGCGCAGCAGTTTTGGCCCATGTTCGCGAATAGGCCGAACTGCGCGCCTTCGACGGCCTCGTCCAGGTCGACATCGGCAAAGATGATGTTTGGGCTTTTGCCGCCGAGCTCGAGGGTGACCGGCTTCAGGTTGGAGTCAGCCGCGGCGCGCATGACCGAGCGGCCGACTTCGAGCGAGCCGGTAAACGCGACCTTGTCGATGTCCATGTGGCGCGCGATCGCCGCACCGGCGGTAGGGCCGTACTCGGGCAGGATGTTGACGACGCCTTCCGGGAAGCTGGCCTCCAGAATGAGCTCGCCGATGCGCAGGCCGAGAGCGGGGTTTGCTCGGCCTGCTTCAACACCACGGTATTGCCGGTGGCGAGCGCGGGCGCGAGCTTCCACGCCATCATTAGCATGGGCAGGCTCCAGGGGATGATCTGGCCAACCACGCCAATCGGCTCGTGCCGGGTGTAGCACAGGTACTCGCCGTCAATCGGGATGGTTTTGCCCTGGACCTTGTCGGCCCAGCCGGCGCACCTGGGTAAGCGAGCTTTGGTGAACACCGTAGTAGAGGTTGGGTTTGAGGGCGATGAAGTTACCGTTATCGAGTACGACTTACCGGATGAACAGTGATGCGAACCGATGGGAAGGGCAGTGACGACCACAACTGTTGGATCCGCAGTCTCTTTGTTTGGCGCGCGTACCAAGGGCAAGCTGGCCAATGTAGGAGCATCCGGTCAGCCTGAAGATCAGCTTCTGTTTGGCTGAGTCTCATTGATCGTCCCTTGCACCAGAGATCCAGAGCAAAGCGAATTGGCCGCTGCTGCCGCGGAAAACCCCCCCCCAACAAAGCCCCAGGGGGCATTTGGGGGCAAAAAACC
>CAXTMW010000028.1:16283-23733 GCA_964245455.1 uncultured Acidobacteriaceae bacterium
CGATGGGGCATTTGCGCGACATCAAGCCTCTTTGAGCAGCTCTGTGCGATATTTGGGCGCGAGGGCCTTCGCTTTCTGCATGAACGCTGCCATCTCCTTTTCATCCAGCTTCGGCGGAGGTGTGGTCCGCGTTGCGACGGGAACGCCCACCTGTTGAAAGAAGTTCTCCTGACCGGCTGGGGAGCAGATACAGAGCAGATGGACAGGCTTTGAAGAAGCATTGTGGAACTGGTGTGGCGCGTTCGAGGGAATGTTGATGACGTCACCGGCACGAACGGTGGTCCTTTTACCCCTAAACGTAGCTTCCATTTCTCCTTCAAGAAGGATGAACATTTCCTCAAAATCGTGGCGATGCCGGCTTGGGCCACCACCGGGCGGAATGTGCATGTCGATCACGCAGAAGCGCCCGTTGGTGTCGTCGCCGGAGACGGTAATGGTGTAGGTATCGCCCACAAGGCCGATATGCGGCAAGTTCTGATCGGTGTTCGATTGAGCAATCGTAAGATTGCGGTGCATGTCGTCGGGAGGAATGGGCGGGTACTGCAGCGTGTTGTCGGACATAATGTCTCTCCTGATGAAGCCCTCGGTGTTGTTGAGCGGGAAGAACTTTCCAAAGCGGCGAAAGCCCACAAAGTACGCGAAGAAACGCCAGCACCAGCCAGCGCAGCCAGTGTTATTGCGGTGCGGCGAGTCAGGACATCCACCTAGACGGTCTCGGCAGCAAACCGCAGAAAGAGCCGCACAACCTCTGCAGGCTGCTCCTCCTGAATGAAGTGCCCGCAGTCGCCGATCGTCTTCGCGATTACGTGCTCTGCGACTGCGGATACCATCTGCGCGACCTTGTCCCCACCCCCTTTTTCTCCTCCGATCACAAGAACCCGGAACGTTGATCTTCCTGTTTTTCAAAGGAGTGGCATGCTCAGTAATAGTGAAGGCCGCCCGATACACACCGAGAGCCAAGCACGCCTTCGCTTCCACAAAAGGTGCGCAGCGTTTCCTGGATGGACGACTCTGAGATCGAGCTCGGATCGGCGGTCGAACGTTCATAAAACCAGGTAAGAAACGCGCGTTCGTGCCTACGATCAAGCGCTCCTGCACTCCAGGGCCAGGGGCAGCAGCCACTACCACATAGAGCCTTTGCAGTGGCCTCTGGTGTGTAGACGATCACCTTCGTTAGGAACTCCTCAAACATACTTGCCCCTTGGTGGCTACCGACTGCTCGACTTCATCTAGCTGGAGCGGACCGCCGTACTCGTGAATACGAAGTGGCTTCATGGACATCCTATATTGAATTGAAGTTCTTGGGTGAGTCGTGCGGCCGGTTAGGCCTTCCACTTCGCTGCGGTCTCGGTTGCAAAGTCTTCATAGCTCCGCGGAGCGTGGCCCAAGAGTTTGGTGAGCCGCGCAACTTCCGTTTTGGTCGACTCGAAGCCGCGATCAAAGTAGCCCTGAAACATCATGCGAAGATCGAAGGCGCTCCAACTCGGCATCTTGGAGCGCATGCCTTGCTCCCATTGATCGAAGTTGTGTCCGGTGTACTTGATCTCCTTGTTCAGCAGCTTGCTCCAGAGAGCCGCATTGCCGGGCCCGCTGATCGTCGTCGGCGCAACGATGTCGTAGGTCTGCCCTTCGTGGCCATCTTCGGTGAGCGAGATCGCAGCCGCTTCCGCGATATACCTCGAACATCGGCCGCCGCAATCCCCACAGTGCCGATGGGCGTCGGGTAGACACCCGGCCCCAGGAGAGCATCCTTCAAATTCACTTCGTTCTGAATGTAGTAGCCGGGGCGGAGAACGGTGTACGGCACACCAAACTCACGCAGTGCATTCTCAACGGCCAGCTTCGATGCAAAGTGCGGTACATCGCGAAATTGCTCCACCTTGTAGACCGACAAAGAGGTCACATGCTTGACGCCCACCCGCTTTGCCACACTATAGGCGATCAAGGCCTGCGTCAGCTCGTCTGTGACAACGGCGTTCAACAAGAAGAGTGTATCCACTCCCTGTAAGGCCGCCATCACGGAGACTGGGTCCAGGAGATCGCCGGTGGCGACCTCGACCTCTGGCGGCAGCTTGCCTGCTTTGGGCTCCTTGCGAGCCAAAACCCGCACGTCCGCACCACGCTTGCGCAACTCCGTTACAACCGCGCCGCCAACATTGCCTGTACCGCCTGTAACCAAGACTGTCATTTCGTCTCCTTTGCTTTCCTGCCTTGCGCTCGAAGCTGCTTTCCAACCTCGTAATGCTGAGCAGGGAAGCGCCTGACCTGAAGGGACTCTCGGCTTCCAATCTGTGGCGAATGAAACAGTTCTACGAGACCTACGTTGGTCTACCAAAACTCGCAACACTGTTGCGAGTTTTGTCCTGGTCCAAGCACTTGCTCCTGCTCTCACAATGCAAGACGCTAGAAGAGAAGGAGTTCTACCTGATGTCTGCAACCCGAGGCCGATGGTCTCACCGGGAGCTCGATAGGCAGATCAAGAAAGCAGCATTTGAGAGAACGATGCTCTCCGACCTAAAACTCGCAACGACGTCGCGAGTTTTGCCCGAGAACGCGACCGGCGTGTTCTCGGACAGCTATCTGCTGGATTTCCTGGACCTTCCTGCTACTCACTTGGAAGCGGATCTGCAGGCCGGGCTACTTCGGAACCTCCGCCAACTTCTCCTGGAGCTCGGAGACGGATTCGCCTTCCTGGGTGAAAAGGTCCGGGTGCGAGTTGGCAATCAGGATTTTGAACTAGACCTGCTCTTCTCTCACCGCGATCTACAGTGCATGGTTGCGCTTGAACTGAAAACTGGCAAATTCGAGCCCGAGCACATGGTAAGCTCGCCTTCTACCTTGAGGCTCTGGATCGCGATCGGAAGCGGCCTCACGAGAATCCAAGCATCGGTGTCCTGCTGTGTCGTACGAAGGACGATGAAGTAGTTGAGTACGCTTTGAACCGCCATCTATCACCTGCTCTCGTAGCGCAGTATGAAACGAAGATGGTTCCGAAGGATCTTCTACAGAAAAAGCTTGATGAGTGGACGCTCATGCTGGAGCGGTCCTTGACACCAGAGAACCCTCTGTAGAAGGGGCCAACCCCGACAATCTGGTGACGCTGAAAGTTAATGAGGGCAAGATCCTGAGAGCCGTGCAGAAACACTGCGCCGATGCATGTTTTGCCCGTGGCGCTACCAACCGGCCAGCCTGCCATGGCTTCTTCGGGCAGAATGACTCGCGCTGGTTTCGTAGTATGAAGGGTTGAGCGACCTGTCGACACAATTGACATCATGAGAGTCAGCAGGATCGCCATCATTTTCCGTTGAAGGATTGAGGCTGAATGGTCGATATGCTCTGCATGGCTGCAGCTGAGGAGTGTCGGCAGGCGGGCGTGTGCCTCGAAGAGGCTCCCGAGGTGCAAACGCCTGAGATGGGTCAGCCTGATGAGAACGAGATCAGAGAAGCCAGAGTAGGCTGCTCTCGGTTAGAACCGCCTCCGGAACTGGCGGAGATCAGCTCGCTCATCTTGCAGGCCGCTGGAGATGGCATCTACGGTCTAGACGCAAACGGTTTCACCACCTTCGCGAATCCGGCCGCCGAAGCGATGACCGGATGGAAGGCCGAGGAGCTTTTTGGAAAGTACCAGCACGCCATCCTCCACCATGCGCACGCAAACGGCAAGGCGTATCCACGAGACGAGTGCCCGATTTATATGGCCCTGCGGGACGGGCGCACCCACCGCTCCGACAGCGAAGTCTTCTGGCGAAAGGATGGTACAAGCTTTCCAGTCGCCTACACGAGCACGCCCCTTCTCAGAGGCGGCCGCCCCGTCGGCGCCGTAGTCCTCTTTCAGGACATTACGGAGAGAAAACGTCGGGAGGCATGGGAAAAGGCGAAGAACGAGATCTTCCTGGCGGTCACCAAACACGAGCCTTTGGAAACAACGCTCGCTATGATCGGCAGCGCATACATTGCGCTGCATCCTTCGCGCTCCATTGCCTTTTCACTGCGCTCAGGCTCCAAGCTGCGAGTAGCGGCGCAGGCAGGTCTTCCAGACGGCATACAGCGCTCAATCTCTAAGTGCGGAGATCATCCTTTTGCTATGCTCTGCGTGCACGCTGCCGAACAGGGCAAGACGATTCTGATCGAGCGCGGCAGCGGAGAGGATGCGGAACTTGCCGAAGGGAATTTTCGATCCTGTTTGGCTATACCTTTATCTTCGGGTGCGGGTCGGATCCTTGGCACGGTAGCGGTTTTCGAATCATGCTGCGACTTGCCTGACCGGAGCCGCGAGTCGGTGGACAGCGTCTGCGATCTGGCACGGCTGGCCATCGAACATGATCAGCTGCAAACGCAGCTTGTGCGTCAGACGCAGCACGATCACCTTACGGGCCTGGCAAACAGGCTGCTGCTTGAGGACCGGCTGAAGCAGGCCATCATGCAAGCCAAGCGGCATGGTCGACATGTTGGAGTCTGCTTTGTCGACCTGGATCGTTTCAAGCAGATCAATGATGCACTTGGGCATAGCGCCGGCGATCTCTTCCTGCAGCATGTCGCAAGCGTTCTGGCCACCAGCGTGCGGGAAATCGACACCGTGGCTCGCCAGGGAGGGGATGAGTTCATCCTGGTCCTGCCCGACCTGGACTCCGAAAGGGAAGCAGAGCAGATCTGCGAGCGCGTTTTATCTGGTCTAAGGAAGCGAATCACCATCGAGAGACATATGCTTGCACCTTCGGCGAGCATCGGCATCAGCGTGTATCCCGCCGATGGCGAGTCCGGCTCGGTGCTGCTTCAGAATGCTGATACGGCCCTGTATGTGGCGAAACGAGCAGGCAAAGACAGGGCGCGACGCTATGAGTCCCGCCATGGAGCCGAAGCGCAGCGGGAGGTCAAGTTGGAGACCGCATTGCGATTTGCCCTCGAGCAAAAGCAGTTTCATGTTGTTTACCAACCCCTCTACAGCATGAGCAACCAGCTAAAAGGCTTTGAGGCGCTGCTGAGATGGCATCATCCGGAGCTTGGACCGGTCAGTCCCGGACAGTTTATTCCGATGGCCGAAGAGACTGGGCTGATCGTTGCGATCGGCGAGTGGGTGCTTGAGCAGGCCTGCAGGCAAGCGCGAGAGTGGTACGCAGGATTGCCTGAGCCGATCACGATCTTCGTCAATGTCTCAGGGGTGCAGTTAAACCGGGCGGAGTTCACTGCATCCATCGCTCGCGTTCTCAGCGAAACCGGTCTTGATGCACGATCGTTGGAGCTTGAAGTAACGGAAAGCTGGATCGTTGCCGACCCTGAAGCCGCGGTCATGCAATTGCAGCGACTTCGCGACCTTGGCATCGGCATCGGCATCGACGACTTCGGCACAGGCCACTCCTCTTTGAGCATTCTGCAGCAGCTTCCAGTCGACACACTCAAAATCGACCAATCCTTCATAGCGCGCTTGGATGGCAGCGCTACAGGTTCTGCAATCATTCGGACCATTGTCGACCTGGCTCAGCAACTCGGCCTTGACACTGTCGCCGAGGGCGTGGAAACGGGTCAGCAGCTCGAGGAATTGCGGACGACCCAATGCAGTCTGCTGCAGGGATACCTCTTCGCAAAGCCGCTATCGCCTGAAGCGGCTAGTCTCTTGCTGCCGGTAGGAGTTGGCGTCACCATCAATGCCTGACGAAGCAGCCAGCCCAGCCCTGTTCTTTACGTCTTCATCAAGCAGCCATGACAGTGGGCACATGATGGTGGAAGCTGTTGCCGCGGAGATAGTGGAGGAGCACCGTTCGGCGGCTCCCGACGCTTACGAGCGACACTGGTTCGGTCCTGAAAGTGAGCTCGAAGCGATGCTTGGCACGCTGGGTTTTTCGATGCTCGATCAGCAGGGCATCCTGGCCTCCCTACGCAGCCATCGGGATATCGCGCTGAAGCTGGAGATCGATCGGGCTCAGGTCGAGAAGGCTGGATTTACCGAGCTTATAAAGGGGTAGCGAGTAACCCTCACCGAAGTTGCCGCTTCGGGTAGAAGCGGCGGCTCCCATCCAAAGCCCTGAGTTCTGCCTGCCTTCAGCTGCACCACGGCATCGCATTCGACCTGAGCTGCTGCTCAGCCCGAGATACATTCCAGACGGAAGCAAAGCCAAAGGACCGTGGAGGCTGGTTGGCCTGCAAGGTCCCTGGCTGGGTTGCTGAATCAGTAGCGGTGGAGAGAGCGGCTACTTCTGGAGGACGACTACTGTTTGCGCTGTGCCGGCAGCAGTATTTGAGATGGCGATCGCCCGACTTGGCGAGACCGTTTCAAAAACCAGGTTTTCTGTTCCGGCCGCACTTCCACTCAGCAACAAGTTGCCAAGTAGAGTACCGCGGCCGAAGGCATCCACCCGGTAGGTGCCAGAGATGGTGGGCGCCCCTGTGCCGAAGGCTTGAGCTCCACCGTCGCTAAAGAAGTCCAGGGTCCCGCTAGCCAGATTCCCGCTTCCATCAAGTGCAACAAGGCCGCTGTAGTTCGTGGAATCGAGTGCATCTGCCGATTGAGTGCTGCTTATGTAGCTCCCGGCTAGATCCGCGGCAGAGTAGCTCTGGGCAGTCTGCGGTTCCAAGGTGAGCAGCTCGGCATAGCCACCGCCGGACGGTAAGGTGGTGGCAAAGCCCTGGTTGGGACCGCTTAGCCAGAATATGAACCCTCCGCTTGTGGTGACGCGGCCAGTGGACGAAACCGCATAGGTCAAGGCGGTTGTTTGGTCTGTTCCAACGTTTCCTGCCGCATTGGTGTCTGCGACGAAGTTCAGGTTGCCGGCACCATCGCCCGTAAAGCGGCCGAGCAGAGCTTCGGAGCTGCCGTAGAGCGTCTGGGTTCCCGCATAGCTCGCGTAGTTCACGCTGGCATGGTCGTGCTGCGAGGTTCCGTGTGCGACCAAGGAACCCGTCAGCGCTGTGCCATCAAAGGTGCCGCTCTGTTTGCGGACATAGCCGCTATAGATAGGGGAGTGATCGCTGCCCGGCACGCCCATAGCGTAGTAAGTATTGGCGTCGATGATGTAAAGCGATGTGATGTGCGGGAGTATGCCGTTCGGGTAGCTCGTGGATCGGAGAGTTACAGTGGCACGACCGAAGACAGAGAGATTGTGAAGCCCGCTCGCCCCGACGGTCGTATCGCCTGCTACGGTCCCGGACAAGGGAAAGAACGTATTGGAGGCGAGATTCGTCGCGATATCCGCCGAACTGTCCGTAGTCAGGTTAAGGCTAGAGTCGATAACGAGTCGTCCTGCCAAACTCAACCCTCCTTGCTGGGCTAAGCTAGGGTCGGCACCGCCGAGATAGGTGTCACCACTCCAGCCAAAGACGCTGCTGCCTACGAGTGAGCTCGTGTGGAAGGCGCTGGTGTCCTGTTTTTGCAAGAATCCGCTGCCATAGCATTGAGCATAGCGTTCGAAGCTGTATCTCGCGTCGGTCTCCACCATACTGGCCTGCACGGCTACAG
>CAXTMW010000028.1:23743-25589 GCA_964245455.1 uncultured Acidobacteriaceae bacterium
CAGCATTTGATCGGGCTCCTGCAACGGCAATCTGGAACTGCACGGTTCCAGGCGGTAGCTGGAGAGTAAGCGTACCCCGCCCGTCGCTGCCGATGCTGTAGGAGCCGGTGGCCGCCATCTGCATCATGTTGTTTCCGTCGTCATCGCCGAAATCCACCAGGCCAGCGGTGACACTTCCCGAGCCATCAAGGGTGAGGCTGCCAACAAACACCTCATGGCCTGCGTAAACTCCACCATCGATAAAGCTGTCGAGCTTGAACAGGTATTGGCCCTGCAGCAGCGCATTGCCTGTGACGGGTGCGGCCTGCACGTTGACACTGAGCGACTGGGTGGCCATAGCACCAGCTGTATCTGCCACTTGAACGGTAAAGCTCGAGCTTGCAGCCATTGTAGGCGTGCCACTTAAAATGCCGCTGGCAGCGTTGAGGGTGAGACCGCTCGGAAGCGTGCCGGCGATCACCGACCAGCGGTAATTTCCATTGCCGCCGATGGCTGTCAGCGCTTGGGTGTAAGCCGCCGCTACAGTGCCGCCCGGCAGGTTGGTGGTTGTAATCGAGATCGGCTGGTTGGCGATGGCGAAACTGTAGCTGGCTGTTGCCGTGTTGGCTGGGCTGCTTGCATCTGCAACCTGGATTTTGACCGCGCTGCTGTCTGCTGCGGTAGGGGTGCCGCTGATCACCCCAGTACTGCTGTTCAATGTCAAGCCGGCAGGCAAGGAGCCGTCCACCACCGACCAGGTGTATGCGCCGTTGCCGCCGGCGGCCGCCAGCGTTTGGACATAGGCTATTCCGACTACCCCAGCCGGCAGGCTTGCGGTCGTGACATTGATCGGTGCATAAGCCACGGTTAAGCTAAAGCCGATAATCGCGACTTTGGCTGGACTGCTGGAGTCTGTGACCTGGATTTGCGTCGTGTAGCTGCCGCCCTTGGTCGGGGTGCCGCTGATCACGCCAACCGTAGCATCTAGGCTCAGGCCTGGTGGCAGATTCGATCCGCTGACAACAGCCCAGGTGTACGGCGCTTTGCCTCCGGCTTCACTTAGCGTTAGGGAGTAGGGCGAACCAGCCGTAGCACTGGCAGTACTTGGTGCGGTGGCGGACAAGGGCGAGGTGTGATTCGAATCACAACCGACGGCCAAGAGAGCAAGGGCAACAGTGCCACTGGCCAACAGGTTCTTCATGAGGGACGTGCTCGGGTAATCGGGAGTTGCAGACTGTCATGAGACGGCCGCACCCTCCCGTTCTCCCACAGCAGCCCGCGGCGATGACCAAGAAAATGCTGTCTTCTGTGACTTCGGTACCCGCATGGGACAAACATCTTGTTCAGCCCTTACCTTGGTACCTGAATTTGCCCGACCGCCCTACGTTCTCATTTCGCAGTAAGCTCCTCGCTCAGCATGACCGGCTGCTTACGACGCGGTCGATTACGAACGCCTGCTGCGAGCGGCCACTGCGTAAATGTTGGTTTAGATTTGTACAGAGCAAGGCAAACACCAGCTCCGCATAGGCCAGAACTGAAACTCACTTCTCCGTGGCCGTTTCGGAGCACTTGGATAACCGGCACACCTGCCGTTAATGACACCTTTGCAGATAGCAGAACAAGTAGGTATTTGGCCCCGCGCGTCGCTAGGATGAATCGAAGGAGGCTCGTCATGGTGCAAGATGTGATTGATCGGTCCGGCTGCCCGATCACCGAGCGCAATCCGCTCAAGATGGGCGGCATCTCTACCGTTCGCGGCTGGCGGCTTTCAGCGGATTCGATTGTTGAGAACTATGACAATGGTTCGTCACCGGAGGAGATCGCCGAGAATTTTGACGTTTCCGTCGAGGATGTGCGGACCATCCTT
>CAXTMW010000029.1:0-5040 GCA_964245455.1 uncultured Acidobacteriaceae bacterium
CCCTGTATCGCGCAGAGATAGTTGATGCCGCCCAGGTGCTGCGACTCCGCGCCGAGAACCTCGGCCGCGCCGGTCAGAATGGTCGGGTTGGTGACCAGGTACTGCGCTCCGCCCGCGTAGGCACTGGTGCCGACCGTCGTGAACTGGCGCGTGACAGCTAGCAGCTGCGCCTGCGTAGTGATCGACATCTTGCCGCCCAGCGAGTAATCGATCGCCGGCTGGTTGATGGGGGTTGAACCAAGCTGGAAGATCAGCTCGCGCAGCAGCGTGATGTGACGGGTTTCGTCAGAAACCAGGTTCTGGAAGGTTGCCAGCGTTTGCGGGTCGAGCTTGAGCGTGCCGGGAAGCCCGGTTACAGGCGCGCCGGCACCGAGATAGGCGGTAAGCGGTGCGCTGCCTGTCGCGTTGATGTAAAGGTTGGCCTCAAGATACTCAAGGTTTAAGGCGAAGTTTAGAACGTCCAGGATTGAGGGGCCGGATGCAGCCTGCGCCTTTGCTGAAGGGGTGTATGCCAGCAGACTCGCGGCTGCCGTCGCGGCGCCAAGAGCGGAAAGACTGGAGAAGAAGGAGCGGCGGTTAAGTGTTTGTACAGATCTATCAAGTTCCATCACGGCGAGATCAGTCGCGAGCTGTTCTTCTGTGATTTTCTCGGTTGGGCAGAGCGGGGATGTCACAAGCTTCTTTGGCACAGGGAAGTCCTCCGGGAGATCGCGGCCATGATGGACTCGCGGCCGTGATGCTGGCGACCTAACGCGGCAGACGCGATAGGTGCGCTGTGTCCAGAGATGCCGGCGAATGTTACCTCCCGATATATCGCCTGACTAAATTCTATTGACGGCGTAAAGAAGCACTGCAAAGAATTTTGAATCTAAGAAGCCTCCTCAGACGTAAGCATTGTCACCTTAAGTAATCGCTTACGCACGATGGTTACTTAGCAGTTACCTTTCTCGCTGCGGATCTAACCAGCGTTCAACTGCGGCCGGTTGTGCTCTCCTGCGGCAGCCGCTGTACCTTGCTATGTTTCACCGAGTAAGTGAAGTAAATAGCAAACCCGATCAGCAGCCATAGGCCGACTACCTCCCAGGTAAGCAGGGGCAGGTTGAACATGAGGTAAAACGCGCTGAGAATGCTCAGAATCGGCACGAGCGGAACCAGCGGCGTTTTGAACGGCCTGGGCAGTTCCGGCTGGCGGACGCGGAGTATCCACACGCCGGCAGACACGATCGTAAAGGCAAGCAGGGTGCCCATATTGACGAGCTTGGACAGCTTGTCGATGGGCAGCAGCGCGGGCAAAAACGCAACGATGGTACCGACGACGATAGTAGACAGCCACGGCGTGCGAAAGCGCGGGTGAATGTCGGACGCCCACCTGGGCAGCAAGCCATCCTTGGACATGGAGTAGAAGATACGAGACTGGCCGAGCAGCATGACCAGCATGACGGTGAACAAGCCGAACACCGCACCGACTTTTACCAGCAGCGAGCCCCAGGCGACGCCGGTTACGTCGATGCCGATCGCCACCGGTTCGGCGACGTTGAGGGTGTGGTAGTCCACCAGGCCGGTGAGGATGAGCGAAACAATGATGTAGAGAATGGTGCACACGACAAGTGAGCCTAGAATGCCGATCGGCATGTCGCGGCTGGGGTTTTTTGCTTCCTGCGCGGCGGTGGAGACGGCGTCAAAGCCGATGTACGCGAAAAACACCGAGGCCGCGCCCGCCGCGATGCCGGAAATGCCGTAGTGGCCCGAGCCGGCGTTCGGCGGGATGAACGGATGCCAGTTGCGCGCCGTGAACTGCGGGTGGTGCAGCAGGAACAAGCCGCCGATCACGATGAAAACACCGACGATGCCGAGTTTGACGAGCACGATGAACGTGTTGAGGTTGGCCGACTCCTTGATGCCGATGACGAGGATCGACGTAACCAGAGCGATGATCAGGAAGGCGACAAGATTGAAGAGGCCGGTGACATGCTCGAGACCTGCGGTGCCGGTACCTGGGGGCAGCGCGGTGAGCGGCAGCCAGCGCCCGTGCAATAGATAAATGTCCTGCCCGTAGATGGCGGTGAAGCGGGCGAGCGAGGGAGATGGCGTAAAGCCGAGCTGCTGCAGCAGGCTGAGGAAGTAACCGGACCAGCCGGAAGCGACTGTGGCCGCGCCGAAGGCGTACTCGAGCACCAGGTCCCAGCCGATGATCCAGGCCACAAATTCGCCCAGCGTGGCATAGCCGTAGGTGTAGGCCGAGCCGGCGATGGGGATGATGGAGGCGAACTCCGCATAGCAAAGCCCGGCAAAGGCGCAGGTTATACCCGCAACCACGAACGAGAGCGCAATCGCCGGCCCCGCGTTGATCGCGGCAGCCTGGCCGATGAGCACGAAGATGCCTGTGCCGATAATCGCGCCGATGCCGAGCGTGATGAGGTTCAGCGCGCCGAGCGAGCGGGTAAGGGTGTGCTCGCCTTCTTCGCCGGCCTCGCTCTTGAGTACGGAAAGCGGTTTGGTTGCTAGCAGATTCGCCATGCGCGGCCTCTTCTTTGGGGTGGACTCTACGGGACAGCGCTGTGCCGGGCTGCCGACCGCGACCAGAACAGGTACACGGGCACGCCCAGCAGCACGAGGAACAAACCGGGCCAGGTGTACTGCGGCTTATAGCGCAGCAGCGCGTAGCAAATTGTAACCGCCATGGCGATATATACGGCCGGCAGCACGGGGTAGCCGAATGCACGGTAGGGGCGCACAGCGTCAGGCCGGCGCACACGCAGCACAAACAGGCTCGCAATAGTAAGTATGTAAAAGACCAGCTCAGCGCAGATGATGTAGTCGAGCAGCTGCCCGTAGGAGCCGGAAACGCAGAGGAAACAGGTCCACACCGCCTGCAGAATCAGCGAGGCGACGGGCGTTTTATAGCGCGGGTGCAAGCGGCCGGTCGCTTGGAAGAACAGGCCGTCGCGGCTCATGGCGTAGTACACCCGTGAGCCGGCAAGGATAAGTCCGTTCGCGCAGCCGAAGGTTGAGATCAGGATCGCGCCGGCCATCAGGTACGCTCCGGCGGAGTGAAATATTTGTTCGAGCACGGCAGTCGCGACCCGGTCTTCGCTTGCATACTGGATGCCGCGCGCCAGCCCGGTCGCTCCCTGCGGGTCACCTGCCAACGGCAGCGCGAACAGGTAAACAAAGTTTGACAGCAGATAAAGCGCGAGCACAATGCCCGTGCCGAGCACGAGCGACAAGGGCAAATTGCGGCTCGGATTGCGCACCTCGCCTGCCGTAAAGGTCACGTTGTTCCAGGCGTCGGCCGAAAACAGCGAGCCTGTCTGCACGACCGCAAGCATAGTGACGATGCCGACCAGGATGACGCCGCCACCGCCCGCCGCGGCGATCGGGTGCAGCGTATGGACGCCGGCGCCGGACCAGAAGTTGCCGTTCAGGAAGTTGGCCGCGACAGCGGCGTGATTGCGCCCGAGCAGCACGCCGAAGACCACCAGCGCCAGCAGCGCGAGCGTCTTGGCGGTCGTAAAGATATTCTGTACTAGCGCGCCCAGCCGCACCCCGAAGACGTTGACGACGGTAAGCAGGATCACGATCAGGATGCCGGCGAGATTGGCCGTGTTGATGCCGAGCTCCATGTTGCCGAGCGTGACCGGGCCGAGCGCAACCGCCGGCACATGGCCCAGGTGCAGCAGCCAGTGCGTGGATGAGACTGAGGGGAAAAACACGCCGAGAAACTTGCCGAACGCGACCCCGACCGCGGCGATGGTGCCCGTTTGAATGACGAGAAACAGTGTCCAGCCGTAGAGAAAGCCCCACATGGGCCCCAGCGCTTCGCGCAGGTACACGTACTGGCCGCCGGCGCGGGGCATCATTGCGGCTAGCTCGCCGTAGGAGAGCGCGCCAATAATTGTCATGATCGCGGTGATGATCCAGGCACCGATCAACAGCGCAGGTGAACCGGTGAGCCGGGCGATGTCGGCTGAGACGATGAAAATGCCCGATCCAATCATCGAGCCCATCACGATCGCGGTCGCCGAGAACAGGCCGAGACCCTGCACCAATGGTTCCGCCGCAGGCGCTGGCTCTCCTGCGGGCACCCGTGCTGCGTTAGCTTCAGTTGTGGATGGAGCCTGCGAAGGGCGCGTGGTCACGTTAAAGCATGTTCTACCGCAAAACCCGCAGAAAGTCTCGGGCGATCTCGCCCGGGGACTGCGGCCCGCCGTCTCCGCCGCGAAACAGCGCGCTGATCAGCGCAATCGAGTCGGCACCTGCCGCATGCACGTCCGCTGCGGTCGCGAGCGTGATGCCGCCGATCGCCACCAGCGGCTTCTCTGTGCCGGCGCGCGCGGCCCGAACGCCTTCCACGCCAACGGGCGCTTCTGCATTGCTCTTGCTCTCGGTCGCGAACACCGGGCCGATCGCAAGGTAGTCGGCATTGGTAAGGTCGCCCTCCAGCACCTCAGCGGCGGTGTGCGTCGACAGGCCGATGATCGCTGCCGGCCCAAGCGCATCGCGGGCCGCTGCAATAAGGAGGTCGCCCTGGCCCAAATGCACGCCGTGGAAGCCGCACCCGCGCACCAGGTGCACATGGTCGTTCAGGATCAAGCGCATGCCGGGGCTCGCAGCGGCCCTCATCGCATCAGCATCCCGCAGGATGCGTTCTGTCGCTGCCTGCTTAGCACGCAGCTGCAGCAGCGTAACGCCCGCACGGGCAAGCCCCTGCACTGTTTGCTGAAGCCACGCAGCACGCGGCCCATCTTCCGCAGGAAAGAAGCTCGCGTCCAGAATGGGGTAAAGCGGCGGGAGAGCGAACGGCATACTTCCCACTGTAGTGCCGGCTCGTCTCTAAGGGAAAACGCGCCCGCCGCGGGTGGACCTACTTGCCTAACGAGTAGAAAGTGTAAATCGCCGTATACGGGACGCTGGCCCTGGTGCCTACGTGCGTGCTGTCGCATCCGGCCGTGGGCGCTGTTCCGCCGGTGGTTGCGGTACGGGTCACGTAGCTTACCGATGAAAATACGCCGCCCGCCGTGCCGAAATGCTGGGTGGAAA
>CAXTMW010000029.1:5050-8775 GCA_964245455.1 uncultured Acidobacteriaceae bacterium
GCCGACCAGTCCGCTGCCGTCATTCCACTGCCATACCGGTCCCGCGCTGTGCGTTGCCACCTGCTCAGGGCCGTTAGGGCTGTTGGTGGGGAACTCATACAGAACGGCTGCCGGGGCCAGAAAAATCCAGGCCGGTGTGCCGCTAGAGGCCTGGCAGCCATATATCTGCACACCCTTGCCAAAAGCCTGCTGCACCACCTGTGCAGAGCCGGGAAGACCTGTGGTTTGCGCAAAAGACGAAGCTTGCGTGAGAAGGGCGATGGTAAACAATGCAATTGGGATACGCATGCAAGGAGCATGACCCAGACGGATAAGAGTTACAAGGTAATAATTGCTATGAGACGTTAAATGACAATCCCTGCTCTTTCAGGTGTAGGCCAGGTGCTCCGGCCTAACAGCTTTTCAGTGCCCGCTGCAGCTCCGGAATCACATCTCTCCCCTACTATGGAGCGTATGCCCCGGGGAAGCAGCGACGCAGCCGGAGCGGTGACCTCCGCAAATGAAGAGCCGCGCTGGCCGGCGATCCTGGCTCTGTTTGCCGTGGGCGGCCTGGAGCTGGCGCTGCCCCCTCAGCTCTCGTTCGGGCCGGACTGGCTGCTGCTCGCCATTGTGGTTCTAGTGACGGTGCCGGCGGTACTGGCGCGTTTGCGCGGGCAGCATCGGCTCAATCAGCTGCTGGGCTTCACCGCCAATACCCTGGTCACGCTGGCGCTGGTGTGGTCGCTCGCGGTGCTGGTGCGGTCCTTGCCAAGCCACACACTTACGCCTAAGCAGCTGCTGCTGGTGGCAGCTGCCCTATGGCTCAGCAATGTGCTGGTGTTTGCCTCGTGGTACTGGCGGCTCGATGCGGGCGGCCCGCATGCGCGGGAGCAGCGCGACCGGCACGCGGAAGGGGCGTTCCTTTTTCCGCAGATGACGATGCTGCCGGGCCGAGACAAGCCGATGCGCGAGTTTTGGACGCCCGGCTTTGTGGATTATTTGTTTCTTGCGTTCAATACCAGCACCGCGTTTTCGCCGACTGACGTGCCGGTACTTTCGCGCTGGGCGAAAGTGCTGATGATGGTGCAGGCCAGTATCTCGCTCATCACCATCGCACTGCTGGCGGCCAGGGCGATCAACATTCTTTAAAGTCTTTGAACTAGAGAAACAACCCACAGGGGTCATCCTGAGCGTAGCGATCTGCTTATATACCGGCCGAGCGCGAAAAGCAGATCCTTTGTCGCTTCGCTCCTCAGGATGACCCTCTTTGGGGGGCGTGAACATAATAAGAATGGGTGTTGCTCTTACCCCTCAGACTTACCTTGTAGATATATCGCTGGAAAGGCCGCACTTACTCGCCGAGCGCCGGCAGGTGGCCGCTTTCTCCCCGGCGTTCCTTCTCGCGATCGAAGAAGCGCTCCATAAACTTCGTATCGAACTCGCCGCGCCGGAACTCCGCGTCCATGAAGATTTTGCGGTGCAGCGGTACCGTCGTGTGGATGCCCTCGACGACAAACATCTCCAGCGCCCGCTCCATGCGCGCAATCGCCTCCGGCCGGTCCTTGCCGTGCACAATCAACTTCGCAATAAGCGAGTCATAATACGGCGGCACAACGCCTTCCGCGTACTGCGCCGTATCCACCCGCACACCATTGCCGCCAGGCAGGTTGAATGCGGTAATCTTGCCGGCCGAGGGCGTGAACTTTTCCGGGTGCTCCGCGTTGATGCGGCACTCGATCGCGTGCCCGCGAATCGGGATCGAGTCGGGTAGAATCGCCGAAAGTTTCTCCCCCGCAGCCACCCGCAGCTGCGCCTTGACTAGGTCCACACCGGTCACCATCTCGGTCACCGGGTGCTCCACCTGGATGCGCGTGTTCATTTCGATGAAGTAGAGCTTGCCATCCTCATCCATCAGGAACTCGATGGTGCCCGCGTTCTGGTAGCCCACGTCGACCAGCGATTTGCGGATGGTTTTGCCGATCTCGGCGCGCAGCTTTTCGGTCACCTGCAGCGAGGGCGCTTCTTCAATCAGCTTTTGATGGCGGCGCTGGATGGAGCACTCGCGCTCGCCGAGCGACAATACATTGCCGTGCTCGTCGGCCATCACCTGGAACTCGATGTGGCGCGGCCGCTCGATGAACTTTTCCATGTACAGGTCGCCGTTGCCGAACGCATTTGCGGCCTCGGTGTGCGCGGCTGCGTACAGCGCCGGCAGCTCGCCCGCAGCGCGCACAATGCGCATGCCGCGGCCGCCGCCCCCGGCGACGGCCTTCAGAATGACCGGGTAGCCGATCGTCCTGGCCCACTCGGCGGCCTCGTGGTCGTCGGCCAGGATGCCGTCCGAGCCCGGCAGGATCGGCACTTTCGCTTTTTTCATGGTCTGCCGCGCCATGGACTTTTCGCCCATCATGCGCGTGACCTCGGGCGGCGGCCCGATGAACTTGATGTTGGACTCGCGGCACACTTCGGCGAAGTTCGCATTCTCGCTCAGCAAACCGTACCCCGGATGAATCGCGTCGACGTCGGCGATCTCAGCCGCGGCGATCACGGCCGGCACGTGCAGGTAGCTCTCCGACGAACGCGGCGGCCCGATGCAGATCGCCTCATCAGCAAAGCGCACGTGGAGCGAGTTGCGGTCGGCCTCAGAGTAGACCGCGACCGTGCGGATGCCCAGCTCCTTGCACGCGCAGATCACGCGCAGGGCGATCTCACCCCGGTTAGCGATTAAAACTTTACGGAACATAAGAGGTTCTTTCCACCCCGGTGGGAACCGGGTAACTCTGCTGTGCTTTCGATGCTTGCAGACGAGAGCGCCTACCGTACACGCACGGCAAACAATGGTTGGCCGTACTCGACCGGCTGGCCGTTCTGCACCAGTTGCTTGACGATCTCGCCGGAGACATCGGACTCGATTTCGTTCATCAGCTTCATCGCTTCCACGATGCACATGGGCTGCCCCAGCTCGATGACTTCACCGATCTTGATGAACGCGGGCGAGCCCGGGGACGGCGATTCGTAAAAGGTGCCCACTATCGGCGACTTGACAGTATGGAGCACTTCTTCAGCGACCGGCGGCGCTTCAGCGACGGATGCAGTCGAGGCCGCGGCCGGGGCGGGCAACGGAGCTCCGGACTGGCCCCCGAGCCGTCGCGCCAGCAGCACAGGGTCGAGCCCGAGACCCCCGGTCGCGCCTGCCTGCGCGGCTGCCGCCATCGCGCTTTCAAACTTCAGCTCTACTTTCAGTTCGCCGCGCTCCAGGCGAAACTCGCCGACCTTTTTTGCTTCCAGAAACTCAATGAGTTCCTTGAGCGCCGCTATCTCTTCCGGGTTCATCGACTCTGTCTTTCTTCGCTTCTTATAGCGTAAGCAGCTGCCGGGGGGTGGGGGTCAACCGACGAGCACCATTTCCCTCGACAACAACCATATCTTCAATCCGTATGCCGAAACGCCCGGGCAGGTAGACCCCAGGCTCGACCGTGATCACCATGTTCTCTGCCAGCAGCTCCGGCGCTTTTGCGCCCAGCCGCGGCCCCTCGTGGATCTCAAGACCCACGCCGTGCCCGGTGGAATGCGTGAAGTATTTGCCCAAACCCTCCCGCCGCAGCACGCCGCGCGCGGCCGCATCAATCGAGGCCGCCGTAACACCCGGTCGAACCGCGTCCACCCCCGCTTCCTCCGCGAGCAGCACGGCCGCGTAAGCCGCCCGTTCTTCCCGCGTCGGCTTGCCTAGGTAGACAGTCCTTGTC
>CAXTMW010000029.1:8785-9151 GCA_964245455.1 uncultured Acidobacteriaceae bacterium
TGAACAGTAGCCCCTGAGGATAACACCGAAGTCGAGGGTGACGAACCCACGCCGGGGCAGCTTCCTCGCGCTCGCGTGGCCGTGCGGCAGGGCTGAGCGCTCGCCGGAGGCGACAATGGTCTCAAACGACATTGCATCCGCACCCCCGCGCCGCGCCGCATATTCCAACTCGGCCGCGATCTCGCGCTCGGGCACGCCGGGGCGCAGGTGGGGCAGCGCCGCGTCAAAAATCCTGCAGCCCAACAGCGCCGCGTCTTCCATCAGCTGCAGCTCCGCTGCATCTTTCTGCTCACGCAGCGGCGCGACAGGCGAGGCTGCGAGGGGCTTGAAGAACCGTCGGCGCGCTGCCTTTCCGGTGTGTTCAGG
>CAXTMW010000029.1:9161-10452 GCA_964245455.1 uncultured Acidobacteriaceae bacterium
GCTCGCCTCCATGCGTTCGAGCGCGGCCACGGGCGTGTGCTGGGCGTCGTAAGCGATGCCGGGAACCCCGGCGGCGGCCAGCAGGGTGCCGGCTTTGGCAAGCAGCTGCTTTGCGATCACCACCCGCGCGCCCGAGCCGGCTGTTTCTTCGCGGGCCTGCGTGGTGTAACGGCCGTCGGTCAACAGGACAGTGCGACGCGGCGGCAGCAGCAGAAGCACGGCGTTCGACCCGGTGAATCCGCACAGATAGCGCACGTCGGGTCCATGGGTCAGCATCAGCGCAGGCGTACCAATCTGGTTCAGCCGGGCCCGCAGCATCCTTAATCGTCTCTGGTGATCCATCGCCTCCATGACGATATAGGAAGCGACGGGCAACTGACGGAAACGGAGACGGCACTCGGGAAGATCGGCGATCCCTCGGAACTATCCGGCCGAACTATCCGGCGGAACTATCCGGCCACTGCTGTGTTTCCATAGCCGGGCAACACAACGGGACGCTGCGCAGAGTGGCCGATCGGTTGACGCAAGGGCAGCAGCAACGCAGGAGGAACAAGCGATGCACGACGAGACAGACAAGAGGACAAGCTTCCAGAGCAAGGATCGCACTCCGTTCCAGAGCAGGCCAATCATCGAGGTATTGCCAGAAGGCTTTGCAGGCAGCCCTATGCGGAGGGGCACAGCACGGCAGGTCATCGCCGGAGTTCTGGCGGCGTCCATGTTCCCCGCGAGCCTGGCAACGGCCATCGGCCAGGATTACGGTGCGCCGCCTCCTCCGCCCGATGCAGGCTATGGCGCGCCGTTGTCAGGCTACCAGCCGCAGGCTCCTGAACAGCTTGACCAGCTGGTCGCGCCGATCGCCCTGTACCCGGACTCACTGGTAGCCCAGGTGCTCGCGGCCGCAACCTATCCGGCGCAGGTGGCGAGCGCGCAGCAGTTTCTGATCGAGAACAGCAGCTATCCGCCTGAGCAACTGGCCGAGATGGCCAACACGCAGCCGTGGGACCCGAGCGTGAAAGCGCTGGTCGCGTTTCCGCAGGTGGTGGACACGCTGAACCGCAACATGGACTGGACCACGCAGCTGGGCAACGCGTACTACAACCAGCCGCAGGATGTACTTGGTGCGGTGCAGGCGATGCGGCAGCGCGCCTATGCCGCGGGCTCGCTGCGGCCGACGCCGCAGCTGGCCGTTGACTACGCGCCAGGCGCCATCGTGATCTCGCCGATCAATCCAACGGTCGTGTACGTGCCTTACTACAACCCCTGGCTGGTGTATGGCGAGCCGGTCCCAGTG
>CAXTMW010000029.1:10462-13702 GCA_964245455.1 uncultured Acidobacteriaceae bacterium
GTGTATAGGCACTACTATTACGGCGGGCCGCCACCGGGTGTTGCCTTTGGGGCGGGTCTCGCGATCGGCTTCGGCGTAGGCCTGGCGATCGGCGCGTTTACGCATTTCTCCTGGGGCTATCACAGCTGGGAGCCGAACTGGGGCTCGCGCACGGTTGTGTACAACCACAACACCTATATCTCGAACAGCGTCACGGTCATCAACCACGGCAATTACGGGCGCTATGACCGGGCACCGGAAGCGCGCGCATTCAACCAGCAGCAGGCAGCGCGCTTCAGCAATGCGGGCAATCACACGACCATCAATAACGTGACGGTCAACCGCGGCGGCAACAGCTTTAATAACGGCGGCAACACACCCTATAACCGCAGTGGCAGCACCTTCAACAACAATAGCAATACGGTCAACCGCAGCGGCAGCACCTTCAATAACGGTGGCAGCACAGCCTACAACCGTAACGGCACCTATCCTGGCGGCGCGAGTGCGCCGTACCGCGGCGCGCAGCCGACCGCAGGGGCAAACGCGTACAGCCGGCCCGGAGCCCAGCCGCCGTTCAATGCCGGGCAGGCGCGGCCGCAGCCGCAGCAGCCAATGAATCCGCAGCAGGGCGGCTCTCGGCCGCAGCCGTATTATGGCGGTTCGCAAGGCGGCGCTCGGCCGCAAAGCTACGCTCCTCAGGCGGCCCAACCACGGCCTCAGCAGCCTTTCAATCCGCAGCAAAGCGGCCCCCAACCACAGCCGTACTACAGCGGGGCGCAGGGCGGCGCTCGGCCGCAAAGCTATGCTCCTCAGGCGGCCCGGCCGCAGCCTTCGCAGCAGTTCAACCCGCAGCAAGGTGCCCCTAGAGCTCAGCAGTCCTACGGCGGGGCGCCAGGTGGTGCGCGGCCGCAAAGCTATGCTCCTCAGGTGGCCCGACCGCAGCAGCAGAGCGCGCCGCAACAGGCCCACAGCAACGGAGGAGGCCATGAGGACCACGGCGGAGGAGGGCACGACGATCATCACCGCTAGAACGATCTTGTGATGTGAGGCGCGGCCGAAGCGCCGCCCTGATTGGATGGCCTGCTGCATGCAAATAACAAGCAAGCACAGGTCCTCCGCTGCCTTGGTTCATAGAATGTCGACAGCCTGCGTACGGCCTAGCGTTTGAAGAACGGCGGTTCAGGTGACGCGCCTCGCAGAACAAGCCTTTATGGGGTGAGTGTGCTTGGAAGACTGCGGTTAAGTCCGTTTTCCCAACAAAGATCGCGTCCAGACTGGAATGCGACTAGGAGGGCAGCCACCATCGCGCTCCTTCTAGCGAAGCGGCCTCACCGGCTTTTTACCCTGCGCGCCGCGAACCTTTGCTGCCCCGCCGCTTTGTTCATCCATCCAACTGTCCAGACGGGACTTCTTGAAGCGCCAACGATTGCCCAGCCGGAAACCGGGGATGGTGCCCTCGGACGCATACCGGTACAAGCTGTCCGCGCTGATGCCGAGGTACTCGGAGGCCTGCCGGATGTCCATGACCTCCCGCGCGGGGGTTTCCGGTCCGTGGTTGGAAGCAACCTTTTCAACGCGTACGGCACCGTTTCGCATGCTGCCCCCCGTTTCTCCTCTGGCTTATAGCTGCTTTCGGGCACGCTTTCAACCAAAAGTTGTGCAGGCGGTATCTTTTCCCGAAGAGCAGCGACCCCGATCCGGCACTGCGGAACACTTTCGTAATGAGAGCTTTAGCGAAACGATCTAACGGAACAGAGCAGCGATTTGCTCCCGGTACCGCTCAGCCAGCACGCGGCGCTTCAGCTTTAGCGAGGGCGTCAGCTCGCCGGTGTCGATGGCCCACTCATCGGCTACCAGCGCAAAGCCTTTCAGGAGCTCGTAATCCGCCAGGGACCGGTTAACCTCCTTCACCGTCTGCTTGAAGCGCGCAAGCACCTTGGGGTGCTTCACCAGTTCCTCACGGGTGCCGCTCGGGATGTTCTGCTCTTTTGCCCAAGGCTCCAGTGCCTCAAAATTGGGCGCAATCAGGGCGGCGACATACTTTTGCCGGTCGCCAACCAGGGCGGCATGGCTCACAAACAAATCAGCCTTGAGCTTGCCCTCGATCGGCTGGGGCGCCACAAACTTCCCGGCGGAGGTCTTGATCAGCTCCTTTTTACGGTCCGTGATGGCCAGAAAGCCGTCCTGGTCGAGCTTCGCGATATCGCCGGTACGGAACCAGCCTTCCTCGTCAAACGCCTGCCGACTAAGCTCCGGGCTTTGCCAGTACCCTGAGAACACACTGGGGCCTTTGACCAGCAGCTCGCCGTCTGCCGCGATTCTTACCTGGAGATTCGGCAGCGGTTTGCCGATCGAGCCCAGGCGGTAGGCGGCCGGCGTATTGACCCCGATGACCGGCGAGGTTTCCGTCAGCCCGTAGCCCTCAAGAATGCGGATGCCGGCCTGCGCGAACCAGTGAGCCGTGTCGCCGCCGAGCGGTGCGCCGCCGGCGACGTAGTAACGCACCTCGCCGCCGAAAACCGCACGCACCTTCGAGAAGAAGAGCCGGTCGGCGAGCTTCCAGACCGGCGAGCGAGGGGTTCGTCCGGACAGGATCGTCGTCTCGTTCCGCTTGCCGACGTCCAAAGCCCAGGCGACCACCGCACTTTTCACTTTGGACCCGCGGGAGCGGCGCTCTACCTCCTGCCGCACCTTCTCGAAGACGCGGGGTACGGAGACGATCAGCGTGGGTTTCACGGTCTTGAGGGCGCCCATCAGCTTTTCCATGGATGGGCAATACGCGATCGAGAAGCCGAGCGAGTAAAGCGCGTAGTCGGCGTGGCGGGCGGTGACGTGCGACAGCGGCAGAAACGAGACGGTGCGCTGCGGGCCTGTAAAGCGGAACTCCCGAAGCGAAAAGCTCACATTGCTGGCCAGGTTGCCGTGGGTCAGCACCACGCCCTTCGGCTCGCCGGTGGTGCCGGAGGTGTAGATGATGGAGGCAAGATCGTCCGGCTCAATCGCTTTTGCGCGCGCGTCGAACTCCGGGTCGCGCGCGGCGTCGCGCGCCTCAATCAACGTCGAAAGCGCGAGCGCGTCTTCGCCGGCCGCGTCATCGTCCATCGCAATGATGTACTCGAGCACGGTTTCGGCCCGGACCGCCTGCAGCTTCTTAAGCTGAGCTTTGGTGGATACGATCGCCACGCGCGCGCCGGAGTGCTGCAGCAACTGCCCAAGCTGCGGCGCCTGCAGTGTGGGAAACATAGGTACGTTGACCAGACC
>CAXTMW010000029.1:13712-25119 GCA_964245455.1 uncultured Acidobacteriaceae bacterium
GACCCAGCGCAAGCGTGGCGAAGTCGGAAGCCGCCCACTCCCACCGGTTTTCGCTGATAAGCGCGACGCGGTCCCCCTTGCGCAGGCCAAGCTGGTTGAGTGCGCCGGCTAGCGCCCGCACCCGTCCATAAAACTCTGCTGCCGAGAGGACCTCCCAGCTGCTGTCCTTGCGCTGGACGCGGATGACGTCCTCGGACCCGGACTCCACTACGGCAAAAAAGATGTCGTTGACGGTTCGATAGGCCGGGGTCTGGAGGCTCGCCATATATTGCACTCTAATCGAGGGCTATGAACCCTGAAAAAACAGGGCCTGCCTTAGGCGACCGCAAGGATCCCTCACGGGTCGAACCGCCGAGCTCCTGGGCCGGGAGCTTTTGGGCCGGGAGCTTTTGGGCCGGGGAGGCTTGTGGCGGGACGGCACGCTAAACCTGCGGCAGCGGGGTCAAGCGCAGCAGTCTGCCTGCATGTGCGTCCCAGTCCCCGAGCATGGCGGCCGCGCGCGTGCTGCCGGTTTTCGCCCGGTGCAGCCCCACCAGCTCCCGGATCGAGCGCTGCGCTTCCCCGTCGAGCTCGCCATACGGCTCCGGCCGCAGGAAAGCCTGGTGGTAGCGGCGGTCTTCGATAAAGCAGCCGTCCTCATCGAAGACCCATGCCGTGCCGCCCGTCATGCCCGCGCCGAAGTTCATGCCGGTGCGCCCCAGCACCGCAACCGTGCCGCCGGTCATGTACTCGCAGCCGTGGTCGCCCACGCCTTCCACGATGGCGAGCACGCCCGAGTTGCGAACGGCAAAGCGCTCGCCCGCGCGGCCGGCGGCAAACAGCGACCCGCTCGTTCCCCCGTACAGGGCCACGTTGCCGAGGATCACGTGCAGTTCGCTCTCGCGCGCGGCCCGGCCTTGGCCGCGCAGCACAATCTCTCCGCCGCACAGCCCTTTGCCGACGAAGTCGTTTGCCAGCCCTTCCAGCACCAGCGACATGCCCCGGGTCGCGAATGCTCCGAAACTCTGCCCGGCCACGCCGGTCAGCTCGAAGCACAGCTCGGGGTGCTTTTCGCCCTCAGTGGAACCATCGGCGTGCTGACGGCGTGCCTGTTGCAGCGCCAGTTCGCCCGAAAGTCTGGCGCCTAGGGTCCGGTCCTTGTTGCTGACGGTGCCCTTCCAGTGGAAGGGCTTGTCAGCCGCGTAGGCGGCCAGCGCCGGTTCTAACCAGGCGTCGTCGAGAGAGGCGGCCTGCTCGGGGCGTTGATTGCGCTTGCCCGTCCAGCGCCGCTCGCCGGTCACCGGGGCGGCCAGCATAGGACGGAGGTCCATGCTGCCGACCTGCCGCACCTGCTCCAGCAGGTCCGTGCGGCCGATCGCCGCTTCCACGCTCGGCAGCCCCAGACGGGCCAGCAGCGCCTGCACGTCGCCGGCGAGTTCCTCAAAGAAATGCACAATGTGCTCGGGCTTGCCGCGAAACTTCGCCCGCAGGTCTTCACGCTGGGTCGCAATGCCAACCGGGCAGGTGTTGAGGTGGCACTGCCGGGCCATATCGCAGCCGATGGCGACCAGCACCGCGGTGCCGAAGGCGAACTCGTCCGCGCCCAGCATCGCTGCCACCAGCAGGTCGTTTGCGGTGCGCAGGCCACCGTCGGCGCGCAGGCGCACGCGGCCGCGCAGGCCGTTGCGCAGCAGCGTTTGCTGCGCCTCGGCCAGGCCCAGCTCCCACGGCGAACCGGTGTGCTTGATGCTCGACAAGGGCGAGGCGCCGGTGCCGCCCGAGTTGCCGGCGATCACAATGTAGTCGGCATACGCCTTGGCTACGCCGGCCGCGACCGTGCCCACGCCGTACTCCGACACCAGCTTGACCCCGATCGCGGCCTCAGGATTGACGCGCTTTAAGTCGTAGATTAGCTGGGCCAAATCTTCGATCGAGTAGATGTCGTGGTGCGGCTGCGGCGAGATGAGCGTGACCCCGGGCTGCGCTTGGCGTAGCCGCGCGATCAAGCCCGTGACCTTGTGACCGGGCAGCTGCCCGCCCTCGCCGGGCTTGGCCCCTTGCGCCATCTTGATCTCGATCTCTTCCGCGTTGCGCAGGTACTCGGCCGTCACACCGACGCGGCCGGCGGCGATCTGCTTGGTCTTGTTGTTCAACAGGCGCGCCGGGTACTTGCGGCCCAGCAGCTCCAGCTCGGTATCAGCCTGGTAGACCGCGCGGTCTTCCCCACCCTCGCCCGTGTTCGAGCGCGCGCCGATCAGGTTCATCGCGACCGTGACGGTCTGGTGCGCCTCCGGACTGAGCGACCCAAGCGACATCGCGCTTGCCAGGCACCGCGCGAAGATGGCCGGAGCCGGTTCCACCGCATCGAGCGCGAGCGGCGCGCCGGCCGAGCGAAAGGCGAGCATGTCGCGCAGGGTCGCCGGCTCTTTCTCGACGGCCTGCGTCAGGAACGCGGCCCAGGCCGCGCCAGGCTCCCCGGCCGTCGCGGTCGCGCGCGCACTGCCCGTCACCGTCTGGAGCGAGCGCACCGTCGCCGGCTGCCAGGAGTGCGGCTCGGCGCGCTCGGCCTTGCGGAAGCGGATCCAGCCGAAATCCGGCAGGTCTTTTGCGGGCGCAGGCGCGGGCGCGATCACGGCCACAAGATCGCCGCCCGACTCGCGCAACTCATCCGGTTCCTCGACCGCGCGCGGAGCCTTAGCGCTTGCAGCTTCCGGAGCGTAGCTGCTCCAATTGCCGCGAAGGGTCGCCTCCAGTTCCGGAAAGCCCACGCCGCCGAGCGGCGCGGGTGTGCCGTAAAAACACTGGTCGATCACCGAGGCATCGAGTCCGATCGAGTCAAACAGATGCGCGCCGCGGTAGCTGTCGAGTACGGAGATGCCCATCTTCGACATGATCTTCGCGAGACCCGCGTCGAAGGCTTTGAGCAGGTTCGCTTCCCCGCTCTCGGGTGAGGCCGCGCGGGCGGTTTCAAGCGCGAGCCAAGGGCAGACCGCGCCCGCGCCCATGCCCAGAAGCACGGCAATGTGGTGGACATCGCGCGCGTCGCCCGCCTCGACAGCGAGGCCGGCTCGCGTCCGGATGCCTTCGCGAATCAGCTTGTGGTGCACTGCGCCAAGCGCGAGCGCCATAGGCAGGGGCGCATGATCAGCGTCGGCAGCGCGGTCCGATAGCAGCAGCACTGCCGCGCCACCGCGCACCAGCTCGCAGGCCTTGCGCGCAAGCTCGGTTACGCATGCCTCCAGTGTCTGGCCGGCCGGCAGCAGGCAGTCCAGCACGGCATGCGGCAGCTCATCGCCGAGCGTGTGCTGCCTTAAGCGCAGAGCTTCCATCTGGCCAAGCGAGAGCACCGGGGTCTTTAAAGAGAGGCCGGGCAAACGCGCGTGGTTGTCGAGCAGGTGCGGCCACGGGCCGAGGCGCGTGTGCAGCTGGATCACCATGCCCTCGCGCAGCGAATCGATCGGCGGGTTGGTAACCTGCGCAAACCGCTGCCGGAAAAAGGCGTACACCGGACGCGGGGCGCGCGCCATGGGGGCGAGCGGCGTGTCATCGCCCATCGACCAGGTCGCGTCCTTGCCTTCGGCCACCATCGGCGCAAGCACCATCTTGACGTCTTCGCGCGTGTAGCCGAAGCCGAGCTGCAAACGCAGCAGGTCCGGCTCGCCCAGAGTCGCAACGGGCGTGCTCCCGCTCAGGGTGTGCTCATTTAGCAGGGCCTCGTACTGCGGCGCGCGGCTGTCAAAGACGTCCTGGATCTCATCGTTTTCATACAACTTATGTTCCTGGAGATCGACGCACAGCATCTGCCCCGGGCCGAGGCGGCCCGAGTGGACCACACGCTCCGGGTCCAGGTCGACCAGGCCGGCCTCGGAGCCGACCACGACCAGCTGGTCTTCGGTAACGAAAAAACGGCAAGGTCGCAGGCCGACGCGGTCCAGCGCGGCGCCGACCAGCTGGCCGTCGGTGAAGACCACCGCGGCGGGGCCGTCCCAGTGCTCGATCGAATCCTCGTTGTAAGCAAAAAACGCCGAAGGCTTGCCGCGCCGGGCCGGCGGCAGCATCAGTCGGACCGACTCGGCGATCGAGCGGCCATTGTGCGACAACAGTTCGGCAACCTCGTCGAGCGAGGTGGAGTCCGAACCATCCGGCGAGATGATCGGCTTCAGCTCGTCGGGCAGGGTGGCGTCCCGCGCATCCATGCGGGCGCGGTTGCCCCACACGGTATTGATCTCGCCGTTGTGCGCGAGCGTGCGCAAGGGCTGCGCGCGGTCCCAGGAGGGTGCCACATTGGTCGCGTAGCGTTGGTGAAAGACCGCAAAGGGCGTGGTATAGCGCGGGTCTTCGAGGTCCGCGTAGAAGTGCGGCAGCTGTTGGCCCGAGCACATGGACTTGTAAATAATCGTACGGGTGGAAAGCGAGCAGATGTAGCCCGGCGCCCCCCGGCGCTCAAAATCTTTCCGCGCCAGGTACAAGCGGCGCTCCATCCCTCGGGTGTCGCGGCTGGTGAGCAGCACATGGCGGATGACGGGCATGGTGGAACGGGCGATCTCGCCGAGGATTTCAGGCCGGGTCGGCACGGTGCGCCAGGCAAGCACCTCAAAGCCCTGCGCGGCCAGCGCGTCCTCACAGTGAAAGTGTGACTCTGCACCTTGCTGCGGGAAGAACACGACGCCTACGGCCAGCGGCTGCTCCGGCTCGAGCGCGACGCCGGAAGAGCGCAGCAGCAGCTCGCGCGGGATCGCCGTGCAAATGCCGATGCCGTCGCTGGACAGCCCGTCGGCGGCGATTGCGCCTCGGTGCGCCAAGCGGCCGAGCGCCTCCAGCGCCTGCTCCAGGATGCGGTGCGAGGCGCGGCCGGTAAGCGTGGCGACAAAGCCAACCCCGCAGCTTTCGTGCTCGAAGCGAGCGTCGTACAGCCCTTCGCGAGGCGTAAAGGCAGGAGCTGCTGCCTTCGGTATCACTGTGTTTGGGCGGCCCATAGCCAACTATACGTCCTTCTGCTTCCAGCAGCAGCGGTCAGTTTCGACGCGCGCGCCTGCGTGTTGAGGAGAGTGCAACGAGTGCGATGCGGGCCCTTCCGAACTGACTCTGGACAGCGTCTCCGGGCTGCGCCGGCAGGCCGCGTTCGCGTCTCCGCGCCGGCCAGGTTTCCCCTGATTTGCCCTGATTCCGCCGGAATACTTCTGCTACTTGCATAGTTATACACTGCAAGCGTATTTTTATGCAGTGAGCTCGACCGCCACACCTACGCTGCGCAAAGGATCGGCACCGCCGATGACCGCGTCTGAGAACAAGGCGGAGCGGCACACCGCGATCCGTACTCTCCTGCAGGCGGCCGCGGTGGAAAGCCAGGACGATCTGCGGCGAAAGCTGGTGCGGCGCGGCTACCGGGTGACGCAGGCCACGCTTTCGCGCGATATCCGCGAGCTTCAGCTGATGAAAGGCCCGGACGGCTACACACTCCCGCAGGATAGCGCGATTTCGAACAGCCGCAGCGCGGCTGACGAAGATGAAGACGAGGACGAGCTGCCCGCGCTGGGCGAGCTGCTCGCAAGCTTCGGTCTGCGCATCAAGCAGGCGCAGAACCTCCTTGTCCTCATCACAGTGATGGGCAGTGCGTCGCCGGTGGCCGCGGCGCTTGACTACGCGGAGCTGCCGGAAGTGGTGGGAACCGTGGCCGGTGACAATACGGTGCTGATTGTGTGCCCGGACAACCGGCGGGCGGGCAGCCTGTGCGAGCGGCTGCGCGTGTTGATCGGTTAATCAAACGGGCAATCGCGGGTGTACCCGCGCAGGGAAAGGGTCAGGCAAAGGAAGCAATGCGGAATAGGCAACAAACAGCGGTGATCGGGGCGCGCGGCTATGCCGGCCAGGAGCTGGCACGGCTGCTGCTGGGGCACCCGCGCGTTGCGGGTACCCCACCGGTCTTCTGCGGGCGCGAAGCCGCCTCGCTCGCCGCGGTCCACCCGGCGCTGCGCGGGCTCGCGAGCGAGGAAGCGCTGCGCGTCCACCCGTTCCGGTGGGAGCTGCTTGCCGAGCGCGGCGTGGACACTGTGTTTCTTTCCACCCCGCATGAGCAATCGCGGGCTTCCGTGCCGGAGGCGCTCGCGCGCGGGCTCCGCGTGGTGGATCTAAGCGGGGCGTGGCGGCTGAACGAGGACGCCAACCGCGCGGTGTACGGCTTTGCCGACAATACCTCGCACGCGACCGCGAAGCTGCAGGCTGAGGCCGTGTACGGGCTGCCGGAGTTGTACCGCGAAGGCTTGCGCGAACGCTACGAGGCGGCGCGGCTGGTTGCCAATCCCGGCTGCTACGCGACGTCCGTCATCGTGGCGCTGAAGCCACTCGTCAGCTCGGGACTCGTCGACCTCGACCAGGGCATCATCTGCGACGCGAAGTCCGGGGTCTCCGGCGCGGGCCGCGAGCCGACGGCGACAACGCACTTCATGTACGCGGCCAACAGCCTTTCTGCCTATGGCTTGTGGGGCCACCGCCACGCGGGCGAACTGCGCGAGCAGCTCGGGTTGCGAGACGAGCAGATTATCTTTACGCCACACCTGCTGCCGATCCCGCGCGGCATTTTGTCGACGATCTACGTGCGCCTGCGCGAGAAAACAACACCCGATGCCCTGATGGCCTGCTTTTGCGAGTTTTACCAGGGTCGCCGGATGATCCGGATCCTGCCCGCGCCCGAGCTGCCGCAGATCAACGCGGTCGAGCGCACGAACTTCTGCGATCTCGGCATCTCGCTGGCCCCCGACGGGCAGCGCGTGATCCTGGTCGCCTCGCTCGACAACCTGCTCAAGGGAGCCGCGAGCCAGGCAGTGCAGAACTGGAACCTGATGTGCGGCTGGACGGAAATCGAAGGTCTGCTGTGAAGCGCGAGAAGCGCCCTATCGAGAACAAAGCGGAGGTACTGCCATGAAGTACATCGTGAAGCTCGGAGGCGCGACATTGGAAGACCCGGCACTACTGCGCTCGTGCGCCCGCTCGATTGCCGAGCTGCAGCGCGCCGGCAACCAGGTTGCGGTCGTCCACGGCGGCGGCGTGCAGCTGACGCGGACCCTGAAGCAGCTCGGCAAGCAAAGCGAGTTTGTGGGCGGGCTGCGCATTACGGACCGCGAAACCCGCGACACCGCGCTGATGGTCCTGGGCGGCGCGGTCAACAAGGGGCTCGTCGCGGCGATGGCCGCGCAGGCGGTGCCTGCGATGGGCATGTCGGGCGGCGATGGCATGATGTTTCGCGCGCGCAAGAAGCGCACCGCACCCGATCTGGGCTTTGTGGGCGAGATTGCGGCGGCCGACCCGCGCTGGCTGGAGGCGATCTGGGCGATGGGCGGGGTGCCCGTGATCTCCAGCATCGCGCTCGGCTTTGACGGGGAGTACTACAACATCAACGCGGACGAGATGGCCGCGGCCTGCGCCGCGGCCTGCCGGGCCGACGCGCTGGTTTTCCTGACGGACGTGCCGGGCGTGCGCGGCGCGGACGGCGCCGTGATGCGCTGGCTCTCGACCGAGCAGATTGCCGGGCTCACCCGCGACGCGGTGATCACGGGCGGCATGCTGCCCAAGCTGCACGCCTGCCGCGAGGCGCTGGCGCAGGGGGTCAAGCGGGTGCGTATCCTGCCGGCCGACCGGGCATCGCTGCTGCCGGATCTCTGCTCCTCGCGCATCCCGGACGGGACTGAAGTGCTGGTCGCCTGAGCGGGGTTTTGTTTTTGTTCAGAGAATGCGGCTTCCCTGCTCGCGGGCAGGCACTCTAACCGAAGAAGGGCTGGAGACAGAATGAGACTGGACGAATTGAAGGCGGCCGAAGCGAAGCTCCTGCTGCCCACCTACGAACGCAATCCGCTGCTGGTGACCGGCGGCGAGGGCGTGTACCTCCACATGGAGGGCGGCGTGCGCTACCTGGACCTGTTGAGCGGCATCGGCGTCAATGCGCTCGGCTACGGGCACCCGGTGATCGAGCAGGCGCTGCGCGAGGGCGCGCAGTTCCCGCTGCACACCTCGAACCTGTTCTTCCACGAAGGCCAGGCGGCGCTGGCGCTGCGGCTGACCGGGGCGAGCGGGATGGACCGCGTATTTTTCTCGAACAGCGGCACCGAAGCCTGGGAGGCCGCGCTGAAGCTCGCGCGGGCCTACGCAACGATGCGCCGCGAGGAAGGCGCCGCTCTCGGCACGCGCTTCCTCGCGTTCTCAGGCGCCTTCCACGGGCGCACCATGGGCTCGGTCGCGACGACGCACAAGGAGAAGTACCGCACCCCGTTCGCGCCGGTCATGCCGGACGTCGACTTCCTCCCCTTCAATGACACGGCCGCACTCGAAACCGCATGGTCCGACGAGTATTGCGCGCTGCTGGTCGAGCCGATCCAGGGCGAGGGCGGTATTCGCCCCGTGTCGCAGCAGTTTCTCGATGCAGCGCGGCGGCTCACCCGAGAGACCGGGGCGCTGCTGGTCATCGACGAGATCCAGGCCGGGTTCGGGCGCACAGGCAAGTGGTTTGCCTTTCAGCATTACGGGTCTGAACGGGGCATGACGCCTGACATCGTCACCGTCGCCAAGCCGCTCGCGGGCGGCCTGCCCCTGGGCGCGACGCTGGTGACGGACGAGGTCGCGCGCGCGATCCACCCGGGGATGCACGGCACCACCTTCGGCGGCGGTCCGCTGGCCTGCCGCGTCGCGATCGCGGTGTTCGATGAGATCGAGCGAACAGGCTTGCTGGCCCATGTGACGGAGGTCGGCGGCTACTTTCGCGGGCACCTGCAGGAGCTCGCCCGACGCCACACGCTCATCACCGACGTACGCGGCATGGGCCTGATGCTCGCCATCGAGATCGAGAACGCCGAGCAGGCAAAGGCGGCGCTCGACCGGATGAGTACGAAGCACCATATTCTGCTGAACCGGACGAGCGAAACGGTTCTGCGCTTTCTACCGCCGTACATCCTGGAGAAACAGCACGTAGACGAGGCGATCGCGGCGTTGGACGAAACGCTGTCGTCGCTTAGGGAACCGGCAGCGGAACGGCAGCTCGAAACAGCATCGGCACGAGGGGGCAAAATTGGCGACTGACACTGTAGTGGAATTACCGCGCATCGCGCTCCCGGAGCCGCCGGCAGCAGCATTCGCGGCCGCGCGAGAATCGCTCGCCGGGCGCGACCTGTGCTCGATTGCCGACTTCTCGCCGGAGGAGTGCGCCGCAGTTCTGACCCTTGCGCACCAGGTGAAAGCAAGCCCCGCAGCGTACCGGCACGCGCTCGATGCGCAGCAGTTGGTCATGTTTTTTGAGAAAGCCTCGCTGCGCACGCGGCTTACCTTTGAAGCCGCCATGAACGCGCTCGGCGGCTCGGCCATGTTTGTAGACCAGACGCAGTCGCCTCTGGGCGAGCGCGAGTCGCTGGCCGACATGTCGCGCAATGTGGAGCGCTGGGTGCAGGCAATTGTGCTGCGCACCTACGCGCACGAAACCATCACGGAGATGGCGCAGTATGCGGCCTGCCCGGTGATCAACGCTCTCTCGGACCATGAGCACCCGTGCCAGGCGCTGGCTGACTTTATGACGGTGCAGGAGCGTTTTGGAGGCTCGGCGCGAGGAGTGCGTTTCACCTATGTCGGCGACGGCAACAATGTATGCCACTCGCTGATGCTTTTGGCCGCGCAGCTGGGCGCGCACTGCACCGTGGGCACACCGCGCAACTACGCGCCGAAGGCCGAGGTCGTCGCGCAGGCGCGCGCGATCGCGAACGTGACCGGCTCCGAGATCGAGCTGATGCAGGACCCGGTCGCGGCGGTGACCGGCGCGGACGCCGTGTACACCGACGTGTGCGTGAGCATGGGCTTTGAGCATGAGGCCACCAAGCGCGCGCCCATCTTTAAGCCTTACCAAGTGAACGAAGCGCTGATGGCGCACGCGCAGCCGAACGCCGCATTTATGCACTGCCTGCCGGCGCACCGCAACGCCGAGGTGACCGACGCCGTCTTCGACGGGCCGAACTCCATCGTATTTGAGCAGGCCGAGAACCGCATGCACGTGCAGAAAGCGCTGCTGCTGCTGCTGCTTGGGGCGGAGTTGCCTGCGGTGATCAACTAAAGTAAGACCGCCTGCGCGGCTGGCGCCCACTTCGTGGGGTGTTTACTTATTACAAAGATTGGATCAAGGTGACATGGCAAATGACAAGGTAGTGCTGGCATACTCGGGCGGGCTCGATACATCGATCATCATCCCGTGGCTCAACGAGAACTACGGCATGGACGTGATCGCGATGGTGGCCGATGTGGGCCAGGGCGAGGACATCGATGCGGTCGTTGCCAAGGCGTACGCGACGGGCGCGAAGAGGGTGATCGTGCACGACCTGCGCGACGAGTTTGTGCGCGACTACATCACGCCGACCGTGCAGGCGGGCGCGATGTACGAGGGCAAGTATCTGCTTGGCACCTCCATTGCGCGGCCCGTGATCGCGAAGGCGCAGGTGCAGGTGGCGCTTGAGGAAGGCGCGTCTGCGGTGGCGCACGGCTGCACCGGCAAGGGCAATGACCAGGTGCGGTTTGAGCACGCCTACCAGGCGCTCGCGCCGGAGCTCAAGGTGATCGCACCGTGGCGTGAGTGGGCGCTCACCTCGCGCGAGGACTGCCTGGACTACGCGGAAGCGCACAACATCCCGGTAGCGGCAAGCCGTGCGAAAATCCACTCGCGCGACCGCAACCTATGGCACGTAAGCCATGAGGGCGGCGAGCTCGAAGACGCGAACAATGCTCCGTTCGACACGACGTGGACCATGACGCGCAGTCCGCAGGAAGCCCCCGACGCGACCGAGATGGTCACGATCGGCTTCGAGGGCGGCGTGCCCGTTTCGGTTGCGGGGCAAACGCTGGAACCCGTGCAGATCGTGGAACTGCTCAACGAGATCGGCGCGCGCAATGCCATCGGCCGCATCGACCTGGTCGAGAACCGCTTCGTCGGCATCAAGAGCCGCGGCTGTTACGAAACACCGGGCGGTACGCTCATCGTGGCCGCGCACGCGGAGCTGGAAGCGCTGTGCCTGGAGCGCGACGTGAAGCACTACAAGCAGCACGTAGGGCTGCGCTACGCCGATCTGGTCTACAACGGCCTGTGGTTCACGCCGCTGCGCGAAGCGCTTGACGCCTTTGTGGCGGCAACGCAGAAAAACGTAACCGGTTCGGTTACGTTTTCGCTGTACAAGGGCAACATCGCGGTGGCCGGCCGCGAAAGCGAGTACTCGCTCTACTCGAACGAACTCTCGTCGTTCACCATGGGCGATACCTACGACCAGAAGGACGCAGCCGGCTTCATCCGCATCCTTGGGCTGCCAGCGCGCACGCAGGCCCGCCTGCGCGAACTGCACGAAGACACCTCGGCCCGGGCAGTTGCGAAGGCGGTCGCGAAGTGGTCTCTGTTTCGGACATCCCTGCATTT
>CAXTMW010000030.1:0-2555 GCA_964245455.1 uncultured Acidobacteriaceae bacterium
CACTGGATCTCACTGAGCCGCGCGTGTACATCGAACTTGGCAATGATCTCCCAGATGGCGGCATGGACCGTCGGGTCATCCGCCAGAATCGTTTTTGACACTCGGTCCATCAGGTCCGGCCGCCGGACTCGCGTTTCCGGGGTGAACCAGCGCTCAAGAGAAGACTGCAGGACAGATTCCATGCCGCTGATGCGCGTGGTCTCCGCGCGGGTGCACATGGCAGCGCGGGCCGGCTCCGAAAAACTGGAAGCGCTGCCGATCAGGGTGAGCGAGCGAACAAGCTCAGGGTGCGCCAGCACGGTAGCTTGCGCGATCATGCTGCCGAACGAGATGCCGACCAGGTGGACGGGGCCGTTGCCGAGCTCCTCGATCAGCCCGGCGATGGCGGCTGCCGCGTTCGGGAAGCTCCAGTCCTGCGCTTGACCGGGGGAACGCCCATGGCCTGGCAGATCAAAGGCGACGATGTGGTGGGTGGGCTGCAGCGCTTCGATCTGCCGATCCCAGTACGTCAGGTCGGAGCCGACAGCGTGGATGAATAGGACAGTGCTCGCCTTCTCCGGGCCTGTTTGAATCCAGTTGAGAAGCGAGCCTGCAGCATTGTTGCCGATGTTCTGATTCACAGCTGGTTCGATAACTTTGCTTACGAGTCGGCTTCAATACATGTCAGCGTATGCGTAGGCTTTGTTACCGCGCGGCGTGGAGGAAAGCAGATCCTTCGCTTCGCTCAGGATGACTCGTCCGCTGGAGCGGCCAAGCGGCCTACGATGGCGTAATTGCCTAAATTATCCCGCGAGCTGCCGCAGCACGTATTGCAGGATGCCGCCGTGTTCGTAGTAAGCGATTTCCCCGGGCGTATCGATGCGCACCCGCACATGGAAGTGCTTGTCCTCGCCGTCGGGCGCGGTAGCGCGCACAATCAGATTACGGCCGGCCATGAGCTTTTCGGCCAAAAGCATCTTCAACCCGGGGAAATCGAAGACCTCCTCGCCTGTAAGCCCGAGCGACGCGGCCGAGTCGCCGCCGGTGTACTCAAGCGGCAGAATCCCCATGCCGATCAGGTTGGAGCGGTGAATGCGCTCATAGCTTTCGGCAATAACCGCGCGCACGCCGAGCAGCTTCGGTCCTTTGGCGGCCCAGTCTCGCGAAGAGCCGGCCCCGTACTCCTTGCCGGCCAGAATGACCAGAGGCATTTTCCGTCGGGCGTACTCCTCAGCCGCGTCGAAGATGCTCATCTCTGTGCCCTCCGGCAGCAGGCGGGTGACGCCGCCTTCGGTGCCCGGCGCAAGCCTGTTCTTGAGCCGCACATTGGCAAACGTGCCCCGCACCATGACCTCGTGGTTGCCGCGGCGCGAGCCATACGAGTTGAAGTCGGACGGCTTAACACCGTGCTCCCTGAGGTAAAGCCCCGCCGGCGAACTTGCCTTGATGGAGCCCGCCGGGGAGATGTGGTCGGTCGTCACCGAGTCGCCCAGCACCGCCAGAACGCGCGCGCCGTGGATGTCTTCCACCGGCGCCGGGAAGCGCGGCATGCCGTCGAAGTACGGTGCCTGGCGGATGTAGGTCGAGTCCGGCTCCCAGCCGTAGGTGTTGCCCTTGGCAAACCGCAGGCGCTGCCAATGGTCGTCGCCGGCAGTGACGGTCGCGTACTCGCGACGGAAGGACTCGCTGGTCAGAGCCGTGCTCAGCACCTCAGCAATCTCGGCTTGCGTCGGCCAGATATCGCGCAGGTACACCTCCTGCGCGTTGCGGCCGAGCCCGATCGGCTCCGTCGCGAGATTGCGCCGCATGGTGCCGGCCAGCGCGTAGGCGACCACCAGCGGCGGCGACATCAGGTAGTTGGCGCGGACGTCGGAGTTGATGCGGCCCTCAAAGTTGCGATTGCCGCTCAGCACGGAGACCGCGACCAGGCCGTTCTCCTCGATCGCTTCGGAAACGTCGGACGGCAGTGCGCCCGAGTTGCCGATGCAGGTGGTGCAGCCGTAGCCGATCACGTGGAAGCGCAGACGCTCCAGGTACGGCAGCAGGCCAGACTGCTTGTAGTAATCAGTGACGACGCGCGAGCCTGGCGCAAGCGAGGTCTTGACCCAGGGCGGCATGGTCAAGCCGTGCTCCACGGCTTTTTTCGCGAGCAAACCGGCGGCGATCATCACCGAAGGATTGCTCGTGTTGGTGCAGGAAGTGATGGCGGCGATGACGATGGAGCCGTGGTCTAGGTAGCGCTCCGGGTCCACGCCGAAACGCTGCCGCACAGTGCGTAAGTAGGCCGGGCTAGGCCCGCCTAAAACCGCCTGCGCGGCCGGTGGCACCTGCGGTGCGTTTGGCGTGGTGCCTTGAGCGCCGGCTTCTGTGGGCCTTCCGTTGGTCGGCAGGGGTAGAGACTGTACGGCACCGACGGCCACCAGCTCTTCTGTCTCCGGCTCGTGCGGGGTGCCGGGTTCAGGCGCGGCCAGCGTGCTGTCCGCCTCGCCGTCCAGCGCGGCGTGGCCGCCTTCGCCTTCCCACCGTTGCCCTTGCCGCTCGCCGAAGCTGCCTTTCGGGCCGAAAAGTGTCGGCAG
>CAXTMW010000030.1:2565-6625 GCA_964245455.1 uncultured Acidobacteriaceae bacterium
GCCTCGCTGAGCAGCACGCGATCCTGGGGGCGTTTGGGCCCGGCAACGCTGGGCTCCACCGTCGCGAGATCGAGCTCGAGTGTAGAGGAGTACTGCGCCTGCGGCGTTTCCGGCGTGTGGAACAAGCCCTGCTCCCGGTAGTAGGCTTCGACGAGCGCGACCTGTTCCTCGGGCCGGCCGGTCAGGCGTAGGTATCGCAGGGTTTCCGCGTCCACCGGGAAAATGCCGCAGGTTGCGCCGTACTCGGGGGCCATGTTGGCGATGGTGGCGCGGTCGGCGAGCGAAAGCTCGGGCAGCCCGGGTCCGAAGAACTCGACAAACTTGCCGACCACGCCGTGCCTGCGCAGCATCTCCGTCACGGTCAGCACCAGGTCGGTTGCTGTGGTGCCTTCCCGCAGGGAGCCCGTGATGCGGAAGCCGACCACCTGCGGCACGAGCATGGAAACCGGCTGGCCAAGCATGGCGGCTTCGGCCTCAATGCCGCCGACACCCCAGCCCAGCACGCCCAGGCCGTTGATCATGGTGGTGTGCGAATCCGTGCCGACGAGCGTGTCCGGGTAGGCGCGCAGCATGCCGTCCATCTCGGTCGTAAAGACGCAGCGAGCCAGGTACTCCAGGTTGACCTGGTGGCAGATGCCCATGCCCGGGGGGACCGCTGAGAAGTTGCGGAACGCGCTCTGGCCCCACTTGAGAAACGCGTAGCGTTCGCGGTTGCGCTCAATCTCCAGCAGCGAGTTCACGTTGTAGGAGCCGACGGTTCCGTACTCATCGACCTGGACGGAGTGGTCGATGACGAGCTCGGCCGGCTGGAGCGGGTTGATGCGCTCCGGGTCGCCGCCGAGCAGCTTCATGGCGTCGCGCATGGCGGCCAGATCCACAATCGCGGGAACGCCGGTAAAGTCCTGCATGAGTACGCGTGCGGGCATAAAGGCGATCTCGCGCGAAGGCTCGGCCGCCGGGTCCCACGTCGCGAGAAAGTGGATGTCGGCGGCGGTGACGGTGACGCCGTCCTCGCGGCGCAGCAGGTTTTCGAGCAAGATCCGCAGGCAGTAGGGCAGGCAAGGGAGCTGGATGCCGCGCTCGGCCAGGGCCTGGAGGCGGAAGATTTCAAAGTCCTTGCCGCCGACCGTGAGGGTGGCGCGCGCCTGGAAGCTGTTGGTGTTCATCGCTGGGGTGTCCTCAGGGCCGCCGCAGGAGAGAAAGACGGCCCTCGCAAAGATGGGTGTCAGGGAAAAGACGAGTGCTAGCAGGATACCTAGCCGCGATCGTGGCGGCCACGGCGGAAGCGCTGGAGCAAAGGCGCATGGGGGAAGGCACGCGGCATCACGGCTCTATTCTAGACTCGGTCTTTGGCAGGCGGGGATGGTGTTCTGCAAGCACGGGCAGTCATTTCCATCATCATTCACGACTGCTGGAGTCAGAAGAAGCAGGAACAGTGGCGAAGCTGGCTGCAGGCGCCTCGCTCCCATACCAGTCGACGTTGCGCGTGATGTACATAGCGGCAGCAACAGCAGCGAAGCTGGCAAAAGCTCCGACCAACAAGGCATAAGCCTCAAGACGCAGGAGCACATAAATGAAGCTGTAAAGGCCTGTAAAGACCACGAGCGAACGGACGGCTAGCTTGCGGCTGCGAAAGACCCACTCAGTATTGAGGGCAAAGAGAGCGATGGTGAATGCGCCAGCAATCAGGAAGCTGAAGTCGAAGCCTAAGTGCTCGGCGAGAGAAAGTAAAAGAAGATAGAAGATTGTTTGAGCGATGCCGACCAGAGCGTATTGAGCCGGGTGGACGCTCTTACCGGTCAAGATCTCGAAGAGGAAGTAAGTGAGGAAAACGAGTCCGAGGAAAAGCGTGATGTAGTGCAGAGACCGCCGTATGGAACGATAGGAGTCGGCGAGAGGGATGCCGAGAACAGTCCGCGGCTGCTCGGCAGCATTCTCTAAAGAGGCCGCCAGGATTCCGTGGCTGATCGCTCGTTCAGTGGTGAGACCTTCTACGAAGAAGCCCGAGATGCTCATGAGCAAAGCGAGCAGCATGATGACGAAGAATTTAGCGCCTACGGATCGCGAGCGGAGGATGCTAAGTGCAGGTTTGTTCGCGGCAATGTTAGTCAAGTGCTTTCTCCTGGCGAAGCTACTTTGCGATACGAAATATCGGGATATGAATTATTGAAAATGGTCTGTTTGTGTAAGCTTTAGGCAGGAACGGGCGTGATCATGCGGCGAAAGTGCTTTCTCTTGTCTCCGTGGCTCACGGATGCGGCGTCGCGAACGATCTGCTCGAGAACAGTGAGGTACTCGAGGTAACGTTTGCGGCCTGAAGAGGTGATGCGAACTGTGGTTTGAGCGCGGCCAGTGGCGGCTTCTTTATTAAGGCGCACTATGCTGTCCTCTTCGAGTACCTGAAGATGGCGGGCAAGATTGCCGTCTGTTAAAGCGCAAAGCTGTTTCAGTTCGACAAAGCTTAGGCCATCCGGGTGAGTCATGAGGGACGTGAGAACGCTTAGTCGTGCGCGTTCGTGGATGACCCGATCAAGCCCTTCGTAGGCGAACGGAGCTGCAGGCTTTGCATTCTTAGTCTCGGTCAAGGGAAGCTTCCTTTGCTGAGCTGTAGTGGATGGCAGCAACGAGTGCCATACCTACAGCGTACGGACAGGACATCATGGCCGGAGCGAGAGCACGAGTGTCTCCGAGAGTAAGGCACAAAAAGCCAGTTATAAGGAACCACGCGCCTACAAGAAGCATAGACCGAGGCAGGCAGTGGCACGAAGCAAAGACGCCGAGGCTGAAGATGATTTGCCATAGGCCAGGAAGTATCCAGAAGGCGCTATACGTGACGTTTAGTAAGACGAAAGGCAGGATGATACCTGCGATACCTGCGGGTAGGAACTGCGTAACGGCCATGCGGATCATTTCATCTGCGATGCCGACGTGAAGGCGACTGGCTCGGGTAAACATCTGAGTCGCGATGAGTGACGCGCAGAAGATACCAGTGGTGAGCCAAATGGCAACATACGTAATCGGGTGAGTTGCGGGCGCAGAGATCCAGCGCGATTGTGCGGCACCAGCGAGCAGGGCGACGAAAGCTGTAGCGGTGAGGGTGAAGGGGCCGTAGCCTTGAAATTCGGTGGTTTGCGCGACTTGGCGACGAATGTTGCGTATATCGGTGAGTGCTCGATTGAGGTCTGTCATGATTCTTTACGCTTTGTACAGCAAAGTAGTAAACTTTGCAATACAAAGTGCAACGAATAAAGCTGATCTCTGCACGACGGGAAATCTGAGGACTTCAGCTCGTAACGAAGGCCGGCAGAGAGCCCCATGCAGACTTGTGGCCGACTGCTGGGAAAGGATCTGGACGGAGTTCGTGTCAGCCTACATAACACCAAGGCCATCGACAATCTACTTGCATCCACCACCCGGAGGCCTACGTCTCACAGCCATATGCGTTGTACTCTGCTTCTTTTCCTCCTGCCCGCTACTCTGCTTGCGCAATCTCCGGCGATAGTCGGCTACCTGCCGCAGTGGGGCCTCTATGCTGACCCGCCCTGGTCGGCGAAGCAGCTGGTGGCCAATAGTACGGCGTCGCTGCTGACGCAGATCAACTACTCCCAGGCATTTATTGTGAACGCCCGCTGCTCGGTTGCGGACCCGAATGCCGATCTGCAGCACCCGTACACGGCCGAAACGAGCGTGGACGGGTCGGCAGACACGCCGGCGGACGCACCGGCCAGCACTGGTGTGCTGCGGGGCGAGTTTCACCAGCTGCAGGAGCTGCACCGCCTGTACCCGCGTCTGCGTATGCTGATCTCGCTTGAAGGCAAGCCGGCCGCCTTTGCGGATGCGGCGCAGCCGGAGAAGCGCGCGGCGTTTGTTGCTTCCTGCATCGACATGTTTCTGCGCGGGAATCTTGCGCCGGGGCTCCAGGCGCCGGGTCTGTTCTCCGGCATCGACATGGATTGGGAGTACCCAAACAGCGGCCCGCAGGACGGCGCGAATTTTACGGCGCTGGTCGCAGAATTTCGCCGCCAGCTGGACGCCTATGGCGCCGCGACGCATGGGGGGC
>CAXTMW010000030.1:6635-24835 GCA_964245455.1 uncultured Acidobacteriaceae bacterium
GGGGGGCGGCCGATGCTGACCATCGCCGCCGCGCCGGGGCTGGGGCGCTACCCGGGCGTTGACTGGCCGGTGGTCGCGGGCAACGTCGATCAGGTCGGGCTTATGAACTATGACTACAACGGACCCTGGCAGAAGATGACCGGCATCCTGGCGCCGCTGTACGGCATACCCGGGCTGCGCCTGGAAAGCAACAACAACGACAACACCGTCGCCGAGTACGAGAGCGCGGGGGGGCCGGCAGCCAAGCTGCTGATGGGTGTCCCATTCTATGGCTACCATTGGTCGCAGGTGACCGACGCAGGCGCGCAGCACGGCCTCGGCATGACCGGCCAGGGGGAGCGCGGAGATACGCCCTACCGGGAGATCGCGGCGATGCCGAGCTATGCGTCGCTGTTCCGCGATGCGCACTCCAGCGCGCCGTGGCTCTACGACGGCAGCACCTTTTGGACCTTCGATGACCCGACCTCGGCCGCGGCGAAGGCGAAGTATGTGCGGCTGCACGGGCTGGGCGGCATGATGATCTGGGAGCTGAGCGGCGATACCGCCGATGGGGCGATGGTCAAGGCGATGCGCAGCGGGCTTCTTGACGCGGCCGCTGCTCCGGAACGCCCCGCCGGCGGCGCTCCGGGCCAGTCCTCGCGACGGTAAGGGCCGAGTGCTGTGAGCTAGGAGCCTCCGAACGTCGTTTGGCCCAGCAGCAGCAGGTTGAGCGCGATGATGAGGCCGGCAATCAGCCAGCCGGCCCGGCGCGTCCAGCGCCGGTTGCAGAAGCGTTCCATCACGGACTCCCGGCTGGTCAAAATCAGCAGCGGAACCAGCGCAAACGGCAGCGCAAAAGAAAGCACGACCTGTGACAGGATGAGGATCTTGAGTGCATCGAGCCCGGTCGCGATCACCAGGATGGACGGCACAAGCGTGAGCAGCCGCCGAAGAAAAATCGAGAAGCGAATCTCCAGAAAGCCTTCGAGCACGACCTGCCCGGCCATGGTGCCCACCGTCGACGACGACAGTCCGGAGCAGAGCAGGGCAATTGCAAAAATGGTCGCGGACGCCGGCCCGAGCAGGGGACCTAGCGTACGGTGGGCGTCCTCGATCGACATATCGCCCGCCTGGTGGGCGGTGCCAAAGGCGCTCGCTGCCACGATCACCATCGCTGAGTTGACCAGCCAGGCGCCATTCATCGCGAACAGCACGTCCACCTTTTCGTAAAAGAGCAGGCGCAGCCGCGACAGATAGTGGTGGTCCTTGATGTGCGGACGTTCGGCCTGCTCGGCCACCCGCGGCTGCACCAGCGCGGAGTGCAGGTATACGACGTGCGGCATAACGGTGGCACCCAGCATGCTTACCGCGTCAAAGATGCTGCGGCGGCCGACCTCGGGCACCAGCGTGTGCAATGCGGCCAGCTGCCACGCCGGGTGTACGAGGGCCAGCTCGCCCGCGTAGCAGAGGCCGATCGCGGCGACGAAGCCGATGATGGCGAGCTCAAGTTTGCGAAAGCCGCGCGTTTCGAGCGCAAGCAGCGCGAAGACAAAGACGGTTGCGACCAGCGCCGCAAACAGAAGGGTTCCGGTCCGGCTCCAGCCGTGGCTGAGAAACCAGGGACCGAACAGGAGATAAAAGCCGAGCGCTGCGCCCAGGAACTCGGCCAGGTCTGTTGCGAGCGCTGCCACCTCCGCGGCCAGCCAGAGCAACACCGCGGTGCGCCGCGAAAAGTGGGCGCGGCAGTTCTGCGGGAGCGTTTTGCCGGTCGCGATGCCGAGTTTGGCCGACAGATACTGGATGACGATCGCCATGCTGTTGGACCAGAGCAGCACCCAGAGCAACTGGTAGCCGGAGTGCGCGCCGGCAGCGAAGTTGGTGGCGAAGTTACCCGGGTCGATGTAGGCGATGCTGGCAACAAAGGCCGGCCCGAGATGCAGCAGGATGCGTTTGGCGTGCCGCAAACGCGAGCGCGGGTGGGCCTTGCCCTGCACGTACTCGGGGATGGCGACGTCGGGCACGGCTCCAGTATAGGTGCGGTTCGTGAAGCAGCTACGATCGCGGGCTTGCGCACTATGAGTTCCAGTGCAGGAACGGGAATGTCTGCGCCTGCGTCCCGGAATGGATACAGACTGGACCGGGACTGTGCGTAGAAGGAGACAAGCGCCCGGCCGCCTTGGTTACACTCGGGATATGCCTGAAATAGAAGCGCTCGCCAGCCCGGACGTGCTTGCCCGCGCACGCAGGATCAAGGTCTTCCTGATGGATGTGGACGGAACGATCACCGATGGTGGCATCTGCCTGATCGCGTCAACAGAGACGTCGGAGCAAGCCTCAAGCACCGGCACGGTGACGGAGATGAAGGTCTTCAACGCGCAGGATGGACAGGGGCTGTCGCTCGCGCACACCATGGGCATCGAGACCGGCTTTATCACCGGGCGCAAGTCGCCCGCGGTGGAGCGACGGGCCCGCGAGATGAAGGTGACATACGTGTACCTGGGGCAGGCGAAAAAAACGCAGGCCTTTGAGGAGATTCTCCAGAAGTCCGGCGCCGCGGCGGAGGAGGTCGCGTACATGGGCGACGACCTGCCGGACATCCCCATCATGCAGCGGGTAGGGCTCGCGGTCTGCGTCGCCGATGGAGCGCCTGAGGTAAAGGCTGCCAGCCATTATGTAACGCGCCGCATGGCCGGCCGCGGCACGGCGCGCGAGGTGGTGGAGCTGATCCTGAAGGCGCAGGGCCGCTGGGAGGAAGCTGTGCCGCTGGCGCTCGCGTAAGGCGCGCCGGGGATCGGGTTAGGTATGAGTGAAGCAAAGGTACTGCTGATCGGCGGGGGTGGTCGCGAGCACGCGCTCGCCTGGGCACTGCGCAAGTCGCCGCGGGTCGGCGAGATTGTGTGCGCGCCCGGCAACGGTGGCATTGCGGCCCTGGCAAGGTGTGTCGCAGTCGACACAAACGACCTGGACGCCATGGTGCGGGTCGCGGCCATCGAAGACCCTGCGCTGGTGGTCGTCGGGCCGGAGGTGCCGCTGGCCCTAGGCCTGGTGGACGCGCTGCAGCGCCGGGGCGTCCGCGTGTTTGGGCCGACGCAGGCCGCGGCCGCGCTTGAGTCGAGCAAGGCTTTCTCCAAGCGATTTATGCAGCGGCACGCGATCCCTACGGCCAGCTATGCCGTGTGCGCCTCGCTTGCGGAAGCGCGGGAGTCGCTTGCCCTGTTTCCGGGGGCGGTCGTGGTCAAGGCCGATGGCCTCCATGCCGGCAAGGGAGTGGTGCTGTGCGAGGACCGCGTTGAAGCGGAGCTGGCGCTGGAAGGCCTGTTTCGCGGAATACTGCTGGGCTCCCCGGTCGCAGGCGTGGTGCTGGAGGAGCGGCTTCAGGGTGAGGAGATGTCGTTCCTGCTGATGAGCGACGGCCGCCATGTGGCCCCGTTTGTGCCCGCGCAGGATCATAAACGCATTGGCGAGGGCGACCTGGGACTGAACACCGGCGGCATGGGCGTGTACTCGACAGACACCATGCTGTCCGTGTCCATGCAGCAGTGGATTGTGCACCACATTGCGCAGCCGACGATCGACGGCATGGCCGCCGAGAGCACCCCGTTTGTGGGCGTCCTGTTTGTCGGCCTTATGATGACCGCGCGGGGCCCAATGGTGCTTGAATACAACACACGCTTCGGCGACCCGGAAACGCAGGCGATCCTGCTGCGGCTGGAAAGTGACCTATACGAGGCGCTGGAGGCAAGTGTGGAAGGGCGGCTCAGCGACAGCGAGTTCCGCTGGCGGCCCGGCGCCTCGGTGTGCGTTGTTGCTGCCTCGGGCGGCTACCCCGGCGCGTACCGGACGGGGTTTCCGATCAGCGGCCTCTCGGAGGCGGCGGCACTGCCTGGCGTTGAGGTGTTCCATGCCGGCACGGCGCTGGTTGACGGCGGCTACAGGACGGCAGGCGGGCGTGTGTTGAGCGTTGCGGCCGAGGCGCCGACACTGCCTGAGGCGCTGTCGCGGGCGTATGCGGCCATCGACCGGATTCGCTTTGAAGGCATGTACTATCGCAGGGACATTGCGCTGCGCGCGCTTGGCGAGCCGCGCGGTAGTGCAGGGCTAGGTGCAGGAATAGCAAAGGAGCAGCGATGATTCTGAACGACTCCCAGGTAGACGTCGCAACACAGACGGGTCCCATGCGGACCTACTTCTTTCACCCGGCGTCCCCCGGCCGGTACCCCGGCGTCATTCTGTACTCTGAGATCTTCCAGCTCACCGGACCCATCCGGCGCTTCGCGAGCTTTGTCGCCGGGCACGGCTACCTGGTAGCCGTGCCCGAGGTGTACCACGAGCTGGAACCGGCGGGCACGGTGCTCGGCTACGACCAGGCCGGGTCAGACCAGGGCAACAAGGATAAATATGCCAAGGAGCTGGGCTCCTATGACGACGATGCACGCTCGCTGCTGCGGCACATGGCCGGCATGGAGCAGTGCACAGGCCGGCTGGGCGCGATCGGCATCTGCCTGGGCGGCCACCTGGCGTTCCGCGCGGCCATGAACCCGGAGGTATGCGCTGCCGTGTGCTTCTACGCGACCGACATCCACTCCGGCACGCTCGGGGCCGGCAAGCAGGACGATTCGCTTGCGCGCGCCGGTGAGATCCAGGGCGAGCTGCTGCACATCTGGGGCCGGCAGGACCCGCATGTGCCACTGGAAGGCCGGCGCAAGGTGTTGGCCCGGCTGGACGAGGTCCAGGTTAATTACCAGTGGTTGGAGGTAAACGGTGCGCATGCGTTTATGCGCGATGAAGGCTACCGCTACGATGCCGCGCTGGAGTACCAGTTGAAAGGCATGATGCTTGAAGTGCTGCACCGTAAGCTGGCGCTGGGGTTGTAAGTTTTTAGAATTTGCGCGCGAGGTTGGCTGCCGCAGGGTGTGGGCCGTTGCTGAACGGTATAAGTGCGGCAGAGCTGAAGCCTCGGTCGCGGGTATGCGCGAGCAGCTTTACAGTTTTCTCGACCAATGGAAGCGGCCCCATTTGAGAAGGCGCTTCCAGCCCAGCGGAACTGCTGTTAGCGCGCTCGCCGAGAAGCAGAACCCGGCTAACCGGCCAGAATAAGTCAAAAAGCTTTGAGATGTGCAGAATATCCTGATCGGGAAGGGTGTGACACAGCAGAACCACGTCGAAAAACTGGCTCTGCGCCAGAATAAGTGCCGGTTCGACCTTGGCGCTCCAAACCTCCGCGCCTGTTTGCCGCAATACCATCTCGCGTGTGAACAGGAAAGACGTGTCGAGACCGACTGAAAGTATCTTGCCCATGGACCCCTCCGCGTACCCGCAATGAACGCTGTACGGATTGTTCCGAACTTGCCACTGCCATCTGTCCGGGCTTGTTACTCCGGACTTTGTTTCTAAGCCTTGCTGCTTACAGCCTGCTGCGGGGGGAGAAGTCCAATGTACGCCTGCAGCGCAGGCGATGCTAGAGAGTTGGATAGAGTTTGCGGTAAGCGCCGAGAATGGTTCCATAACAAGCGCAAGATACTTCCTTGAGCTGTTCTCGCTTGACGATCTCCACCACGCCGCGACTGTAAACGATCAGGCCGCTCCGCTGCAAAATGCCGGCCGCGATGGTTACCGCGGGGCGGCCCACGCCCAGCATCTCTGCCAGGTACTCCTGGGTAAGGTGCAGTACCGGCACCTCCATAAAGTCTGAACACATCAGCAGCCAGCGCGCCAGGCGTGCTTCCAGGTCGTGCAGCCGGTTGCACAGGATAAGTTGAGTCGTCTGCTCAAGAAGAGCATAGACAAAGGTGTGCATTGCTTGACGCAGCACTTCGTTATGGGTGCACTGGTCGCGCAGGTAGTCAGCCCGCACGCGGAAGCCATCGCCCGCGCCCTGCATGACCGTCATATTCTGCGTCGTGCGCTGCCCAAGCAGCGCCTGGACGCCTACAATCCCTTCCCGGCCGATAATGCCGACCTCGACTGGCGTGCCCTCTATATCCATGCTGTTCATGGAGGCCATGCCGCGCTCAAGAAAGTAGATCCACTGGATCTCACGCTCGGGTTTGACGAGGAGAAAGCCTTGCGGAAGGTCGACGTGCAGCAGCTGCGAAGAGAGTTTGTCGTAAATCGGTCTTGGCAGAGAGGCTAGGGTGAGATTGCGAAGAACCGTAACTGGAGGCCTATCGACCAACTCATATGTGCGCATACTTCACCCGCGAAAGGCGGAGCGGCAACCTTTCGTGCGCACAGACAGGTCCTGCCATCCACGACCATCCACTACGTAAGTTCACGGTACGCTTATTTGGTACTTAGCGCGAGTTAAGAAGTAGCCAGGTAGGGTCTTTGTAGGCGAAGGTAGAAGGTTGCCTCACAAGCGGTGCTCAGAGAGTGTGTGAGAAGTAAGAAGCGCCAATAAGAGGCGTCATCCTGAACGAAGTGAAGGACCTGCTTGTAAGCCGATTGTGCAGAGAAAGCAGGTCCTTCCTCGCTTCACTCCTCAGGATGACGCCTCTTTTGGGTTGCTGGAAAACTTCTCACACACCCTCTCAGATAGCGGCGTTTGTGTCCTAGCTGTCCAGCCTGCCTACAACCAGCTCGTTCAGCAGCACAGGGTTGGCTTGTCCCTTACTAAGCCGCATAACCTGCCCCACAAAGAAGGCAGCTACTGTCTTCTTACCGCTTCGGTACTGCTCTACCTGCTTCGGGTTCGCTGCGATGACTTCATCGATCAGCTTCTCGATGGAGGCCGAATCTGAAATCTGCTGCGGCTTTTCGCGTTCGTACACGGCAGCAAAGTCTTCTCCGTTCTCAAACGCGAGATCAAACAGCTGTTTGATCTGCTTGCTCGACAGCTTGCTGTCCTCGGCTAGATCGGCGGCCTGCGCGAGCCCCGCCATCGATACCGGTGACGCATCGAGCTCCATGCCGCGCGCCTTGAGCCGCGAGGTCAGCTCGCTTTGCACCAGGTTCGCCACGCGCCGCGGATTCTTCGCGGCACGCGCCGCGGACTCAAAGCTGTCGGCAAAGGCGCGCGTCGCCGTGAGCGTGTGCGCGTCCTGCTCGGCAATGCCGTACTCACTTACCATGCGGGCCCGCCGCGCTTCCGGCAGCTCGGGCAGGGTGGCGCGGATCCGCTGCTGCTGCCCGACATCGACCGTAAGCGTGGGCAGGTCAGGCTCAGGGAAATAGCGATAGTCGTGCGCCTGCTCCTTCGAGCGCATCGAGTAAGTGCGGCCTTCGGCCTGGTTCCACAGCCGCGTTTCCTGCACGACACGCTCGCCTGACTCGATCAGTTCCACCTGCCGCTCGATCTCGTAGGCAAGCGCGGCGCGGATGTAGCGGAAGCTGTTGACGTTCTTGACCTCAGCCTTGGTGCCGAGCCGCTGCTGCCCGCGCGGGCGCACACTCACGTTTGCATCGCAGCGCAGCGAGCCTTCCTCCATGTTGCAGTCGGAAACGCCGGTGTACAGCAGGATCTCCTTGAGCTTCGTCAGGTACTCGTAGGCCTCGTCGGGGGAGCGCAGGTCGGGCTCGCTCACGATCTCGATCAAGGGCGTGCCGCAGCGGTTCAGGTCGACCGACGTGCTGAGGGCCGAGTCATGCACGCCGTCGTGGAGGCTTTTGCCCGCGTCCTCTTCCATATGGAGCCGCGTGATGCCGATGCGCCTGGTGCCTCCCGGCGTTTGCTCGTCTTTTATGTCAAGCCAGCCATTCTCGGCTAGCGGCTTGTCGAACTGCGAGATCTGGTAGCCCTTCGGCAGGTCGGGGTAGAAGTAGTTCTTGCGGGCGAAGACGCTTGTTTCCCGGATTTGGGCGTTGATGGCCATGGCGGCGAGGGTCGCAAACTCGACCGCGCGTGCGTTGAGCACAGGGAGCGCGCCGGGAAGCCCCAAGCACACCGGGCACACCAGCGTGTTGGGCGCGGCGCCGAACCGGTTGGCACACCCGCAAAACGCCTTGGTACGGGTGAGCAGCTGGACGTGTACTTCAAGGCCGATGACCGGCTCGTACTTGGCGAGGAGTGCGGGCGGAAGCGTAGCGGCGGCAGCCATGCGAGCAGTTTAGCAACCGGAACCGCGCTTACGGGAGCGCCGCGTCGACGGTGTCCATCAGGAAGTTGACGGTGAGCGGCATCAGCGCGATCGCAAAGGGAATAAAGATGCGCACCTCTTCCAGGCGGCCAACAACTGCCCAGCTGCCAAAGTAGAAAAAGGCGCTGAGCAGCAAAGCAGGGAAAGGTGCCGGCAGCTGCGAGAGCCGAGGCAGCGCGTGCCTGTAGGTATAGATCGTGGGAACGATGAAAAGCGCGAAAGGAACCAGTATGGTGGGCCGCAGATTGAGGATCAGCTGAAACACGGGGGTGTCGCCGTAGGTGGCGTGGGGGAAGATCCTGTGGATCAACACGTACAGGATGGACGCCGGCAGCGCTGTGCCAAGGAGGCTGGTGAGGAGCAGAACGGGCCGTGAAAGAGGAAAGCCTCGGCCGCCGATCGTGAGCAGATACACCAGCAGGCCGAAGTGGAACAGGATGCGACGTCTGCGCGCACAAATCCCTGCAGCACCGCGAGCGCGAGCAGGCAGGGCACCACGACGGCCGCCGGGCGCTTCCAGCTGAGCAGATACACGCTCGCGGCAACAAAGAACGTGCAGGCAAAGGTTTCAGGCCGCTGATAGTAGCCGGACCATAGTAAATAAAAGCTGAGCAGCAGCAGAAACAGCAGGCACCGGCTCCAGCGGGAAGCGGCGGAGGCTGCCCGAAAACCGCGCATACGGCTCAGGAGATCCTGAACCAGAAGTGCAGCCCCGAGAGCCAGGGCAAAATCGAACAAAGCGATAAAGCCCTGAACGGGCACAGGGGTAAGCCGGTGCAATCCTTCCGCGGCGAAGACCATGCCGACTCGGTACTGAGCGGGAGCCGCTCCGTTCCCCTGGAGCAGCAGCGAGTAGGTTTTGGGGTGCGCATCCAGCTCCGCGTTGTACTCGCGGTAATGCAGAAAGGTAACGCTTGCCAGCAGCAGGAGCAGCAGGCAGGTAAACAGCCTCCGCATGGCGGGACTGAACGGTTCAGAACCGGACGCTGCCAGATCTCCAGCCGGTTTCGTATCGAATCCGGAACTCAAAGGTCCAGAGATCGAAGGTGGAAAGGAAGTGTGAGCGACTCTCGATGCGCTGCTTGCTGGCTGGTCAGGCATGAGGGAACTATAGATTCCCTTATGTTTTTGCCGCCAATCAAAATTGGGCCGCAGAGCCGCAGCAATCGCCAGACGCCGACCCTCTCAGGAGCAAGTCGCGCCGACTTCGTCGTACCGGGAGCTGCTTGCATAAAAGTACCGCCGAGGGTGAACTTTCAGGCCGGCAGCCGCTGCTAAACTAAGTCCACATGATCCTGCCCTTCGTCCGTGAGCTCCTGGCGGATCTGGAGCGAACTCCCTCGTTTGAACAAGCCGCACGCCACCTTTCACTGGGGCGTGGGCGCAGGCGCGTCTCCGGACTGACCGCGACAGCGCGCGCCCTGTACCTGCCGCTTCTGGCGCGTGCGGGCAAGCTGCCGGCCATTGTGCTGGTGGCCGACAACAAGGCGGCTGACTCTCTGTATCTGGCGGTGCGCGCCGCGTGTGAGCTGACCGGCGCGCTTGCGCCGGAGCGTGTCGTGAAGCTGCTCGCGCCCGATGTGCTGCCGTTTGAGCACCTGTCGCCGCATGCTGAAGTGCAGGAAAGCCGTGCCGCGGCGCTGTGGAAGATCGCGACGAACGCTGCTTCCATCGTGATTGCACCGGTTGAGGCGGCGGCGCAAAAGCTGTTCCAGGGAAGCTACTATGCCGCCCTGGCGCGCACCCTGCGCCGCGGCGAAGAGCACGACGTAGACGAGCTGACGACGCACCTCCAAAGCGTCGGCTACGATGCGGTCGACCTGGTCGAGATGCCGGGCCAGTACACGCGCCGCGGCGGCATCCTGGACGTGTACTCGCCCGAGGCCGAGCGGCCGGTGCGTCTGGAGTTCTTCGGCGATGAGATCGAGTCCCTGCGGCGCTTTGACCCGGAGACGCAGCGCTCGCTGCAGCCGCTGGACGAGGCGGTGCTGCTGCCCTTGACGGAAACGCCGGTAACGGAAACGCTGCTGGCCGCGGTGCATGCGCGTTTGTCGGGTTCGCATCTGGACGATGACGACGACCCCGAGCTGGTGCAGCGAACAGCTGCTTCCGGCAATGTGACGGTCTTCCCCGGGTGGGAGTTTTTCGCCGGCGTCGCTGGCGCGGATGCGACGCTGCTGAGCCTGTGGAAGCGGTCGATGCTGTTTGTGGAAGAGCCGGGCATGCTGCGCAACCACCTGGAGCGCTGGTGGAACAAGCTCGAGCAGCGGCACGAGCGCTCCGGCATCGGCTCACTGATGCAGCCGGAAGACTTGTATCGGCAACCGGAACTGCTGCTCGCACAAATCTCAAACCATGCCGGGCTTGACCTGGACCAGCTGGGCATTGTGGACGTGCTCGAAGAAGACACGACGCTCGGGGAGATCGCCTTTTCGACGCGGCCGACGCAGCGCTTCCACGGCAACGGCATCGCGCTGGTGGAGCAGCTGCGCACTCTGCTGGGCGCCGACCAGCGCGTGCTGATCGCGTCGGCCAACCAGGGCGAGCTGGAACGCATGGCCGACCTGCTTGGCGAGCACGAGATTTCCTACCGTCTCGGCTGGCGCTCGGAGCAGGCTTCGAGCGAGATGGGCGCTGAGCGCGACCGCCCGCAAAAGGTACGCCCCGGCGAGCGTACGCCGCCGGTGCTGGTACGTGCGCAGCTATCGACCGGGGTTGCGCTTACTGATTCCGGCATGGTCGTCATCGGCGTCAACGACGTGTCCGATGATGCCGATGTGGCGGCGCGGCCGGTCGCCAAAAAGTCGAAGACCTCGGCCTTCGTTTCGGACTTCCGCGACCTGACAGTCAACGACTACGTGGTGCACGTGGAGCACGGTATCGCGCGCTACGTGGGCCTGCGCGAGATCGAGCAGGACGGCGTCAACGTCGAGTTCATGATCCTTGAGTTTGCGGACGGCGCCCGGTTGTATGTGCCGCTGACGCGGCTCGACTTGATCCAGAAGTACCGTTCCAGCGAGGGCGGGCCTGCGCCGATCCTGAACAAACTCGGCTCGCAGGGCTGGGCGAAGACCAAGGCGCGCGTCAAGAAGGCCATGGAGGACATGACCGATGAGCTTTTGAAGCTCTACGCGCAGCGCAAAGCCGCGCGCGGCCATGTCTTCCCGCCTGACAACGAGTTTCAGCGCGAGTTCGAGGACGCCTTTGACTTCACTGAGACCGATGACCAGCTGTCGGCCATCCGCGACATCAAGGCCGACATGGAGTCGGAGCTGCCGATGGACCGTTTGCTGTGCGGCGATGTCGGTTACGGCAAGACCGAAGTTGCCATGCGCGCCGCGTTCAAGGCTGTGCAGGACTCGAAGCAGGTTGCGGTGCTGACGCCGACAACCGTGCTCGCGTTCCAACACTACGAGACTTTCAAGAAGCGCTTTCGGCAGTTCCCGGTCGCGATCGAAATGATCTCGCGTTTTCGCACGCCCAAGGAGCAGAAAAAGATTCTGGAGGACCTGGAGGCGGGCCGCATCGACATCCTGATCGGTACACACCGCGTCCTCGCGAAGGACCTGAAGTTTCAGGACATCGGCCTGCTGATCGTCGACGAGGAGCAGCGGTTCGGCGTGAAGCACAAAGAGCGTTTGAAACAAATACGGTCACAGATTGATGTGCTCACGATGTCGGCGACGCCGATCCCGCGCACGCTGCACATGTCGTTGATCGGCCTGCGCGACATGAGCGTGATTGAAACGCCGCCCAAGGACCGCATGGCTATCCAGACCGTGGTCGCGAAGTTCGACGAGAAGCTGGTGCGCTCGGCGGTCGAGCTTGAAATGGAGCGCGGCGGCCAGACGTTTTTCGTCTACAACCGCGTCGAGTCGATCTACGAGATCGCCTCAAAGATTCGCGAGCTGGTGCCGTCGGCACGCGTGGTGGTCGGTCACGGGCAGATGGGCGAGGCGGAGCTCGAACGCGTGGTGCTGGCGTTTATGGACCACGAGTACGACGTGCTGGTCGCGACGACCATCATCGAGAACGGCATCGACATCCCGCTTGCGAACACGATCATCATCAACCGTGCCGACCGCCACGGCCTCTCGGAGCTGTACCAGCTGCGCGGGCGCGTCGGCCGTTCCAACCGCCGCTCCTACGCGTACCTGCTCATCCCGCCGGAGCAGGAGCTGACCGACATCGCGCGGCGCCGGCTAGCCGCGCTCAAGGAGTTTTCCGACCTGGGCGCGGGCTTCAAGATCGCCGCGCTCGACCTGGAACTGCGCGGTGCCGGCAATATGCTCGGCGGCGAGCAGAGCGGGCATATCGAGGCGGTCGGCTTTGAAATGTACTCGGGGATGCTGGAGGAAGCGGTCGCAAAGATCAAGGGCGAAAGCGAGACCGTGCACATCGCGACGCAGCTCAACCTGGGGATCTCGCTGCGCATCGATGAAAGCTACATTCCCGAGGAAAACCAGCGCCTGCGCATCTACAAGCGCATCGCCGCGGCCGGCAGCGAGAAAGCTGTCGACGACGTGAGGATCGAGCTCGAAGACCGCTACGGCTCAGTGCCCGAAGGCGTGAAGCACCTGCTGGAAGCCGCCGCGCTGCGCGCCGAGTGCGAGCGCGTCGGCGTATCGCAGGTGGACCGCAAGCGCGGGGAGGTGCACATGCGCTTTGCCGCTGAGGCCGCGATTGACCCCGGCCGCCTGATGCGTCTGGTCGCGAAGAACGCGAAGCGCGGCGCGCAGTTCACGCCGCAGGGCGTGCTGCGCTTCCCGCTCACCAGTAAGGAGCCGGTCGAGATGATCCTCGAGATCCGGCTGCTGCTCGATGAGTTGGTGGTGGAGCAAACGGCTGTCGCGTGAGACAGGGTCCGCGGGTGTCCTGACATCGGGCAGAGCACCCATACGCTTGACAACGGCACTGGGATGTAGCACGGTATATATCAGGAGGTGAGCGATGAACCATCCTGAACAGGCAAAGGTGTTTATGAACGGGCGGAGCCAGGCGGTGCGCATCCCGGCGCAGTTTCGCTTTCCCGGCAACGAGGTGTATATCCGCCGCGACGCGAGGAGCGGCGATGTGATCCTGTCGCAAAGCCCCGGAACTCTGCCGGAGATCCTGGCGGCGCTCGACGCCTTAGGGGTGCCGGAGGACTTCCTGAGCGCTTCGGATCGGGAGCAGGAGCTGCCGCAGGAACGCGCCGAGCTGTGACGGTGACGTATCTGCTGGATACGAACATGGTCAGCTACATCGCCAAGAACAGGTCGGCCGCCGCACGCGGCCGTCTGCTCGGGCTCAAGCGTGGTGAAGTGGCGTGTCTCTCCGCAGTGACAGAGGCGGAAGTGCTGTACGGGCTGGCGAAGAGACCCGAGGCTACAGCGTTGCGTACTCTGATGGAGGGTTTTGTGGCGCGGTTTCAGGTGCTGCCGTGGGGCCGCCCGGAAGCCCGGGCGTATGGGACACTACGGGCCGGTCTGGCGGCGCAGGGATGCACCCTGGGCAGCATGGATTTGATGATTGCCGCGCACGCAGTTGCGACCGGGGCCGTGCTCGTGACAAACGATCGCGTGCTGGGACGGGTTGATGGATTGCGCGGTTCGGAGAACTGGGCTGCTGAACTATAAGATTGGGCAGCCGCTGGGCAGAGGGTTTGCAGTCGGTGCATATTCTTCAACGTGCTGATTCATTTGCGCCTTTCACTGAGCTGCTCCCAAGGCAATGATGCGATAAGACGACTCGCCGGCTTCGATTAGGCAGCACTTAGTTGGACATGACTTTACACCTAATAACGCCATTATTTTGCAGGTTAAGCAAGGGTGAGAATGCGTGTAATCTGCCGGCAGTGCCTTACCCCGCTCTCACCCGAACTCCAGGCCGTCAGCTTATCTGAGCGCAATGAGGCCATGGGTGAAGATCTCCTGCGGCCCGGAACCGTGATGCAGGAGAACGGCTCTTACTTTCAAGGTCGAGCGGGAAGCTACCTCGTTCACCCGGACGACCTTCTGCATGTTCGGCTCACAACTAATCCGCGACGCCTTAGCGGCTGCTGCGGCCTGGACGGTTGCGATGGCCCAAACCTGCATTGCGAAACGTGCGATGCATATGTGGCAACAAAGATGACCGACTGCTGGATGGCTCATTGTGTCGCCTTTGAGACAACTGTAATTCGAGTAGATGTGGAGGGTTCGTGAAGCTGGACAAAGATCTGGTACGAAACCTTTTGCTGCAAATAGAAGCAAAGCCTGACCCAATAGGCTTGATTGAGATAACTGTTGCCGGGCACCCAAGAGAAGAAGTCGCTTACCACATTCAGATTCTGGATGAAGCAGGGTTCATTAAAGCAGAAGATCTTAGTAGCTACGATGGTTACGATTGGCGGGCAGAGCGGTTGACATTCGATGGTCATGAGTTTCTGGACACCGTTCGAGACGACAAGATTTGGAGACGAACGAAAGAGATAGCAAAGAGTACCGGAGTGGCAAGCGTGAAAGCACTCTTTGAGATTGGCAAGTCGGTCGCAAAACAATCCCTCATCGCGCATGGGATCGATCTGTGACGAACACGCGCATCGTCTATGACTCGCTGTCGCGGTCGCGCAGCTAGCCCTGATGAACGGCGAACTGCATAGGCTGTCGCCGATCAAAGCTTGGCCGCGCTCGATCTACCTTTCCGTATGCGTGGACAGACCAACTCCACGCTGCATCTCTTGCATGTATGAATTTTCAACAGCAAGCAGCCGAAAGATTCCAGGCATTTGTTGCTGGCTGGCCGCAGGGCAGGGCGAACCGCATCCACATCCTGACCGACTCGGACTGCGACGGCCTGCCGGCGGGCGCGCTGCTGGTGCGTGCCCTGCGGCTTGCCGGGTACGAGCATGTCACCATCGAGGCCAAACGCAAAGGCGAGTCGGCGTGGAACCCGGAGGTGCTGGAGCGGCTGCGCGCGCGGGCGCCGGAAGCGCTGTGTGTGCTGGACCTGGGCAGCCGGCCCGACCCCATGCTGCCCGGCGTGCCGACGCTGCTGATCGACCATCACCTGCCGGGCGGGATCCCGCCCGGGGCGGAGCTGATCACCGGCTATGGGGCGGAGACCGACACCCTGCCCGCGCCGACTACGGGGCTGCTGGTGTACTGGTGCGTTCAGGGCATTCTCGCACCCGAGCAGTACCGGCCGCTGCTGTGGCTCGCGGCCCTGAGCATCCTGAGCGATCTGGGCGATAAGGCTGGGTTTAGCGAACTGGCGGAGGCGCGCACAATTTGGCCGACCGGGCCGATGCGCGATGCAGTTGCCCTGCTGAATGCGCCGCGGCGGACCGCGTCCGCGGACGCGAGCGAGGCTTTGGCGGCGCTGCTGATCGCGCAAAGTCCAAAGCAGATCACAACGGGCGAGCTGCCGCAAACCGCCTCGCTCAAAACGGCAAAGGAAGAAGTTGCGGCTGCGCTGGCCCTGGCGAAGAAAGCCGCGCCGAAGTTCAGCCGCAAGTACCGCGAAACCCTGGGCGCGGACCTGGTGGCGCTGCGCATGGATACGCCCTGCCAGGTGCATCCGCTGGTGGCGCAAACCTGGCGCGGGCGCTTCAAGGATTCGATTGTGATGGGCGTGAACTTCGGCTTTCGCCCGGGATACGTGCACTTTTCAGCGCGTGGGCCCAAGGGCGTCAACGTCATCCAGTTTTTGCGGGAGCACGCGCCGGCAGGGGCGGACCAGGGTTACGGGAATGGACATGACCAGGCGAGCGGCGGGGCTGTTCCGGTAGCTGCGTGGAATGATTTTGCCGCCGACCTTGGTTTCGGCCCGGAGCTCGCGCTCGCGCCCTCGGCATCTCAGCAGTGACAGTATGCCGAACGAAGCTGACCCGAATGCTCGTAGTAAATCTCGCAGGGGCCGTCCGTCCCGCGCGCACAGCCTAAGAGGAGCGGAGCACGCACCGCCGGAGAAGACGGTGCAAGCGTCGCCTGCACAAACGCCAGCCAAGAAGGGTGCTAAAAAGGCAGCGAAGAAGAAAGCGAAGCCCCCAAGCAAGAAGGAGCTGACAGAGGCTGACGCCGCCCGGCGGGAAGCGGAGCCGCTGTTCCCGTGCGCGCCGCGGGCCGCGGAGCAGGCGATTCCCTGGCCTGCGAAAGCGATGCGGCTCGGCTTTGCCGTGAAGGTGATGGGCCAGCCCGGGCTCAAAAGTAACGACACCCGCCGCTGGCAGCAAAATCCGCACCTGCGCGTGTCGCTCGGGCACCTGTGCGAGATCTTCGCGTACCTTCGCAAGCACAACATACCCATGTACCGCATGAGCTCGGACATGGCGCCGTATGCGACCCACCCGACCCTGCCGCAGTTTCATAGCATGGTTGCTGAGTCGGCCGGCGATCTGGCACATGTAGGCAGGCTCGCGCGCGAATCCGACATCCGGCTGTCGTTTCACCCTTCGCAGTTCATCGTGCTTAACAGTGAAAACGAAGAGCTGACGCGCAAAAGCATGTGGGACCTCGACTCCCAGGCCGAAATCCTGGACCGCATGGAGTGCGGACAGGAGGCGCGGCTGGTGATCCATGTCGGAGGCGCTTACGGCGATCGCGAAAGCGGCTGCGTGCGATGGATCAAGACCTGGAAACGTTTGAGCGAGCCGGTGCGGCGGCGCCTGGTGCTGGAAAATGACGACATCCGCTACAGCGCGGCAGATGTGCTCAAGATCCACGAAGAAACCGGGGTCGCGCTGGTGTTCGACTACCAGCATTTCTGGTGCATGAACCCGGAAAAGCTGGAGATGCTGCCGACCCTTGAGCGCATGCTAGCGACCTGGCCTGCCGGCGTGCGGCCCAAGCTGCACTACTCCTGCGCGCGCACGGAAATGCGCGAGATCAAGCGGAAAAATCGAAAAACGGGGAAGATCGAAATAGTGTTGCAGCCGCCGATCTGGACCGGGCACGCCGATTACAACAATCCGTTTGAAACCATTCCTTTTCTGCGGGCGATCGCTCATCTTGATGCCGACATCATGCTGGAAGCCAAGGCGAAGGACTTAGCGCTGCTGCGATTACGGAACGACCTCCGGCGCTTCGCTCCGGATCTTGCACAGCGATACAACGTCGGCACAGCAGAGATCGAGGAAGCACAACCGGAGTTGATTACAGATGCCGAAGAGATGTTGGAGTTGTGATAGCGCCGCAGCCTCTTCGCTGCAGATCCTGGGATAGCGAAAGCATCGGGTTTGGAGCGCGCAGCGTTCGCCTTCGATGCCGGGTTTGGCGAAGCCGACCTTGCCAAGAGGGTGAAGAGAGTGGCTGACCATTGTGTGAGCGACTCTCTTCGGGTGAACTCGCGTTGTTTAACGCGAGTGGTGCGAGAGCGGGTGGATCGTTGCTGCTGCCCTTGCTGTTGCTTGTATCGGCGGTTCTCGAAGGAACTTCAGTGGAAACCGCAAAAATTTCTACCGGTATACTGGCCACGCTGTTCCATACGCGAGCCCACACAGGATCAGGATCCATGCCTTTCTATCGTTCCCTGCTGTTACTCGTCACTGCGCTCACACTGCCGGCGCTCACCGTGCACGCCGCTGACACAGGGGCGGCCTTCAACGGGTTAGTGGACCGCTTCTTTTCAGCAGCCATGCCGTTTCAGCCCACGCAGGCTACCACGCTCGGCATCCATGACTATGACACGAAGCTTGAGGACTGGAGCCAGGGCACACGCGATACCGAGGTCCGCGGGCTGCACTACTTTATGAGCAAGTTCGACGCGATGCCCGTAGACGGGCTTGATGCGTCCACGGCCAGCGACCTGCAGATCATGCGCAACTACCTGCGCTCACAGCTCCTGACGCTTGAAACCATCAAGCCCTGGCAAAAAAACCCCGACATGTATTCGAGCGGGATTACCGGCTCGGCGTTTTCGCTGATGGAGCGCGAGTTTGCCTCGCCGGACGACCGACTGCACTCGCTTGTCGCGCGCGAACAGCAGATGCCGAAGGTGCTTGAGGAAGCAAGAAAGAACCTGGACAACCCGCCGCAGATCTACACGGAGATTGCGCTTGAACAGCTGCCGGGTGAGATTTCCTTTTTTCAGAATGATGTCCCTGCCGCTTTTACGAAGGGAACCGATGCGAGCCTCCGCACCCAGTTCGCCAAATCAAACGGGGCGGTCATCGAAGCGCTCACCCGC
>CAXTMW010000031.1:0-23747 GCA_964245455.1 uncultured Acidobacteriaceae bacterium
GGGCTGCGGCGACCAGCGCCCGACAAAGACGCTGCCGGCATGGCGCACCCATGCAAGATCTTCCGCGGAGTCAACGGTCAGATGTTCGCCGGCGAGCCGGTTTGTGATCTCGCGAGACTCCTCGATCGAGCCGGCCACGATGGCAACGCCGCTGCGGTCGAGCGAGAGTGCGGCAATGGGGTTGGCGCGCGCCTGCTGCTTAGCCTCAGCGACCACCCGGCGCGCAAGCTCGGCATTCGTAGTCACAAAGATAGCGATGGCATCCGGGTCGTGCTCGGACTGCGCGACCAGGTCGGCGGCGATCTCGCGGGGGTGCCCGGTTTCGCTGGTCACCACGATTTCCGTGGGTCCGGCAAGCATGTCGATGCTTGCGTCAAAGGCGACGAGCTTTTTCGCGGCCGTGACGTAGGCATTGCCAGGGCCGACGATCTTGTCAACTTTCGGGATCGTCTGCGTGCCGTAGGCGAGCGCCGCAATGCCCTGCGCGCCGCCGATGCGGTAGAACTCGGTCATGCCCGCGCCCTGTTCGGTAAGGATCGCAGCGGCGGCAAGCACCTCGGTCGCGGGCCGTGGGGAGATGGCGACGATGCGGCGTACGCCCGCGACCTGCGCGGGAATGGCGGTCATGAGCAGGGTCGACGGAAGCGGGTGCCGGCCGCTTGGAACGTAGCAGCCGACCGAGTCGAGCGGGCGGACCCGCTGGCCGACAGAGAGCCCTTCGGCGGGTTCAAAGTCCCACTCGGCGGGTAGCTGCTTTTCGGCAAAGGCGCGGATGTTGCGCGCCGCAGTTTCAAGCGCGTTGCGCATCGCGGTGGGGATCTCGGCGAGGGCGGCGCGCATTTGCGCGGGATCGATCGCGAACGAGGCTTTCGGGTCGAGCCCGTCGAGCTTCGCGGACCAGGCGCGCAGGGCTTTGTCGCCGTCCCGGCGCACGGCGTTTACGATGCGCTCGGCGGTCGGCAGCACGCGGCGGTCGATGGTGGCGCTGCGGCCGACAAGCTCTTCCACGCGGGCCCGGCCGCGGCGGCCGCCAAGGCCGGTGGTGCGAACAATCTCCATTTACTGCTCCTTACCGTGTGTGAAAGCTTTCCGTGCTTCCGTGCATCGCTCAAGAGCTTCTTGCCCGGCGAATCACTGCCGATCAGCCAGAACAACCGAGGTTTCGATTTGCCGCGGAGGCACCGTCCAGTAGGTGCGCAGCAGCTTCTCCTTCGTTGCCTGATCGACGACGCGAAATCCATGACGCTCGTAGAAGCGTATCGCCCAGATCGCGTCGGCCCAGGTGCCGATCAGCACAGGTTCATGCGTAAGCGTCCTGAGATGCGCGAGAAGCTGACTGCCGATACCGCGCTTCTGCGATCCACCTCGAACATACGCGTGGCGGATGAGCGTGACGTCCCTGACATGCTGCACTCCCATGACGCCAATGAGCAACCCGGCTTCTTCGACGCCCCAGAAGATGACTCCGGCAGCAATCTCGTGTTCCAGATACCCCTTTGACATGTACGGCTCTGACCATTGATCTGCTGGAATTACACCCTTGTAGGCCTGAGCACCGTCGTTGATGATCGTCCAAATCGAATAGAAATCCTGAGCGCCGCCGCTACGGATCATCAGTGCCCTTTGGGAGTCGGCTTGTTGTCGGCAGTCTCCAACTGGCGAGATGCGCGGTTTTGCTATCGAGGCGTCTCAGCTTCGGCGTGTCGAGGCAATCAGCCGCTCCCAGTTCCCATGAGCAAACAGCTCCTTCTCCTCCGGAGAGAGAGCTGCTTCTTCCACGAAGGATCGACCCGGTCTGCCTGGGCGGTACTGGTAGGGGTAATCTGTCGAGAACAGAATGCGCTCGGGTCCAACCAGTTCAAGCGTGCGCTGCAGATAGGACTGACTCCACATGCCGCTTGGCGTCACATAGAGGTTCTGCCGAAAGTAGTCGGCTACCGGTCTCTCGAGATGCGCAACACGCGCCAGTGAACCGAGCCGTTCCAGGTAGAAGAGGACTACTTCGCCCCAGTGGCCCAGGACGATTTGTAGATCGGGAAATTGATCGAAGACACCGGCCAGGATTAGCCGCACGAACTGGATACCGGCTTCATAGTGCCACCCCAGAGCAAACGCCGCGAATGCGGTATCAATCTGGTCGCTGAAACCTGAGTAGAGGACCTCCCTGACCGCGCGTTGCGGTATCTGAGGGTGGATGAACACTGGAGCGCCGAGGTTCGCGGCGGTCTCAAACATGGGTAAGAAGTCTGGATGATCGAGGTTCTTCTCGCGTGTACGACCGCAGAGCATCGTCCCCACCAACCCCAGGCGCGTCATAGCCCGCTCAAGTTCGATCGCGGCTTCTTTCGGCGCTGCAGTGGGCAGCGTAGCAAAGCCTTGAAAGCGGGTGGGGTACTTCGCTACCGTGGCGGCGACCAGATCGTTGGTTTGCCGCGCCAGCGTTATGCTTTCTTCCGGTTGGAGGTTGTGCAATGCCGGCGTGGTCACGGAGAGCACCTGGACATCTACCCCGCTTTCGTCCATCAGCGCTAGGCGATGCTCCCCCAGGTCATCGAGCCGCTCCTCGATTTCACCTCGATCGAACCCGCCGGTACCCTCTTGTCCGACAGGAGATGCTGCCCACGCAGCACGGATGTCCGCAGTTACAAAGTGCTCTTCAATACTGATCAGCTTTGTCATTGCTGTGTCTCCTTCTCTGCTTGATCTTCGGAGGCGGATCAGTATCTGCCTCCGCAACAGAAGCCTATAACCACTAACATCCTGCGTCGATCGCTGGAAGCGTCAATGCTGTGCCGGCATGGATGCGAACGCGGCAGCGGCTGCTTCCGCGATGGTGACGTCGTTTTCCTTGCTGAGGCTCGCGACCCCGATCGCGCCGACCGACTCCCCATTCACCATGAGCGGCACGCCGCCGCGCAGCGACATAAAGCCTGAGGTGACAAAAGCAACGCGGCCCCCATCGGTGTTGTTTTCCGTTTCAGCGCTCGGGCGCTCGAGCATGGCTGAGGTACGGGCCTTGCCGATGGCGAGCTCTGGGCTGCCTTCGCGCACACCGTCCATGCGAAGGAAGGCCATCAGGATGCCGCTGCGATCCACAACGGCAATGGCGCACGGTGCCTTGAGCCGCACGGCTTCGTGCTCGGCCGCGGCGAGCACCTGCTGCGCGCCCGCTTCACTCACGACGTGGGTGGTGACGGTTGGGTCGGCGGCGCGCGCCGGCAAGGCCGCGAGGCCGGCGCACAGGAGCGCTGCGAGGGTTGCGGGGAACTTCGGGTAAGTCAGCATCATGGGACTACCTCGGGCTGTGTGGCTGCCGGCGGGATCGGCTGACGGCACTTGTTAGATGAAGCAGCAGTGTGAGTGGATGGGCAAGGAGAAAGCAGATCCTTCGCTTGCACCCCAGCGAGCAAGCTCGCCGGGGACCCCCTTCGCTCAGGATGACCCTTTCTCGGCGATACGGAAGACTGTATGCGCCGGCTCAGGAGGGCAGTTGGCTCAGCAGGTCCGTTGACTCCGATGTACAAGCCCGAATATTCCGGTGTGGGCAAGCGTCACAGCACAACTTTGTTGAGCGGATATTCAACAATGCCGGTGGCCCCGGCCTGCTTCAGCTTCGGGATGACGTCGCGCACCACGCCCTCGTCCAGGATGGTGTTGATCGCGGACCAGCCGCCGTTCGAGAGCGGCGAGACCGTGGGCGAGTTGCGTGCGGGCAGCACCGCGAGCACCGCGGCGAGGCGATCGTCGGGCACGTTGAGCAGCAGGCCGACCTGGCCCTGCGCGGCGATCGCGCCGCCGAGCATCAGCGCGAGTGTGCCGATTTTTGCGTGCTTCCACGGGTCTTGATACGAAGAAGCATTCACGATCAGGTGAGTTTCGGACTCCATGACGACGTCAAGGATGCGCAGGCGATTGGCGCGCAGGCTTGAGCCGGTTTCCGTGATCTCGACGATCGCGTCGGCGAGCATGGGCGGCTTCACCTCGGTCGCGCCCCAGGAGAACTCGACCGTGACCGGGACATTTTTCCGGGCGAAGTAGTCTTTGGTCACCTCGACCAGCTCGGTCGCGATGGTCTTGCCGGCCAGGTCCTCCGCGCGCTGCCAGGGCGAGTCCTCGGGCACGGCCAGCACCCACTTGACCCTCTGGCGGCTTTGCTTCGCGTAGACCAGCGAGCAGGCGCTCTCGACCGGCAGCTTGCTTTCGACGACCCAGTCGATGCCCGTCAGCCCGGCGTCGAGCACGCCTGAGTGGACGTAGCGCGCCATCTCCTGCGCGCGGATCAGCATGCACTCGATCTCCGGGTCGTCGATCTGCGGAAAGTACGAGCGGCCGTTGGCGTAGATTTTCCAGCCGGCTTTCGCGAACAGGTCGATGGTCGCGTCCTGGAGCGAGCCCTTGGGGATGCCGAGGCGCAGGGTGTGGGCAGCCATGCTCAGCGTGCTCCTGTCGTTGCAAGCACAGTTGTAAAAGCCGGGGCTTCTGCCCCGACCGCTCCCGCCGCGCTGCTTCCGGCGGCTTGCCCGAGCGCGAGCGGGCGCGTAAAGCAGCTCACCGTGCGATTGTGAAAGTCTAGGGCTTCACCTTAGACCTCCACACGGAACAGGAGCGTGTCCTGGTCGCAGTCGGTCGCGGCCGAAAGCACGCGCAGCCGGTTGCCGCTGGTTTCGCCCTTGGTCCAGAGCGTGCCGCGGGTGCGGCTCCAGAAGCACACGTAGCCGGTCGCCTCGGTGCGGCAGTAGCTTTCCTCATTCAGGAAGCCCACCATCAGCACCTCGCCCGAGCGGGCGTCCTGCACGATGCCCGGGACAAGCCCGTCCATTTTGTTGAAGTTGATTGCTGCGTTCGTCATCCGGGTTCCTCACTGCGTTTGCCCGCGTATGGGATGCAAAGAAAAAAGCCCGCCATCGCTAAGGTTTCGCGTGGCGGGCCTGCCTACCTGAAAGCGGAGTGTGTCTGGTATTAGGGAATAGAGCCCGCGCGCATCGTGCCTTGAAGATGCCCCGCGAATGGCTGTGGCAGGTTGTCTTCCCAACGCTAAAGAGGCGTATGGAGGGTGTCAAGCGCCCGCTCTGCCGTTGGGCAAGCTTCCGAGCGTAGCAGGGGTGGGATAGGATCACGCATGGTCCCGCTCTGCCCGGCGAGCGCACCACGGTGAGTGCACTACAGGGGGTGAAACCCTGCGGCGACAGGAACGAACGACCCCATGAGTCAGCTTCGCGCAGCACCCAACCAACTCACGCTGTTCCGCCTGTGCCTGGTGCCGTTTCTGTTGCTGGCGGTGCTGGAGGGCCGGTTCCGGCTGGCCTTCGGGTTGCTGGTGGTCGCCGGCATTTCAGACGGGCTGGATGGCCTGCTGGCACGCTGGCTGCGCCAGCGTACCCGTTTGGGGCAGTATTTGGACCCGGTCGCCGATAAGCTGCTGTTGTCTTCGCTTTTTTTAACGCTGCACCATGTGGGGCTGGTCTCGCGGCGGGTCACACTGTTGGTGTTTGCCCGCGACCTGGGCATCCTGGTGGTGGGCGCGTTGCTGTTTGCCGCGCTCGGGCTGCGCAATTTTCGGCCGAGCATCTTTGGCAAAGCCAACACCCTGGTGCAGATCGTTGCCGTGGTGGCGGTGCTGCTGTCGCAGTTCACCCCGGGGGCGCTGCTCGCGGCAGTACGGCACTGGTCGCTGATCGGCACGGGAGCGCTCGCGTGCATCTCGGGCTTTGACTACGCGATCAAGATGGCCTGGAGGCTCAGCATGGCCGACCCGGAGATCCCGGAGCTGGTGGACTGACGCGCTCTGGTCCACGTCGCCCCCGTTCGTGGTTAGTCCAGTTCCATGTCTTCCGGCCCGGCAGTCTGGCCGGTTTTCTCCTCGATCTCCATATCCCGAAACTCGTCGGAGTCGAAAACTTCTCCGCATTGCAGGCATTCCACGAACTCTGCGTCTTCCTGGCGGGAAACGACGCGCACGGCGGGGTGTTTGCAGGGCGTTTGCATGGGTATAGGGTGTCGGGTCGGCGAGCCCGATTGCCGCAATTGTAGCGCCGAGTCGGCCCGTGTCCAAGGGCGGAGCGCAAGCTACGTGGGTGACAGGAACGACTTTTCACATGAGTCAATCATGACGGCGAGGTCGCGACGGCGGCGAAATGGCAGAGCCGGAGGAATGCATGTTGGATGTGGGGATGGGCGGCCCGGATAATTATTATCGAAGAAGGGCCGTTCGCCATTGCGGGCGCCCCTGGTCGGACCTATACTGGGAACAATGCTGAGGCTCACAAAAAAGGCGGATTATGGGCTGATGGCGCTCAAATATCTGGCTGAGCACCCGCAAACGCCGGCGCTGAGCGCGAAAGATATTGCCGAGGCGTACCACATTCCCGCGCAGCTGCTGGCCAAGATCCTGCAGCGATTGGCCAAGGTTGGCCTGGTGCGCTCCACCGCCGGGATGAACGGCGGCTATGCGCTGCAGCGAGACGCAGCGAGCATTACGGTGTTTGAGGTCATTCTGGCAGTGGATGGCCCGCAGTTTTTTACCGCTTGCACCATAGGGCAGCGTCCCTGCGACCTGACGGCAAGCTGCACCATCAAAGAACCGATGGCGCGTGTAAATGAATCTATTACGGACCTGCTCAAGGGGATCCGCATCGGCGACCTGGTAGAGCAGAATGCGCACAGTGCCGTGAGCGGCGGCAGTTCGTTGATCTCGATTCAGATGTAAAGGCGCGCTCTGAGGCGTGCAGGTCTGTTACGACATTTTTGGTTCCCGGGAGAGCTCTACCGATGAGTACAGCAACGCAGATGCAGGAGAACCCGCCGCTGAACGCGCCGGAAGGCGACCAGATTGTTCCCGCGGTGACCGGCGAGGCGGGCGTGGGTCCCCACGGCGTCAAGCTGCCGATCTATATGGACAACCACGCGACGACGCCGATGGATCCTCGGGTGCTCGAGGTGATGGTGCCGTACTTTACCGGCAAGTTCGGCAACGCGGCCAGCCGCAACCACGGCTTCGGCTGGGAGGCCGAGCAGGGCGTCGAGCACGCGCGCGAGCAGATCGCGAAGCTGATCGGCGCGACCGCGAAGGAGATCATCTTCACCTCCGGCGCGACTGAGTCGAACAACCTGGCGATCAAGGGTATTGCCGAGATGTATCGCGAGCGCGGCAACCACATCATTACGCAGGTGACCGAGCACAAAGCGGTGCTTGACACGTGCAAGCGCATGGAGAAGTCCGGCTACCGAGTGACGTACCTGCCGGTGGAAGCAGACGGTCTGGTCGATCTAGAAAAGCTGAAGGCCGCGATGACTGACACGACGATTTTGGTCTCGATCATGTGGGCCAATAACGAGATCGGCGTGGTGCAGCCCATCCGCGAGATCGGCGCGCTGTGCCATGAGCGCGGCATCATCCTGCACACCGACGGCGTGCAGGTCTTCGGCAAGATTCCGGTGAACGTGATTGCGGACAACGTGGACGTAATGTCGTTTACCGCGCACAAGGTTTACGGGCCGAAGGGTGTAGGCGCGCTGTACGTGCGCCGGCGCAACCCGCGGGTGCAGATTTCGGAGCAGATCAACGGGGGCGGCCACGAGCGCGGCATGCGCTCGGGTACCTTGAACGTGCCGGGCATCGTGGGCATGGGCAAGGCGGCTGAGATCGCCGGGCAGGAGATGGCGGCCGAGGGCGAGCGGCAGCTCGCGTTGCGCACGCGCCTGCAGCAGAAGCTTGAAGGGGCGCTCGATTACGTGCACATCAATGGGACGATGGAGCCGGGCCGCCGCCTGCCGGGCAACCTGAACATGAGCTTCGTGTACGTTGAGGGCGAGTCGCTCCTGATGGGGATCAACGATATCGCAGTTTCAAGCGGTTCGGCCTGCACCTCGGCGACGCTTGAGCCATCCTATGTGTTGAAGGCGCTCGGGCTCGGTGACGATGTCGCGCACTCTTCCATCCGTTTCGGATTGGGACGGTTCAACACCGAGGCGGAAGTGGACTATGTCGCCGATAAGCTGATTGACGTCGTGTTGAAGCTACGCGAGTTGTCACCTTTGTATGAGATGGTCAAGGAAGGCATTGATCTGACGAAGATTGAGTGGGCTGCGCATTAGGAGGGTGATGCATGACGGTCGAGCGCGTGAAGCACTGTTTAGTTGCGGTGGCAGCATAGACGACTTGGGGCAACATCGCTACCTTGACCATTCATCGTCGTATGAGCCCGAGTGATTTCTTCGCTTCCCTGATGATTGGCATGCTCTTCGCAGCAATCTGGCCCCTGATAGAACACTCACCTTTAGGGCGTAAGCTCGGAAGCAAAAGATCGGTTGTCAACGTTCCACCACTGACATAACTAAGCTGAGGAGAACACCATGGCATATAGCGACAAGGTCGTAGATCACTACAGCAATCCCCGCAATGTGGGCACTCTTGATAAAAGCTCTTCCGAAGTAGGTACTGGCCTGGTTGGCGCGCCCGAGTGCGGCGACGTGATGCGGTTGCAGATCAAGGTCAACCCGGAGACGCAGGTCATCGAAGAAGCCAAGTTCAAGACCTTCGGCTGCGGTTCGGCCATCGCTTCGAGCTCACTTGCGACCGAGTGGGTGAAGGGCAAGACGATCGCCGAGGCAATGGCAATCTCGAACACCGACATCGTGAAGGAGCTGGCGTTGCCACCGGTCAAGATTCACTGCTCGGTACTGGCGGAGGATGCGATCCGCGCGGCGATCGGGGACTGGAAGACGAAGAACGGCGTCACGGAGAATGAGGCTGTGGAACAGCCGGTCGCGACAGCCTAAAAGCCTGCCTGGAGTAAGGCGATGAGCTTTGTCAAAGACGCGCGCAAGCTACTGCAGGATTTTGTCGCACCGGAGCTGCGCGGCATCAATCAGCGGCTGGACAATCTGGTGGCAGGCCTGGAGAAATCATTCGCTGAGGTGGAAAGGCTGGCGCAGGAACGCCAGCCGGCCTCAGAGAACTTTACGGCTGACCGTCTGCAGTCCTCGGAGAAGCTAGCGGCGGAGCGGCAGCATGCTCTGCTCGACCGCATGGAAGATTTGAAGCGCGAGTTCCTTATGGCAGTGGACCTGGCTATTGCTCATCGCAGAATAGAAGAACTTAAGAGCCGGTTGAAGCAGTCTGAAGCAGGACCAAAACCCAGGCAGGCACCAGCGTAGTTCCAGAGCGGAAAGCGAGCATGAGCACACTCCCGGCGGTTCTCCAACCCGACAACCTCCCAGCAACCCAGAAGGGCGTGCAGGTGACCGAGCGTGCGCTCAATCGCATTCGCGTCGCGATGGCGAAGGAAGGTGTCTCGCCGGAGCAGGGCGGTTTGCGGCTCGGCATCCAGGGGGGCGGCTGCTCGGGGTTGAGCTACAACATCCGCTTTGACTCGCAGCCCCGAGAGCGTGACCGTGTGTATGAGTTCTCGGGTGTGCGCATTTTTGTTGATCCGAAGTCGTTTCTCTACCTGCACGGCATGGTGCTCGACTATGAGGAAACACTCATGCGGCAGGGCTTCAACTTCATCAACCCGCACTCGACCAAGTCGTGCGGCTGCGGCTCATCGTTCTCCGCATGAGTTTTTCCTATGCCTGAACAGAAGACAGTGCAAGCCTCCGCATCCGCGCCCGCCGGCGCGGATTATTTTTCTGTGTTTGAGCTGCCGCGCAAGCTCGCGCTCGATGAGAAAGCGCTCGAGCGCACGTTCTATCGCAAGAGCCGCGAGGTACACCCGGACCGCTTTGCCCGCGCCACGCCCGAGAAGCAGCAGTGGTCGCTGGAGCAGACCTCGCTCTTGAACGACGCCTATCGCGCGCTGAAAGACCCGATCGCGCGCACGGCGCACCTGCTGCGCGTGGAGGGCGTAACGCTGGTGGATGAACGCTCGACCGCGAAGCCGCCCGCGGAGTTGCTGGAGGAGGTCTTCGAGCTGAATATGCAGCTCGAAGAGATGCGCGTGAACGCGCAGGCGGGCGAGGAAGACGTGCAGTTGCGGGCCGATCTGGAGAAGGCGCGGGCAGAGTTTACCGCAACGCTTACAGCGATTGAGCAGGAGATTCGACGCAACTGGCAGTTGTGGGACGGCCAGGTGGATGTAGAGGACGGAAGCGGGCAAGTTCTCATAAAGAGAAATATGGCGGCGCTCCTCGACAAGAGGCGATACGTACGCAACCTGATCCGCGACGTGGGCGAAGCGCTGGGAAGCTAGGAAGAGAATGGCAATGGAAGAACCAAATTTGCTGCAGATCGGTGGTACCGCCTCCGGCAAGCAAGCATCAGGCAGCGAGCTCGGCGATCGAGTCGTCGGCATCGATCTAGGCACAACCAACTCGCTGGTCGCGTTTATGCAAGGTGAGCAGCCGGTGGTGATTCCGGGCGAGGACGGCACCAACCTGGTTCCCTCGGTCGTGGCGTTCCCGGCCGGTTCAGGACAGGTCGGAGACAAGCGCGTGGTCGTCGGCTATCCGGCGCACCGCTACCTGGCCGAGTCGGCGGACCGGGTCGTGGACTCGGCCAAACGGCTGATGGGGCGCGGGCTGGAAGATGTGCAGGAGGAGCTAAGGCTCTTTCCGTTTCGGCTTGCGGCCGACATGGCGCCGGGCGAGGTGATTCGACTGGCGGTCGGCGAACACGAGTACACGCCGCCCGAGATCGCGGCGCAGGTGCTGCGGCAGCTGAAGCGCAATGCAGAGCGGTACTTTGGCGCGCCGGTGACCAAGGCGGTCGTGACGGTGCCTGCGTACTTCAACGATGCGCAGCGGCAGGCGACCAAGGATGCCGGGCGGATGGCCGGGCTGGACGTGCTGCGGCTTGTGAACGAGCCGACCGCGGCCGCGCTGGCCTACGGGCTCGACCGGCGCAAGGAAGGCCTGATTGCCGTATATGACTTTGGCGGCGGGACCTTTGATATCTCGATCCTGCGATTGCAGGATGGGATTTTCGAGGTAGTCGCGACCGGCGGCGATACGCACCTGGGCGGCGATGACATTGACAACTTGCTGCTGGCGATTGCGCTCGATGATATCGCCGGCTCAACCGGTCTCAACCTGCGCGCAAACCTGGAAGCTTTGCAATCTGTGCGCAAGGCTGTGACGGATGCGAAGATCGCCTTGTCGTCTCAGGAGGAGACCAGGATCGTCGTCGATCTGCCGGGCCAAGAGGTCGGAAATGAGAAGTACGCCCGCGTCTTAACGCGCGCGCAGTTCGACGAGCTGATTGCGCCGACGGTGGAGCGGACGCTTGCACCAGTGCGGCAGGCGCTTGTGGACGCGAAGCTGACGCCGGAGGAGATCGACGAAGTTGTGATGGTCGGCGGATCCACGCGCATTCCTCTGGTGCAACGCAGAGTGGCGGAGCTGTTTGCTCTCGAGGTGCGAGGGCGCGTACTGCACACAGAGTTGAACCCGGATGAGGTGGTGGCATTGGGGGCAGCGGTGCAGGCGTCGATCCTGGGCGGAAGCTCGGCTGTGACCGCGGACATGCTGCTGCTTGACGTGACCCCGTTGTCGCTCGGCATTGAGGCGCTGGGCGGCGTGGTCGCGAAGATCATCCAGCGCAACTCGACCATTCCGGCAAGCGAAACCGAGCACTTTACGACCGGTGTCGACGGGCAGCTGAATGTGGCGATCCACGTGGTGCAGGGCGAGCGCGAGCTTGCGAAGGACTGCCGGTCGCTGGCGCGCTTCGACCTGAAAGGGATTCCGCCGATGTCGGCCGGGCTGCCGCGGATCGAGGTCCGGTTCCTGATCGATGCGAACGGGATTCTTCACGTTTCGGCGCGCGAGCAGCGCTCGGGCAAGGAAGCCGAGATTGAGGTGAAGCCGACCTATGGGCTGACCGATGAACAGGTTGAGACGATGATTCTCGATTCGTTCGACAACGCGGAGGCGGATTTTGAGCAGCGGCAGTTGATTGAGGCGCGGGTCGAGGCGGATGACATTCTCGCGAAGGTTGAGAAAGCCCGCACTCATCCCTCGTGGAGGCTACTGAACTTTGAGGAGCAGACAGAAATCAGGTCGCTTATCGATGAGCTATCTATCCTGAAGGAAGCGGGCGACCGCGCGGCGATCCGCGGCTCGATCGATGCGCTCGACCGTGCGACGCGGCGGCTTGCCGAGCTGATGATGGATCAGACGATGGTGGCTGCATTAGGCGGAGAAACCATGGCATCCGCGGGCGAGAAGCTGGGTGAGGGCCCGACAGCGCCGCACCCATTTGCCAAGGCAGAGATCAGGTAGGATACGGGCATGAGCGAGAAGCTGTCGATTGTCGGCGATGTGCGGAAGGCGCTGCAGGATTTTCTGGCACCGGAGCTCGGTGAAGTGAAGGTGCGCTTGCAGTCGCTTTCCGATGGGCAAAAGGAAATCCTGGATGGTCAGCGCGAGCTGGAAGCGAGGCTGCTGCGCGAGATCAAGAACTCTGAGGAAAAGCTTTTGCTCCGCATCCAGCTTGCTGAGGTAAATCTCAAACTGGATGAGAAATCCCGGCTCGCCGAGGGCGCTTTGCGAGAGATCGAGACCCTCAGGCGGGAGAAGGCGCAGTGAGCTTAAACGAAAGTCATGCCGTGGACGCGCAACGGGAAACGGAGTTCGATCTGACGCAGCCACCGGCTGACAATATGGTGCGCGTCACGTTTCAACCGGAAGGCAGAACCGTGGAGTTTGCATTTGGCACGCTGCCGTGGGATCACCACGGTCTGCCGATGTCGTTTCTGGATGTCGCGGAGAATTACGGTATCTTTCTCGATCACGCCTGTGGCGGGGTGTGCGCCTGTACCACCTGCCACATCCACGTAAAGCAGGGCGAGAGCGGCCTGAATGAGGCTACCGAGGATGAGATGGATCGCATGGAGAAGGCTCCGGGTCTGCAGCTCAACTCGCGGCTGGGCTGCCAGGCGGTGATCGAGCGGCCGGGCAGCTACACGGTCGAAATCCCGAGCTGGAATAAGAACTACGTGTCGGAGGGCAAACCGCTCAGCCTTGGGACGCCCGCCGCTGTTGAGAGCAAGTAGGAGACTGATATGCCGCAGGAGATCACATGGGCCGATGCCGAGGAAATCGGCATTCAGCTGCAGGAAAAGTATCCGGACCAGGATCCATTAAAGGTTCGCTTCACTGAGCTGCACGGGTATGTGACCGGGCTGACAGGGTTTTCGGACGATCCGGCGAAGTCGACCGAGGGCAAGCTGGAAGCGATTCAGATGGCCTGGTATGAGGAGTGGCAGGACGCGCACGGGTAGTGGGTTGGGCGTTTACGCTGCTACCCGGATGAAAGCAGGTCCTTTGCTTGCACCCAGCGAGCAGAAGCGCTCGCCGGAAACCCCGCCTACGCTCAGGATGGCCCTTTTCGAACTAGACGATGGGCGATTGGGCTTAACACCAGCTCGGTTGTTTCGAATCAGCGATGCTCCTCCCAGCCAAAGGCGTTCCGGAAAAGCTCGAAAGCGCCTTTGCGCGCCGGGACGCCGGGGCTTATATACAGAGAGACCACGTCAAAGCGTGTGCTTGTTCCATCCGGCAGCTGGCGGAGGTAGTGCCGGGCAAGCCGCCGAAGTGTCCGGCGTTTGTGTTCATCGATCGCTGCTTCCGCGGCTGCCATGGTGCGGCTGGATCGTGTTTTCACTTCCACAAAGCAGAGTGTGTCTCCTTCCCAGGCAACCAGGTCGATGTCGCCCGGCGCGCGTCCGGAGCGCCAGTCCCGGGCGACGACTGTGTAGCCGAGCCGCCGAAGATAGAACAGCGCGGCTTCTTCGCCCTCGCGGCCAACCGCGAGGTGCGCCGATCCGCTTGGGCCGGCGCGCCGCATTGGAACTCGATCCATGAGCGCAAGCAAAGTCTGCCAGGCGGCGGCTCTGTGTGCCGAGGAAAGGAGCGCCATATCGCCGCAGTGTAGCTCGCGCTTTCGCCGCGGCCCAGAGTACTGTCGTGCTCTGGGCGAGCGTCAGGAGCTACTTTCAGCCTTTTGTTCCACATAGTGCTGGATATGCTCATAGACGTGATCCGGGAAGTTCAGGTCCTTGTAGACGTTGCCGGAGTCGGGGTCCTCCGGGTTTGGAATGATGGGGAACTCCTGCTCCTTTTGCCAGGCCAGAATGCGCTCCCGCTTGGGCGGGTTGTAGTCCTTGCCTTCCACCTGCCGGATCAGCAGGCTGGCCTTCTCCTCGGAAGCATCTTTGTCCTTGGTGAGCATGGCCAGCAGCTCATCCTCGTCCAAGAAGTGGCGCGCCACCATGGCGAAGGTAAGCCGGCCGTAGTGGCCGATGTCCTTGCCGGCTTCCAGTGACTCAATCAAGTGCGCCATCATTCCGTTTTTCTTCAACTCTTCCATCAGTTTGCTCCCTCTGCACTTTCGCCTTGTCTTCTCCTAAGCTCTGATGCAGGGCGATAGCTGGACCGTTGGCTTTCCGGCAAAAAGAACAGGCCCGCCGAAGCGGGCCTGTTGCGTGAGCGAACAACAGAGTGGCTAGGTTGTGGGACGGGGCTTGGTAGCCAGAAATTGTGCCGGAACGGGCTTGCCGGCACCGTCGGTCAACTCCGGGTTTAACCGCAGCGTATCGGTCAGCGTCTTGGTACTGACCTCGTGGATCAGGTTATCGCCGGTAGTGCTGACGAAGAAGTTTGCCGAATCCTGGCTGAATACGCCCGCGAGCGGCGCAAGTGCACCGGCCGCCAGCTGTACATTGCTGAGCGTGCCAATTGCGCCGGCCAGGGTGGAGGGCGTGTAGAGGGGCAGCAGCCCGGACCCGTTGGCAGCCGCGTAGGTGATGAACGCCTTGGAGGAGTCGGGCGACGAGAGCACCTGGTTGATCTGCGTGGGTGTGATACCGGTCAGAGCCAACTGCTGCAGGGTTGTGTCGATTGCGAGCGGGCCTGCCGGTGTCGAGATCCCCGGGCAGGGGCCGATCGGCGCGATGAGGCGGGAAGCGTCGGTTGTCGGCGCGTGCTCGATATCGAACAGCTGCGTTCGGTTGGCGCCGAGGAGGTGCGCGCCGTCGAAGGTGGACGCAAGGTGGTCGGCGTTGTCGCCGGCCACGGTTGCCGCCAGCGGGTTGTAGGTGGCCGGGTTGGTGGTGATGTCCGGGCAGAAGGAACGTGCGGTAACCGGGTTGCCGCTGAGGAAGACCGCAACGGAAGGCACAGTGATGGCCACGTCAGGCGAGCAGAACGGGGTCGCGCCGGTGTTGTCGAGCGCGCAGCTGGTGGTGGGGTTGGCGCTGGTGAGCGGGTACTTGCTCCAGCCGGTGGCGATGTTATGTACATACAGTGTGTCAGGCCCGGTGATGTACACGTTTTTGCCGTCGGGCGCATAGACCGCATGGGTGGCGAGGCCGCCTGTGCTAATGACGGATGCCGAGGAGGTTCCTGACTGCCCGGAGGCTGTGGTGGAGGGCGCCGCCGGCGTGTACAGATAGATGACCTGGCGAAGCTGGTCGGCGATGACGATCTGGTTGTCCGACGGTGAGACGGCGAGCACGACGCCGGGCACCGAGGTGTCCTGTACGGTCGCGGTGTTGGTGGCAGCACTGTAGATCATCAGCTCGCGGTACGAGCCGAAGTAGAGGCTGGAGCCGGTGGGGTCAAGCACCATGGAGTTGGGCGGGTACGGCAGCAGCACCGGAGTACCGGCCGCGCCAAGGCTCAGGTCAAATGGGGTAAACCGCTGGGACTGGGGCGAGGCGGCCCAAAGCAACTGGCTGTTGATACCGGTTGCAATGACCGTGAGCGGATTGCTGACAATGGGCAGGCCGGTGCCGTAAGCGCCCAGTTGATTGAGCGGGGTTGGGTTGCAGCTGAGCCCGGTTGCGTTGCTGGTGGAGGCTGCGGTCGTGGTGGTGGTTGAGCTGGAGCTCGAACTGCCCGGCTGGCAGATGCCGGTGATGGTGGCAGTGCCGGGAAAGCTGGTCGTAACCAGGCCGGCAGTGGAGACCGCGACCTGCTGGGGGAAGGTCGAGGTGAAGTCCGGGCCGGAGCCGGAAGCGGGCGAGATCGGCTTGCCCTTGGTGTCGGTAATGACAGATGTGATGGTTTGCGGATTGCCGGCCGTGATGGTGACGGTCCCATTGTTGGCAGGCTGGCCGGTGCTGGGTGGGATGGAGATTGCGATGCTTTTGGGCGGGCAGGTAAAGAAGTAACCGGCCGCGGAGCTGGTGCCAACGGAGTTGAGGCTGGTGCCCGAGAGGGTCGCGGTGATGACCGTCCCACCAGGCTGGTTGGCAGTGGTGGTGCCGCTGTTCTGGAACGAGGTGCCATTCTGCGCAAGCACGGGCGTGTTGTCGATGGTTACGATGGCCGGCGTTTGCGGCACATATGTGATGGTGCCGACATAATTCTGCGACCCGTTCAAACCTGTATAGATAGGTGCGCCATCCAGGCCGAATACAGAGGTGTACGAGGCGAGAGTTGGGCCTGGGGTGTTGTAGGAGTAGCAGGTTTGCTGTGCTGGGGGCAGATTGATCGAGATCGAGGACACAGGCGGGTGAATAAACACCTGCACCGGATTGCTGGTCACCCCGCCCACGCTCGCCGTCACGGTGGTGACCATGGGGCCGCTAGGCGGGGTGCAGATGCTGAAGTCCGGGATGCTGCCGGGGCTGAGGCGATTCCATGTACCGGCGCAGAGCGAACCAGACGGGCTCACATCCGCGAACTGCACATTGCCGCTGCCATAGGTCGGCGCACCGGTGCTCAGTACGGACTGCGTGCAGCTGGTCACGACCGGCGCAGGAATCTGGGTGAACTGGCCGTAGGCGAGCGAGATGCCGGTATCAGCCTGCGCGACCGGAATGGTGACTCTGTAGATGTCGGTCTTCTTGATGCCGTAGCCCGCGTTGTTGCAGTAGCCGGCGACGTTGGTGACACAGCCCGTAGTGGAAAGCCCGAGCGGAAGCGCAAAGAGTAGCAAAGCTACCAGGGTGAAAAACCGCTGCATGAAACCTCCCCGCCTGCCGGAAATGGTGCACAGACGGTTGCCACTCGATTCTCAGCTCACATCATTCGGGAGAAGAGCGGTCGCCATAAAAGTTTACAGCAGAGGCAAGGCAGGGAGCTGGAACGCTGGAAGCAGGTTTCGATAATCCTGTAGCCAAAGGGGTAGAAGAGCCAGGGGGTGTAAGGAGATTGCTTTCCTGTTTTCTTCTGCCTGCTCCCTACGGAAGCCAGGGATTAAGCAATCCAACACCGGTCGGCTGGAAGTCAGCAATGTTGCGCGTCACCACTGTCATGCTGTGTACCATCGCGGTGGCGGCGATCAAGGCATCGCGTTCAGCCTGAGATTGAGGAACATGGAAGCGTGCGCGTTGCCGGGCTACGGCGGCATCCACTGGCAGAATGCGTCCGCTGAACTCCCGCAGCACATGACCGTCCATCCAGGCTCGCAACAATGTGCCTTGCGGCGGATCCCGGCGTTCCATCTGAAGAACGCCGGTTTCGATCTCAAGAATGGTGATCGCGGACAGGTAACAGCTTGCCGCATCCACCGTCTTTACCCACCTGGCAACACAAGGGTCAGCTTTGCCGGACCGCACCTTGCGCAGCTCTGAAACTACATTCGTATCGAGAACAAACATCAGGTGAGATCAGCTTCACGGCTCTTGAAGTTCATCCGGGGCGGATCGAAGACAAGGTCCTCAATACCCGGCATGGCAAGCGAGTCCGCGAGGTTACGCGGGGCTACAGTCAACTGCCGGTACTGCTCCATACTCAGGAGCACGTGCGCAGGCTTGCCACGGTCGGTCACAAACACCGGACCATGGCCTGCGGCCTTCTTGGCCCGGCTCACATCCTGGTTGAAATCACGGGTGGATAGGGTCGTGATGTTCATCGTGAAGCATACATCGCGTGCTGTAGAAACATTACTACAATTGGCCTTTGGGTGCAATGGCGAGCTTACTGCAGGTACTGATTAAACCAGCGAATCGAGCGATCGATCAGGTCGCGCTGGTGCTCGGGGTCGACAAAGCCGTGGCCCTCGTTCGGGTACACGACCAGACTCGTGGGCACATTTTCGGCCTTCAGCGCATGCCAGAACTCGAAGCTTTGCGGTGCCGGGCACTCGCCGTCGCGGTCGCCGACGACGACCAATGTCGGGGTCTGCACCCGGTCGATGTAGTTGATTGCGGAACTCTTCGCATAGACCGCCGGGTCTTTGTAGACAGTCGCGCCGAAAAACGGCGTCATCCACTGGTCGATTGAGTTTTCGCCGTAGTAAGACAGCCAGTCAGAGATACCGGCGCCGGCGACCGCGGCGCGGAAACGATGCGTTTGCGTCACGCCGAACATGGTCATGAAGCCGCCGTAGCTCCAGCCGGTGAGGCCCAGGCGGCGGTCGTCAATGGCCGGGATCTGCTTTTCGACCGCGTCGACGCCGGCAAGGATGTCGCGGAGGTCGCCGTAGCCGAAATCCCTGCGATTGGCAGCGGTGAACGCTTCGCCTTCCCCGTAGGACCCGCGCGGGTTGGGCTCGAGCACAAAATAGCCCGAGGCAGCCAGCGGCGCGGCACCGAAGCCGGAGCGCGGCCAGCGCGGCGTGACGGCGGAGGACGGGCCGCCGTGGACCATGACGATCAGGCCATATTTCTTGTTCGGGAAGGACGCCGGATCGTAGCCGGCTGGGTAGAGGAGCCAGCCTTGGACCTGGTAGCTGTCGCTGGTCCAGTGGATCGATTCAGCCTTGCCCCAGGTGGGTTTCTCGTCGGCGTTGAGGCGGGTCACAACCGGCAACGCCTCTGCGGCAAGCGGGCCTGCATACACTTCAGGGGCCTGATCGTAGCTGGAGGCCGACCAGGCGGCGACCGCACCGTCCCGAGAAACGGCAAAGGAGCCGGCCAGGCGGCCGTCGCCGATCGAGTAGGGCAGCTTCTGGAGAACGCGGTCGGTGAGTTTATTGGTAACGCCGACGCGGGTGTTGCCGGGTGCCTTGAAGTCAGGCGCGAAGGTCAGGCTCAAGTGATCGATGCGCTCCTGGCCGCCCTCGATCTCGGTGGCGAGTAGGGTGCCGTCCGGGTTGAAGCGGATCCACTGGACTGTGCTGGCGGCGGCGGGGGTCAGGTTGACCGGAGCGTCGGAGCCGTCAACGGTCATCAGGTACAGCTCGCCGCCGGTGGCGCCCTGGTCGCTCATAAGACCGCCGATGAAGGCGAGTTTGGAGCCGCCCGGCGACCAGCGCGGCACGGCGATTTGCAGACCGTGCAGCGGGCCGGCGACCGTATTCGGGTCGAGGACGACCCTTGGCTCGCCGGCAGCTGCGAGCGATTGGGTGTAGAGCTTCGCGATCCACCAGTTGTTCTCGCCCGGGGGAGCTGCGCCCACAAAGGCGATCTGCCGCGAGTCGGGCGCGAAGGAAAACTCGTACACATGAACGTTGCCCGGGGTGACCTGCCGCAGCTGCCCGGACTCGGCGTCCACCACGGCGACCCGCTGCACTTCGAGGCCTTCCACGCCGATCTCGCCCGCGGGCGGCTTCATGGCGGCGAGCGCGCCTGAGGGCCTGGTCGCGCCCTCGACGTAGAGCAGGCCCAGCGAGCGACCGTCCGGCGCGTACTCGAGCGCCTTGGCAAAGCCGGGGAGTGTGGCGAGGAGCTTGGGCTTAGCTCCCGGCTCGGCCGCGCTGACGAGCACCTCGGGGGTGCCGCCGCACTCGGCCAGGATGGCGAGATGGGTGCTGTCAGGCGACCAGCTCAGCGCGGAGATGCTGCTCTTCGCCGACGGGCACACCGGTACTGCATGCGCTTTGCCGGAGCCGCCGATCGGCTGGACCGGCTGGACTATGAGGTCGGCGCCAAGGACCATGGCCAGTTTGCGACCGTCCGGGGACAGCGCAACATCGCCGATTCGCCTGGTCTCCGCAAGCCGGCGAAGCAGGGCGGCGGTCGGGGAGCTTGCTCCGGATGGCGCGGGAGACGCTGTTTGCGCGAGCGCGACGGCAGGAAGGAGTGCAGCTGCGAGAAAGGAGGCAAGCGCGGAGGACATAAGCGCGAAAGACATGGGGTGAATAGTAGCAGCGGTTCCTGGCCGACGCGCCGTGCGAGCGGGTGTGCTTGCGGAAACACAGGGGGCGGGTGCGTGAAAGTAACCGGTTTGACGAGTGCCGTACCTCTTGTTACTCTTAGAAAGTTCTGCCATGGGTAAGTCGCCGCAGAGTGCAATGGCGGCACAGGCAAAAGTTGCTGAAAGCTGAGAGAAGCGCTTTCAGGCTGCATCCGGGAGTACAACGCGGAGCGGCAGTTCACAGGTACTGCGACACCCGCTACCTTGGCGGGCTATGTGGTACAAAGACTCGCGAAACGGAACCGAGGCTTTCCCTGCAAGGGACAGAGGCGACTCTGGAACGGCAGGTGAAACGCATGGTCACCGTCCGAGTTCTCTTCGGATGGCTTTGAAGGTTCCGTGTGTGCGCGGGAGAAGGTTCGTGGGGTTGCGCTCCATGCGGATGTATGGGGTGCGCCTTAGGTTTGGCGGAACGATTTTAGGGGAACGGCAAAGTTGTACGCCGGGTTGGACCAAGTACGAAGGAGTTGGGACGTTTTGCCTACATTCAGCCAGTTGGTTCGCAAGGGGCGCACGGCGCCAAGATACAAGACGGCCTCGCCGGCACTGCAGGGCTCGCCGCAGCGGCGTGGTGTGTGTACGCGGGTGTACACACAGACTCCGAAAAAGCCGAACTCGGCGCTGCGCAAGGTCGCGCGCGTCCGTTTGACGAATGGGATTGAGGTCACGACCTACATCCCGGGCATCGGGCACAATCTCCAGGAGCACTCGATCGTGCTGATCCGCGGAGGCCGTGTGAAGGACCTGCCTGGCGTGCGCTACCACGTGGTGCGCGGCACGCTCGACTCGGTCGGCGTGGCCGGGCGCAAGCAGAGTCGGTCGAAGTACGGGGCCAAGCGCGCCAAGGGTGGCGCGGCGGCAGCGACCAAGAAGAAGTAGTTCGACGTTTAAGGATAAAAGACGATGCCTAGAAAAGGTCATGTAGCCAAGCGGGAAGTTGCGCCGGATCCGGTGTACCAGTCGACGCTGGTCACCAAGTTCGTGAACTCGATGATGTGGGGCGGCAAAAAGTCGACCGCGCAGGGAATTTTCTATACCGCCATGACCAACCTTGAGTCGAAGGGCGGCGATGAGGCGCTGAAGCTGTTCAAGAAGGCGGTGGAGAACTGCAAGCCGCTCCTTGAAGTGAAGAGCCGCCGCGTTGGGGGCGCGAACTACCAAGTGCCGATCGAAGTAAACCCGGAACGTCGGACCTCGCTTGCTATCCGTTGGCTGGTGAACTACGGCCGGGCGCGCGGCGAAAAGGGCATGGTCGACAAGCTGACGAACGAACTGCTGGACGCGGCAAATGGCCGCGGCGCGGCGATGAAGAAGAAGGAAGATATTCACCGCATGGCGGAAGCGAATAAGGCATTCGCACACTATCGCTGGTAAGTCAGGTCTGCCGGCAATCATCATGATTTTCTAACTGCGTCCTCGCAAGAAGCGCATGCAGCACAAGAGAGAAGACACCATGGCTCGCCAAGTACCGCTCAATCGTTGCCGGAACATCGGAATCATGGCGCACATCGACGCCGGGAAGACCACGACGACTGAGCGCATTCTTTTCTACACCGGCATCACCCACCGTATCGGCGAAGTACATGAAGGCACCGCCACGATGGACTACATGGAGCAGGAGCAGGAGCGTGGCATTACGATCACCTCCGCCGCGACGACCTGCATGTGGAATAACATTCGCATCAACATCATCGACACGCCGGGCCACGTAGATTTCACGGCTGAGGTGGAGCGTTCGCTGCGTGTGCTTGACGGCGCGGTCGCCTTATTTGATTCGGTGTCGGGTGTGCAGCCGCAGTCGGAAACCGTGTGGCGGCAGGGCGACAAATATAAGGTCCCGCGGATTTGTTTTGTCAACAAGATGGATAAGGCCGGCGCGGATTTCGAGTACGTCATCGACACGATCCGGAAGCGGCTGGGCGCCAAGCCGGTCGCGATCCAGATTCCGATCGGGGCCGAGGCGAAGTTTGCGGGGGTCGTTGACCTGATCGAGATGCGCGCGATTGTCTGGCATGACGAGACGATGGGGGCGAAGTACTCAGTTGAGGAGATCCCGGCGGACCTGGTCAAGAAGGCCGAAGCTTTCCGGATGCAGCTCATTGAGTCGGTTGCCGAGCATGATGACACGATGCTGGCGCAGTTTCTGGACGGCGAGATTCCGACGCCGGCGGAGTTGAAGGCAGGGCTGCGGAAAGCGACGATCGGGATGCACGTATTCCCGGTGATGTGCGGATCTTCGTTCAAGAACAAGGGTGTGCAGACGCTGCTCGACGCTGTGGTGGACTACCTGCCGAGTCCGCTTGATCTGGCGGACGTGACTGGCATTGATCCTTCGGACGTGACGCACACGCTGACGCGGCCTACCACGGATGCTGCTCCGCTGGCGGCGCTCGCGTTCAAGATGATCAATGACCCATTTGGGAAACTCGCGTTTATTCGCGTGTATTCGGGGTCGCTGAAGACCGGGGACACCATCGTGAACCCGCGCACCGGCAAAACCGAGCGTGTGGGGCGTTTGGTCAAGATGCATGCCAATAAGCGTGAAGACATCACGGAAGTCTTAGCCGGTGATATTTGCGCGTGCGTGGGGCTGAAGGATATCAAGACGGGCGATACGCTAAGCTCGCCGCAGGAGCCGATCGCGCTTGGCGCGATCGACTTCCCGAAGACAGTGATCTCAGTCGCGATTGAGCCCAAGACCAAGGCCGACCAGGAGAAGATGGGCGTGGCCCTATCGCGCCTGGCCGATGAAGATCCGACATTTAACGTGCGGACTGATCTTGAGTCCGGGCAGACCATTATCTCGGGTATGGGCGAGCTGCACCTGGAGATCCTGGTCGACCGCATGAAGCGCGAGCACAAAGTGGAGGCAAACGTCGGCGAGCCGCGCGTGGCGTTCCGCGAGACCATCCGCAAGACTGCCGAGGCCGAGGGCAAGTACATCCGGCAGACCGGCGGCTCGGGCAACTACGGACATGTGAAGATTCGGCTGGAGCCGAATGAGATTGGCGCGGGCTTCGAGTTTGTCGATGCAATCAAGGGCGGCGTGGTGCCCAAGGAGTACATCAAGCCGACCGAGCAGGGAATTCGCGAGGCGCTGACCGGCGGTGTGCTGGCCGGCTACGAGATGGTCGACTTCAAAGCGGTGGTCTATGACGGTAGCTACCACGATGTCGACTCGATCGAACTGGGCTTTAAAATCGCGGGCTCCATGGCCTTTAAGGAAGCTGCGCGCAAGGCATCTCCCGTACTGCTCGAGCCGATGATGGCTGTCGAGGTGACGGTGCCCGAGGAGCATATGGGTACGATCATTGGCGATATCAACTCGCGGCGCGGGCGCATTGAAGGCATGGAGCACGTGGGCGGCTCGCAGGTCGTGAAGGCGATGGTGCCGCTCAAAGAGATGTTCGGTTACGTGAACGACATCCGTTCATCCACGCAGGGCCGGGCCAGCTACTCGATGCAGTTTGCTCGCTATGAGGAGGCGCCAAGGATGATCTCGGAAGAGATCATCGGGCGCAATGCCGGCGAGAACAGCGGCGGCCGCCGGTAAGTTCCAAAGCAGATTCAGTATCAATTTAGATCCACTGACAGTTCGGAGAGCTAGAGGAGCCATATGGGCAAGGAAAAGTTTGACCGGAGCAAGCCGCACGTGAATGTGGGGACCATTGGGCACATTGACCACGGCAAGACGACGTTGACGGCGGCGATCACGAAGGTGT
>CAXTMW010000032.1:0-11105 GCA_964245455.1 uncultured Acidobacteriaceae bacterium
GTGCGGAAGCCGGCATCCTGTACGGCGTGCACCCAGCGCAGCATGGCTTCGTTCAGGGTGCTCCACATGAGTATGTCGTTCTCGATCAGCCGCTCGATCTCGGCCGAGCCCAGCGACAGGCTCGCGTCGTCAGAGATCTGCTGCCAGAATGTGGTCCCGTTCAGGTGGCCAAGATCGTAGGAGTGGCGATGGCGCCAGTAATGCCGGTCAAAGTCGCTCTCGCTGAGGCGCGTGATGGCTCGCAGCGCAGCGAGCGCCTCAGGCTCCTGCGCCGTGCTGAGCACCATGCCGTAATCGAAAATCACTGCCTGCAGAGCCATGGTCTGGTCGTCCTCACGTAGGGTGTCCCTATCATGCGATAAGGATCCCCAAAAGGGAAACGCCCGACATGCATCGGCGCGGTATGGATCAGGAGGACGGACGCTGTTTTCGCAACGAACCAGCTGGGGCAAGGAAGAAGCGAGGCTGGCCGCTGCCGTAGCCGCTCGCCGCGCGCGGGGTTTGTCGATCGTCGACCTTACCGCGTCGAACCCGACCCGCTGCGGCTTCGCTTTCGACAGCGCCGCCATGCTGGGTCCGTTATCCACGCCGGAAGCGCTGATGTATGACCCTGTACCTTTCGGCAAGGCGGTCACGAGGGAAGCGGTGCGCGGGTACTACGCGAGCCATGGCGCAGATGTTGCTGCCGAGCACCTGTGTCTCACGACCAGCACCAGCGAGGCGTACAGCTTCGTCTTTCGCCTCCTGTGCGACCCTGGCGATGAGGTTCTGATCGCTTCGCCGAGCTATCCGCTGTTCGACTACCTGGCTTCGCTCGACGACGTCCAGCTCCGGAGCTACCCGCTTCATTATGAGCATGGCTGGCAGATCGAGCCGGGAGCCGTGGAGGCCCGCATCGGTCCGCGAACGCGTGCGATTGCGCTGGTGCACCCGAATAATCCGACGGGCCACTTTACCGCGCCGGCGGAGCGGGCGGCGCTCGAAGACCTGTGTGCTCGCCACGGGCTGGCGTTGATTGTGGACGAGGTTTTCCTCGATTACCCATGGCAGTCGGTCTCCTCGGAAAGCTTCTCGCAGGGCCCGCACCCGGCCTTGTGCTTTGTGCTGAGCGGCTTGAGCAAGGTAGCCGCGCTGCCGCAGATGAAGCTGTCCTGGATCGCGATGTTTGGACCGGAGCCTGCGCGCGAGGAGGCGAGAGCGCGCCTGGAGGTCATTGCCGACACCTTTCTTTCCGTCAGTGCGCCGGTGCAGGCGGCCGCGCCTGCGTGGCTGCGAGACCGCGGGGGCATTCAGCGGGAGATCCGGGAGCGCGTCGCGGGAAATCTGGCGAGTCTGGACCGGCTGCTGGCGGGCACAGCCGTCTCGCGCCTGGCAGGGGATGCGGGGTGGTACGTCGTGCTGCGTTTGCCGGCTATTTTCGACGATGAGGTGCTTGCCTGCGCTCTGCTGGAGCAGTCCGGCGTGCTCGTGCATCCGGGCTCGGCTTTCGGGTTTGCGCCCAGAGGCTGGCTGGTGTTGAGTCTGCTGCCGGAGCCGGAAACGTTTGCGAGCGGAGTCCGGGAGCTTATCGCCTTCATTGCTCGGCTCTAAACCGGGTCGCGGCAAACGTTTGCGGGCGAATACAAAAGTAATGGATCAAGTATTAGGCCCGCAGAAAAGGGTTGGTGCCTCGCTCCCGACCAATGGTGGTTTCGCCGCCATGACCCGGGACGACCAGTGTGGTCTCGGGCAAGGGCAGCAGGCGATCGTGGATAGACCGCAGAATCTTGCGGCTGCTACCGCCCGGCAGGTCAGTACGCCCGATCGAGCCGGCAAACAGAGTGTCGCCCGAGAACAGCAGCCCTGCCTCCCCAAACAGAATGGAGACACTCCCTTCGGTATGGCCGGGAGTGTACAGGACCTCCCCACGCAGGGACCGCAGACCGACAATCAAGCCATCCTCGGCGCTGGCGTCGGGCGGCGTCACGGGGGGCGCGGCGATGCCCAGCCAACCGGCCTGCATCTCCATCATGCTCAATAAGGGAAGGTCTGCCTGGTGCAGCAGGATGGGCGCGCCTGTAGCTTGCTTGAGCGCAAGCGCTCCGCCTACATGGTCGATGTGCGCGTGCGTGACGAGGATTTGCGTGAGGCGAAGACCATGGGCGGCCAGCCTGGCCAGCAGGTGAGCAGGCCCACCGGCGGCCTGGGAGCCTTGCAATCCGAGACCGGTGGTAGGGAGGCCGGGATCGATGACGATCGCTTCGCCGGTCGCCGGGTCGCCCAGCAGGGTGCAGTTGCAGGCCAGCAGCCCTACCGCAAAGGTTTCGCGAAAAAAAGCAGTCATGCTTCGATTGTGCCGCACCGGCGGATGCCGTCGCGGAGCATTGCGGATTGCATAATGGAGACATGGCGATACGACAGGAATGGACCGAGTGGCACCTGACCCCAGACGGCTGGAGGCGGGGTTCTACACGGGTGCAAGGCAAGGGCAACACCTGGGCCGACGAGCCCGAGGATCGCGTGCTCTCGTATGTGTACAAGGAAGTGGAGCGGGATGGCGCGGGAGAGCCGCAGCGCAGCGCTGAAGAAACCTGGCGTTCCAAGACCGCGGTTGATACCGAAGCGCTGCTGCGGCAGCACGGGCCAAGCCCGCGCGAGTTATAGAAGTTGCTTCCTGGGGCATGCAGGACTGTGGCAGCGTTGAGCCATGCATGCCGCCGCTCTTGCCGGTCACCTATTCAAACCGCTGCTTAATAGGGGTCACTACACAAAACGTCAACACTGTGTGGTAAGACCTCATTGCGCAAACACGTTGCCAATGGAAAGGCAAACGCAACAGGGTTTTGCAACGTGGAATGCTGAGGTTTAGCACGGTAACCGTAGTCGCACATAAATCTTAGTTTGTGTATGACCTAACTCAAAACGAATTTAGGGTAGAAACGCATAAACCGCTTGACAGCATCCGACGCCGGCGGCTGCGTAAATTGCAAGTCATTGTGATGAGCTTTGGATATTTCCACAAATTGCTTTTGCGTGGCCGGAGAGGCAGCAAGGACCTTGCGGCCTTGTTCGATGGGAACCACATCATCCAATTGCCCTTGGATGACTAGAAGCGGGCTGCTGACCGTGTGAATTGCGGCGGCATTTTCATACACCTGTTCGACTTCCGGGTCTGCTTTCATCTTCACCACGCCCCTTCCATACCAGGGAACATCATGCTTTGAAGACCATCGCATCATCTCCTCGGCAGTCGCAGGAGGAGCCTGCAAAATCAATCCCTCTACGTGCCGCCCCGTCGCTACATGGATCGCCATACTTGTTCCAATCGACCAACCATAAGAGACGATGGGCGTCGTCGTTCTCGGCGCAAGTCGCTGCTTCACATAGTCGAACTCCTGCAAAGCCGCGGACTGAATCGCTGCAACATCAACCGAACCGCTGCTGAATCCGTACCCAGGATAGTCAAAGCAGATTGCATTCACATGCACGGTCCCACTTAGCCACACGAGCCGGGTCGCTTCGTGAGCCAAATCTTCATTGCTGCCATAGAAAAAGAGGACCATCGGAGCGTCACTCTTGTCGGCTCGGTAAAGCCATCCAAGGAGCTTCGTTCCCTCTTTCGTTTGGAATTCCAGGGCCTCACGTCCAGGGACTTTCTCACTCCATTTTTCTGGGCCTGGAGGCTTGGGCGGCTGGAAAACATCTCTCGCATGAAGTGTATAGCTGATTCCTAGAGCCAATAAAAGTGCAAACATTCAACGACCCTTCCGATTACCTGATTTAAGGATCCTCTTGTTTTTATGTCGTTATGGAAGGGTACGCACGAAATTGTCCACTGGTTCCGGGGCTTCAGCTTACTTGCGGAACCCATCAACGACGCGTTCAAGCGATTGCAGATGATGAAGGTCATGTCCCGCGGCAATCTGGGCAGCGGTCCACAGCGTGACCCCTCCTAACTTTGGGTGCACGGCAGGGCGTTGCTGCTCGTCCACAGTCAGGCTGCCCAGCAAAGTGAGGTTCCACTCCCGAAGCGAGTTCCAGGCAGCGCGGGCCTGAGCGAGCGAGTAATGCGGGAAGGCGCGGCCCCAGCGGTCCTGGTCGAATAGCTCAAGCGTGAGCCGGGGCTCGCTGGAAATCCGGCGAAAGCGCCAGCTCCAGGCGATCTCGCAGTCGGCAAGATGGGCCAGGACTTCACGAATGTTCCACTTGCCGGGCGCCGGTTTTTGCTCGACCTGCTCGGGGGAAAGGTCGTCGAGCAATGCATTCAGCGCTGCGGGCATTTCCGCAAGGACTGTCAGCGGATCGCGGCAATTCAGATTCTGGATGTAGGGAAGCGCTGAGGCTGTTTCTTCACTCATGGCGGCTTGAATGCGCGCCGCACAAACAACTCTCCGGCTACTTCCTGGCCGGCGCGCTCTGGCTCGTCTTGGTGTCGTGCAGCACGGAATGGTTGACGCCCGCGCTGCGCTCCATCAGGATGGTGAGCCCAATGCTGGGGACCCTGATGGCAACGGCGCACCACGTTGTAGTTTTTGAGAGCAGGTTGGACGCGCCGCGAGGGCCGAAAGCGGTCTGCGAGCCCTGGCCGCCAAAGGCGCTGGCCAGGTCGGCGCTTTTGCCTTGCTGCAGCAGGATAACCCCGATCAGAAAAATGCAAAGCAGCACGTGAACAATGGTGAGCAGGATCGTCATCGGGGCTCTCTTTGTGGAACAAACGTCAAATGAACTTGGACTGAACTTGGTGCGGAAGGGGGGACTTGAACCCCCATGCCTCTCGGCGCCACCCCCTCAAGATGGTGTGTCTGCCATTTCACCACTTCCGCATGGCCGATTGCGCGCGTCTTCCGAGGGACCGTGAAGGCTCACCGCGCCCGGCTTCGAGCCTGAGTATAGCAAAACGCCGCTTACGGCTGCCCGGCGACTGAGGTCACTGGCGCGGCCAGCGCGCGATCGATTGCCGCCTGAGCGAGCGGCGTCATGACGGCATAGCCGGCCGCGTTCGGATGCAGCCCGTCGTTCGACAGCTCCCGCCGCATCATGCCGGTGCCGTCGACCATGGCGGTGTAGTAGTCGAGATAGGTGCAGCCGTTTGCGGCGCAGTACTGCTGGAGCCAGCTGTTGAGAGCCAGGATCTGCGAGGGAGCGCGAGTGACGGTCATCTGGGGCGACACGTAGTTGTTGACCGGGGTCACCGAGGCAAATACCAGGCGGATGCCGTGCAACCTGCATAGCTCGGCCATGGTGGCATAATCATCCTCGATCTCGGTCGGTGTTTCCGGGCCGGTGTTGCCGGCAAGGTCATTGGTTCCGGCGAGCACGAGCAGCACGGCAGGGTTGAGCCGAAGAACGTCCTGGCGAAAGCGGACGAGCATCTGCGGAGTGGTTTGCCCGCTGATGCCGCGGTTGATGTAGTTGCGACCAGAAAAAGATTGCTCCAGATGCCAGCTGTCGGTGATGGAATCACCGAAGAAGAGGACCCGCTTCTCCCCCGGAACCGCAGGCGGCAGGGCCGCGTCTGCTGCCGCGTAGCGGTTCAATGTGCCATAGTCATTGGCGACCTTGCGGTAGTGGTCGAGCTGCTGCTGTTGCTGCTGAACCTGGGCTGCGTTTGCTGGAAGGCCCGCCGCATCCACGGGGAGAGTCGGCTGGGCTGGCGCAGCCTGTTGTGCCGCGGACGGGAAAACGACGGCGAAACAAAGCAGCAGGGAAGCGGAATAAACGCGCATGGGCGTACCCTACCACGGAGTGGAGAGAGTTGCGCAGTGGCGTGGGTGCGGAGTCGGGGCCATTGCCGGCGCATGCTGCTTCTCATGGGTAGGCAGGAGAGGGTAGGCAGCAAGAGTGGCCGCGATCGAAGGCGAGACCCTCCGCATGACTGGGGATGCAGTGATACAGAATGACGCAACCGGTGGAGCGATTGCCCGCGCGGTGGCGGCGCTTGGGCCGGGCGCCTTGACTGAGCGCGGCATTGCGGAAACGGTTCGCCCGCTGTTCTCGCAAACACTTGCGAGTGACCGCATCTACCTTGCCAATCACACGCTGGGCCGCCCGCTCAACCAGATGCAGGCCGATGTGCGCGAGGGAACCGAGCTGTGGGCACACGGCCTGCGCGATGCCTGGGCGCCCTGGCTGGCCGAGGAAGCGCGGTACCGGGAGGCGATCGCCGCGCTGCTCGGGCTCCTGCGGCCGGACTGTGTGGTGCCGAAAACCTCAGCCGGGCGGGCGCTACGCACGGTGCTGAACACCCTGCCCGACGGCGCAACGGTGCTGACGACCCGGGACGAGTTTGCCTCGGTCGCGGTGGTCCTGGCGCAGTACGCGGCGCTTGGACGGATCAAGCTTCGCTTCGCTACGCCCGAGCTGGGTCTGCGCGGCCAGGGTCTCGGTAGTCACGCTGGACGCTGGAATGCGCACCGGATTGTCGACGAGCTCTCGCGAGGAGCGGAGCACGTTTCCCTTACGGTAGTTTCGCAGGTCTTCTACGCGGATGCGCTGCTGTTCGAGTCGCTTCCAGTAGTCGCGCGCGGCTGCCACGCGCACGGCAGTGAGCTTCTGGTGGACTGCTACCACGCGCTGGGCGTCGTGCCCGTCCACATGGATGACCTGGGCTGCGACTACCTGATCGGCGGCTGTTACAAATACCTGCGCGGCGGACCGGGCGCGGCGTTCCTGGCGCTGGCACCGCATCAGGCAAAGCGCACGCCGCTCGACGCCGGCTGGTTTGCGCAGGTACCGGGAAGCGATCCGTGGCAGGCTGGTGGACCGGCGCGGCACCCGGGGGGAGACGGCTGGCTCGACGGCACGCCGCCCGTGCTGACCTACTACCAGGCGCGCAGTGGGCTCGCCTTCACGCGGGCAATCGGGGTCGAACGGCTGCGGGCGTACTCGCTCGATCAACTGCAGTTTCTGCGCGGTCTGCTGGCTGAGCATGGAATCGAAAGCAAGGGCGGCGACGCCGAGCACGGAGCGTTTCTGACCATCGCCACCCCGCGCGCGCCGGGGGTGGTGCGAGAGCTGGGCGAGAAGGGAATCGTGGTCGACGAGCGCGGCGGCCGTTTGCGCCTGTGCCCGGATGTGTTGACGACGCGGGCGGAGCTGGAGCAGGTTGGAAAAGCTGTCGCCGTTTGCCTGCGATCGTAGAGACGAGTACGCGCAAGCGCAACTCACTGACGAGTGGACAGCGCGGCACGACGGCCGATAAGAGCAAATACCAGGAGCAGCGAAGCCGTGAGCCACCCACCGAAACTCGGAGGCATCGGCAGATATAAACCCAGAACCACGCCGGAGCCAATCAGCAGGGCAGCAAGAGCACCAAACTGCCACATACCATACATGAAGATAAACGGCAGGTAGTGAGAACCTAAAGCGATCATAAACGCGGGGTAGAACCATTCATGGCGATAGGCTGTCGCGGCAAAAACGAGCGGCAGCGTCAGCGGCAGTGTGAACGCCACCTGCACTCCCAAAGCATTCATGGGGTGGCCTTTGGGTAAAGCGTAGGGCCGTCCAAGGGCTCGCAGCAGCAGTTGCGTCAAGGGGAAGATGAAGAAGCCCGCCGCAACGAGCACCGCAATAGCTGTACGAAAGGAATACCAGGTAAGGCTGGCGGCGGAGGCAAACCAGATCGCGCTGGATACAAGCTGTCCCGCGAATCCTCCCATAAAGGCAGTTCGCACGTCCTTCTGGGCCTGAGCAATCTCCATAGTCGCTCACATGCTAGCCTCGGACCTGTCTGATCGGCTATGTATTTGTTTGCTAGAGCGGATTGCCCGAATCCAGCGCTGCGAACAGTGCCACAACGTCCAGGTACATAGCCGTTTCCGCAACTTCCAGACGCTCGCGCTCCACCCAAAATGCGCCTTCGCATGCCTCGGCGGTGCGTGTATCGGGGTCCACAAGCCAGACATTCCGAATGCCCATGGCTTGGTAGTCCCTGGCGCGCTTTTTGAGCGAAGAGTAGCTATCGTCTGGCGAAAGCACCTCGATGGCAAGCAGCGGTGCCTGGACCAAAACCGGTGGGTGCGGGCCGGCCCAGTCGACAACCACGTCAGGCAGACGTACCCGCGTCTCCATGACGCGCGTGCGGACCTCGATGGAAGCCTGTACACCCCATTCCCTTTGGTGTTGAAGAAACCAGGCAAAAATCAGTCCCTGCAGCCTTCCGTGGTCCCAGGTTCCCATTGGCTTCTCCTCAAGGCGGCCGTCGAGGAACTCAATATCCGGACGGTAGCTGGTCCGGAGATACTCCTCGATCGTGATCAGCGGTGCGGGGGCGGGTGTGGGCGCGGCCATGCGTCCAGCCTACCGCAGCTGCCCGGTTCCGTCCCGGTTTTTCCAAAGCGTCCACAAGTCGCGCGGCTTACCGGCCGCACCTACTCAGGAACTAAACTGGTGTGAGACCCATGGCCGAGTTCACCCATCTCCACCTCCACACCGACTTCTCCCTCCTCGACGGCGCCTGCGATGTCGATAAGCTGGTCAAGCGCGTCCAGGACATTGGCCAGACCTCGGTTGCGATCACCGACCACGGCAATATCTACGGGGCTGTGCACTTTTTCGAGGCCGCCAAGAAACAGGGCATCCAGCCGATCCTGGGCTGTGAGCTGTATGTGTGTCAGAAGGAAGACCACCGCGCCGATCCGTCGGGCGACGACTACAACCACCTGCTCGTGCTCGCAGAAAACGAGGAAGGCTACCGCAACCTCGTTCGCATCACGAGCGAAGCCTCGCTGCACGGCTTTTACCGCAAGCCGCGCAACTCTAAAAAATACCTGGCCGAGCATGCGTCGGGCCTGGAGGGGTTCTCAGGCTGCCTCGCCGGCGAGCTGTCGCAGCACCTGATGAAGGACAACTACGAGGGCGCGCGCCGCACCGCTTCGCAATACCAGGACATCTTCGGCCGCGGCAACTTCTTCCTCGAAATCCAGGATCAGGGGCTCGAGCTCGAAAAGAAGATCCACGCCGACCTGTTTCGCCTGGAAAAAGAGCTCGACATCCCGCTGGTGGCGACCAACGACTCGCATTACCTATGCGAGGACGACCACCACGCGCACGAGGTGCTGCTGTGCGTGCAAACGGCCGGCTCGATCCACGACCCGAAGCGGTTCAAGTTCGACTCCGACCAGTTTTACGTGAAGACCGCGGCCGAGATGGAGCAGGTGTTCTCGCACGCGCCGCAGGTCGTGAGCCGTACCATGCAGTTCGCCGAGCGCTGCCGGCTCAAGCTCAACAAGGTCGAGAACCCGTTCCCGGAGTTTGCCGTGCCCGCCGGGCACACCGTCGACTCGTACTTTGAGCAGGTATGCCGCGAGGGTTTCCGCAAGCGGCTCGACACGAGCATCAAGCATCTGCAGGCCACGGGCAAGCTGCGCATGCCGCTCGGTGACTACCAGGCGCGGCTCGAGCGCGAGCTCGACTGCATCAAGGCGATGAAGTTTCCGGGCTACTTCCTGATCGTGTGGGACTTCATCCGCTATGCGCGCGAGCAGGGCATCCCGGTGGGCCCGGGCCGCGGTTCTGCCGCGGGCTCGCTGGTTGCGTACGTGATGGAGATCACCAACATCGACCCGCTCCAGAACGCACTTTTGTTTGAGCGCTTCCTGAACCCCGAGCGTGTGTCAATGCCCGATATCGACATCGACTTCGACATGAACCGGCGCGGCGAGGTCATCGACTACGTCACGCGCAAGTACGGCCGTGAGCAGGTCGCGCAGATCATCACCTTTAACACCATGGCTGCCAAGGCCGCGATCAAGGACGTGGGCCGGGCTCTCGACCTGCCCTACGGCGACGTCGACCGCATCGCGAAGATGATCCCCCCAACGATCGGCATCACGCTGGAGCAGGCGCTCAAAGATTCTCCGCCGCTGCAGGAGGCCTACGACAAAGACCCGCAGATGCGCGAGGTGATTGACACCGCGCTTAAGCTGGAGGGGCTGGTACGCGGGGCTGGGGTACACGCGGCCGGTGTTGTCATCGCACCTCGGCCTTTGACCGACTTAGTCCCGCTGTCGCGCTCGAAGAACGAGGAAATCGTCACCGCGTACGACATGAAGGCGATTGAAAAGCTGGGCCTGCTCAAGATGGATTTTCTTGGGCTGACCACGCTGACCGTCATCGCCGACTGCCTCAAGCTGATCGAGAAAAACTCCGGCGTCGCGGTCGACCTGGAAACGATTCCGCTCGACGACCAGGAAACGTATGAAAAGGTCTTTCATCGAGCGCTGACCTCGGGCGTTTTCCAATTCGAGTCGGGCGGCATGCGCGATGTGCTGCGCCGCTACAAGCCGACTTCGGTCGAAGACCTGACTGCGCTCAACGCGCTCTACCGTCCGGGGCCGATCCAGGGCGGCATGATCGACGACTTTATCGAGCGCAAATGGGGCCGACGCAAAGTCGAGTACGACCTGCCGCCGATGGAGTCGATCCTGACGGAGACCCTCGGGGTGATCGTGTACCAAGAGCAGGTGATGCAGATCGCGAACGCGGTCGCCGGCTATTCGCTCGGCGAGGCTGACCTGCTGCGGCGCGCGATGGGCAAAAAGAACCTGGAGGAAATGACGAAGCAGCGCGAGCGATTTGTAACCGGCGCCGCGGCAAAATTATTTCCGAAGGATACGGTCACCCGCGTCTTCGACCTTATGGAGCAGTTCGCCGGCTACGGCTTCAACAAGTCGCACTCGGCCGCGTACGCGCTGCTCGCCTACCACACGGCGTACCTCAAGACGCATCACCCGGTCGAGTTCATGGCTGCGCTGCTGACCTCCGAAATCTCCAAGCCCGAAAACGTCGTCAAGTACATCAAGGAGTGCCGCGAGCTGGGCATCGCGGTCGAGCCGCCCGACGTGCGGCTCTCAGACGCGGACTTTACGCCGAACGGCAACGCGATCCGCTTCGGGCTGACCGCCATTAAAAACGTGGGACGCAACGCGATCGACTCCATTCTTGATGCGCGGCGCGCGGCGGAGGGAAAGGGCAAAAGTTTCGGCAGCTACTGGGAGTTCTGCGAGCAGGTCGATCTGAGGCTGATGAACAAGCGCGTGCTGGAGTCGCTGGTGAAGGCCGGCGCGCTCGACTCCTTCGGCCGCCGCGCGCAGCTCATCGCGGCCGCCGATAAAGCAATAGAG
>CAXTMW010000032.1:11115-13697 GCA_964245455.1 uncultured Acidobacteriaceae bacterium
GCAATAGAGCGCGCGCAAAAAGCGCAGCGCGACCTTGCCAGCGGCCAGCACGGGCTGTTCGGCATTTTTGACGACCAGCCTGCCACCACGGCTGCGACAGATGCGCTGCCGAACATCCCGGACTGGGACGAAAACGAGCGCCTGCAGGCGGAGAAAGAAGTGCTGGGCTTCTTTGTCTCCGGCCACCCGCTCGACAAGTACGCCGACAAGCTCAGCAACCTGCCCGGCGTCGTCGATACCGCGACCGCGCTCGAGATGAAGCCGTCGCCCGCGCCGACCCGGCGCGGCGAGCGCGGCGACGAGGTCCAGATCGCGGGCGTCATCGTCGGCCTCAAGGTCGCGAAATCAAAGCGATCGGGTGAATTGTATGCGCAGGCTTCGCTCGAAGACACAGTCGGCAAGATCGACCTGATCTGCTTTCCAAAGGATTACGCCACGCTGGCCGAGAGCCTGAAGATTGAGGTGCCGGTGGTGGTGCGCGGTTCGCTGCGGGCGGAGGAAGAAGGCGCGAACAAGCTGTGCCTCTCGTCCGTGCAGCCGATTGAAGACCTGAAGGTGCGCCTGCCGAAGAACCTGAAAATTAAAGTACGGCTTGAGGTCGCAAGCGGCGCCATGCTGGAGCAGCTGCACGGCATGCTCGGCGCGGCTCCCGGTCCGGGACGCGTGATGCTGTCGCTTGAGCAGCGCGGCGAGTACTGCGTGGTGCTCGAGCCCGCCGGCTTCCAAGTCGCCGCCGACCGCGCCTTCATCGACCGAGCGGAAACCCTGCTGGGCCCGGGCGCGGTGCAGGTGATGGACTGAGGGTGCTGCCGCGCCTACAATCAGCACAAAGTCCGCACGATTTTAGAGCGCAGGGAGATGCTCTCCGCAACGATGGCTGACGTACAAACGACCCAAGCGGTACCCGAGCGCTGGGCCAGGACGGAGCTGGCGCGGCATCCGCAGCGGCCCGATCCTGTCTTCTTCCTGGAGCAGATGTTTACCGACTTTGCGGAAGTACACGGCGACCGCGCGTTTCTTGACGACCCGGTTGTGCGCTGCGGCTTCGCTCGCTTTCGCGGGGAGGAGGTCCTGGTCATCGCGAACGTAAAAGGGCGCACGACCAAGGAGAAGGTCGCGCACCGCTTTGGCATGCCTGACCCTGAGGGCTACCGCAAGGCGCTCCGCGTGATGAAGCTGGCGGAGAAATTCGGCCGCCCGGTCATCACGCTGCTCGACCTGTTTGGCGCGAACCCGGGACTTGGCGCGGAGGAGCGCGGGCAGGCTGAGGCGATCGCGCGCAACCTGCGCGAAATGTCGCGGCTGCGTGTACCGACAGTGGCCGTCATCACGGGCGAAGGCGGCTCCGGCGGAGCGCTCGCGCTTGCTGTCGCGGACCGCGTGCTGATTCTGGAAAAAGCGGTGTACTCGGTGATCTCGCCCGAGTCCTGCGCTTCCATCATGTGGCGCGATGCAGGCAAGCGGGCGCAGGCGGCGGAAGCGCTGCGTGCGACCGCGCCGGATGTGTATGCACTAGGCTGCGTCGACGACGTCGTCCCGGAGCCGCCGGGCGGCGCGCATACTGCGCCCGAGAAGGCAGCGGAGCTGCTGGCCGGCAAATTGGGCGAGCACCTCGCGGCGCTGCAGGCGCTGTCGACAGAGCAGCTGCTGGCTCGGCGCTACGCCAAATTCCGCGACATGGCTCCCTGCTATGTCGGCTAAGCCGGCGATGACGACGGTAGCAGCGGACCGTGGCTGACCGGGGCCTGCAGGCCGGCGCGCGCGCCCGACAGGCTCAGGGCCGCGGCAGGCGGACTCGCTCGCTTTCCTGGTGTTTTCTGGCCGTTATCTACAGCTTTTTCGCGTACCGGCTCACAACCCGCGTCGGTGCGCCCCTGGACGTCAGCCCAGGGCGCGCCCTTCTCGGCCAGGGTTGTTTGCTCCTGCTGCTGCTGACCGGCTTTGGCGCCATGGGCATTCTGGGCCAGGGGCAGCGGGCGCCACTTGCCGCCATGGGTTTGCCGCGCCGTCCGGGCGCCGGTGCGGAGTTTGCGCTGGGTGCGGCGCTGGGCTGGGCCGCGGTGGTGGCCTCGATCCTGCCGGTGGCTTTGTTTGGCGGTCTGCTGGTCACGGTCGACGCCCACGGTGTGGATGCAGTCCGCGGCGTGCTGGTCAGCCTGGCGGGAACGCTGATTTCCGCCTTTGTGAGCGAACTGCTGTTGCGCGGCTACGCCTTTCAACGCCTTATTGAAGTTTGGGGGCCGACGCTCGCGACCGTCGTCATGCTCGTGCTTGTGACACTCTGGCAGGTCTTCGAGTATCCCTGGACGGCGGGCAGCCTGCTGGTTACGATCCTGCTCAACATGCTGTTGGCGATGGCGTATCTGCGTACCCGCGCACTGTGGGTCGACGTTTCGCTGCACTTTGCCTGGAGCGCGAGCCTGGCTGCCTTATTTGGAATGCCGGTGAGCGGGCTCCCCGCACTTTCCCCGGTTCTCTCGACGTACACCACGGGGCCGGCCTGGCTTGCGGGCGGGGCCGCAGGGACGGAGGGCTCGGCTGTTGCGGTGCTGGTGCTGCTTGCGATGCTGTGGGTGCTGGTC
>CAXTMW010000032.1:13738-15247 GCA_964245455.1 uncultured Acidobacteriaceae bacterium
GGCGAAGCGGGCGCGCAGCCCGCGCTGGTGCAGATTGCGCCGGTTGCCGCCGCGCCTCCGCAGGAGCTGCCGAAGCGGCTGGAGTAGCAAAGCACCTGCGCGGCGGCTGCGGACGTTACGAAACAAAATCTATTTACTTTAGTGTTACGCCCGCGCTTGCAAGGTGCACGAAGTAGGTGCAATCCTTAGGCAACTCAGGAGGGCGAGATGCCTCCCACCCCCCGTTCTCGTCTTTTTCTTTTTGCACTTGCGATTCTTCTCACGCTGTCGCGCACGACGGTACGCGCCCAGGTGTTTACCGTCAGCACGGAGCAGATGGAGGGCCGCTTCCTCCAGTTCCAGCCGACGCACGTCGATCTGCCAAAGATGCACGCCGGGCCGTTTACTCAGGAGGCCCTGCAGCGAACGCTCGCTTCGGAACAAGGCTTTGCCATGCGCCCGCTGCCGCTGGCTAGTCGGGGGCTGCAGCTGGCGGCTAATGGGCCGCTTTCGCCAAGCGGCTCTGACTATGTGGAGGAGCTGAACAGCAAGGGCATCTCCGCGCGTCCCGGCGATCGGGTGACGGTCACCAAGATCACCTTTCGTAAGGACCGCCTGATTCTTGAATTCAACGGCGGCCCGGACCTGCCGCACAAGTATCTGCGGCACCTTTCGATCGGCGCCGGCGGCATGATGGCACCGATAGCGCGCGACAACGGGGAGCAGGCGCTCGGGTCGCGGCTGACGCTGGTGTTTAACGGCCTCGTCCCAAACGTGACAGGCGATGAGGTGAAAGCGCTGATCGCGCCAATCGTCGGCTTTGGCGAGCGCTCGCCGACGGAGGCTTATGTGGAAACGCTGCCGCCGCTACTGAAAAAGGCGATCCTGGACCACCATGTCCTAGTTGGTATGGATCGCGACATGGTGCTGCATGCCGTCGGTGCACCCGCGCAGAAAGTCAGGGAAAAGGACAGCGGCACTCCGTTCGAGGAGTGGATCTACGGTGTGCCGCCGGAAAAGTCGGAGTTCATCCGGATTCAGCGCGACCGCGTGACCAAGGTAGAGGAGGCCTCCGTCGGCACGAGCCCCATCGTGCGGACGGCCAACGAGGTCGGCAACTACTGGGAGACCGAAGCCGGCAAGGAAACGAACGTGCGGCTCGTGAAGCTGGGCGACGGCACCGAGGCCGACCGTGTTGCGCAGAATGCTCCGCCGGAAGCGCCGCCGACACTGCGGAAGCCGGGAGAAACCCTCCCTGCTGACAAGGATGCGAACCAGCCTTCCATGCAGCCGGTACAGTTCCCGACCGGCAGCCACACACCAAGTCAGTAGGGCGGGGATTCTCGTGGGTCTTCATGTAAACTTAGGCAACCCCGCCCGCTTGATTTGACCCGCTCCCTCGCGGTGGAGCGCATGCGGCGGCGAGTGTTTAGTTACTTTGAGGAGCAAGTACCGGCATGGCAAAGATCGCAAAAACATCAGACCGCAAAAAGGTCATGGATACCACCAAGAGCACTGACTGCCCCAAGT
>CAXTMW010000032.1:15257-15634 GCA_964245455.1 uncultured Acidobacteriaceae bacterium
CAAGCCCACCCGGATTGTGAAGCGCGTAAAGGATCGGGAACGTGGAACACCGGGCGGCGTGTACATTTCGTGTTCTGCCTGTGACTTCTACGAGAAGCTGTAAAGCTCGAAGACTCTGGAGAAAGCGGCCCGGCGTTAGCCGGGCTTTTTCATGTTATTTATCCGGCACTCGGCAGCGCCGCTGCTATCTCGTGCAGGATGCCCAGATAGGCGTCCGCTGGATCTGCAGCTGCGGTGATGGGTCGACCGATTACCAGCTGGTCTGCGCCGTGCCGCAAGGCCTCCGCAGGCGTGCCGATGCGCTGTTGATCGCCCGCTTGCGCGCCCGCAGGTCGGATGCCGGGGGTGACCAGATGTGCTCCAGGCAGCCGGCGGCG
>CAXTMW010000032.1:15644-20423 GCA_964245455.1 uncultured Acidobacteriaceae bacterium
GCCGCCTCACTCGGGGAGCAGACCAGGCCGTCGATGCCGGCCGAGGCCGCCAGGGCCGCCAGTCGCTGGACCTGCTCCATGGGCGAGCTCGCGACACCGATTGCACTAAGTTGTGCTTCCTCCATGCTGGTCAGCACGGTCACGGCCAGTAGCCGCGTCTCCGATCCCGCGACGGCGTTTGCCGCGGCTTCGAGCATGATCGGCCCTCCACTCGCGTGCACGGTGAGCAGCGCGGGCCGGAGCGGCGCGACCGCGCGGATCGCTCCGGCCACGGTATTCGGGATATCGAGGAGCTTGAGATCGAGAAAAACTTCTAACCCGTCCTGGCGCAGCCGCTTTACGACAGCGGGGCCTTCGGCAAGGAAAAGCTCAAGCCCTACCTTGACCCAGTGGGGCCGGGCATCGGCCGGGAGAGTCGCGCCGAGCCCGGTCAGGAAGTTGAGGGCAACCGAAGCGGAAGGAAAGTCGAGCGCGAGGATCAGGCGATCCCGCGCTCGGACTAGATCTTCAGAACTGTCGGGCAGAGCTAGCGACCTGCGCCGGCCTGGGCGGTATCGACTTCGGCGATCTCTGTTCCGTGATTCAAGACATCGAGCCGCACGGTCGCCGTACCGTCAAAGCCGAGAAAGTGCGCTGCCGCATAGGAAAGATCGATCACGCGGCTGGCCAGGAACGGACCGCGATCATTGACACGCACGACCACCGACTTGTGATTGACCAGATTCGTCACGCGTACCAGCGTTCCCAGAGGAAGGCTCCGGTGCGCGCAGGTCAGATCCGTCATGTCGTAGTTCTCACCGCTCGCGGTTTCGCGGCCTTGAAAACCTCCGCCGTACCATGACGCCAAGCCGACCTGATACCAATGTTTCTTGGCTATCGGCTGCTGGGTCAGCGTGGGGATCATCGGTGCTTTGGCCGACTTCGCAACATCGGCGCCTGAAAGAGCGAGCAGACCGGCCAGGCTCAAACCGGCATAGGTCGAGATGCGGTGTGCGCGGAGCTTCTGCCGTAGAAAGGATGTGGTCATATGTCTCCACCGAGATTGAATCAGATCATTTCGCGCAAGTCAAAGTTTTCAGGCTACTTAGAAGCGGCAATTTAGCGGTTTCTTTGCATAATTCCTTGCGTCCTCGTCAAGCGTGTAAAGGTTTCCTACCGGTGCACTTCCTGTTTGCCGGCCGTATGCGCAATTTCATCAGCAGCTTGTAGGCTGTTCCTATGCAAAGCTTGCCCAGTGACTTTGGTGCAAACGCCGGCGCGGGCTCGCCGCAGGCAGTTGTAACTATTGCCGGTCTCGATCCGTCCTCAGGGGCGGGGATTACGGCCGACCTCAAAGTTTTCGCCGCGCATAGGCTGTATGGGCTTGCCTGCGCGACCGCGCTTACCGTGCAGTCGACGGAGGGCGTCCGCCGCAGCGAGGCTGTTTCGGCGGCGCTGCTCAGGGACACACTGGACTGCCTGGCCGAGGACATCCCGATCGCTGGGGTCAAGATCGGGATGCTGGCCACCGGCGCCAACGTTCTGGCTGCCGCGCGCTGGATTGCGGGATACCGCAAGCAGATTCCCGGACTGCCCGTCGTGCTCGACCCGGTGCTCCATGCAAGCTCCGGCGCGGCTCTGCTTGACGCCGATGCCGTGGAAGTACTCATTGCGGAGCTGCTGCCGCTTGTGACCGTTGTCACCCCCAACCTGCCCGAAGCCGCACTGCTGGCCGGCGTTCCCGGCGTTGGAATGCACGATGCGCCGGCAGCCGCGGCCGCGATCCGCGGCCGCATGGACCCGCGCCGGGGCGCCGTGGTCGTCACCGGCGGCCACTCCGGCCCGGAGCAAACGCCGGATGACTTTCTGCTAGCCGCGGGTGAGCCGGCCGGCACCTGGATCGCCGGCACATGGGTCCACACACGCGCGACGCACGGCACCGGCTGCGCTTTCTCATCGGCGCTGCTGTGCGGGCTCGTGAACGAAGTCGCACTCCCTGCGGCGGTGACTGAAGCCAAGCGCTATGTGGAGTCGGCCATGCGGGCCGCCTACCCGATCGGGCGAGGCAAGGGACCGCTTCATCACTTTTTCCGCGCGACCTCCCAAGACCCGGCAACGTCACAGTAGTCTGAGGAGATGAGGCACATGAGGCTCCGACGAAGACTGCACGCCGCCGTGTTCGCCGCCATGCCGGCCGCCCTGGCTGCCTGTGCGGTCAGTGCGCACGCTGCGCCCACCACGGTGGTAGACACCTCGCCCCTGAACAGGACCGACGCCGTGCGCTCAGCCTTCAGCGCCTTTTACGTGATGGACTATGACGCCGCCCTGCAGCAGTTCATGCAGATTGCCGCCGCGCATCCGCTCGATCCTCTTGCGACGGACTTCCTGCTCGACGCGACCATCTTCAAGGAGCTGAACCGGCTCGACCTGCTGGACACAACCTTTTACGCGAACGACGGCTTTTTGACGGGGAAGCATACGGTTCTGGAAGACTCGGCGACGCGGGACCGCATCAAGTCGCTGGCCGACAAAGCCATCGCGCAGGCGACGACCGAGCTGGCCGCGAACGGCAAAAATGTAGACGCGCTGTATGCCCGGGCATGGGCGCGTTCGCTCGACGCGACCTATATCGCGCTGGTGGAGCGAAGCTTTCCTGCCGCACTGAAGCTCGCGCTCGGGGCCAGAAACGACGATGAAGAAGTGCTGCGCGACGATCCGCGCTACGTGGACGCGCAGCTGGTAGTGGGAACTTACCAGTACGTGGTGGGCGCGCTGCCGCTTTCGTTCCGTATCGTGATTGGAATTGCAGGCATTTCCGGCAACAAAGAGAAAGGCATGGCGATGCTGCGTAGTGCCGCGGCCGACGGTGTGCGGACATCCATTGAGGCGCGTACCTGCATGATGCTGTTTCTGCGTCGCGAAGCCAAGTACGTCGAAGCCGAGTCCATTGCGGACGGACTCGCAAACCAGTACCCGCATGACTACCTTTTCCAGCTGGAGCTGGCCAACTTGCAGAAGGATGCCGGGCAGGGGCTCGCGGCAATCGCCCGCTACCGGCAGGTGCTGGAACGGGCCCGCGCCGGCGACTACTTCCATAACGCGCACCTGGAGCTCGCGTATTTCGGCCTGGGAGACACGCTGCGCGGGCAGAAGATGTTTGAGCAGTCGGCGGATGCGTTTCGCAGCGCGGCCGGCATCCCGACGACAAGCCCGGAGCTGCGGCAGCGCTGCCTGGTAGCCGCCGGTAAAAGCTACGACCTGCTGCACGACCACACCCGGGCCACCGCAAGCTACCAGGCAGCGCTGGACCTGGGAGCAGAAACCGTGCAGGGCCAGGAAGCGCGGAAACTGATTCGCAAACCATATGCGAACGGGTGACCGGCGAGCGCGGCGATGGAACCGCGTGAAGCCGGTTTGCGTATGAGTAGGCAGGGTCGGTTTCCGGCTGAGGAGTTCACCATGTTCTGTGGTCGATGCGGGAGTGCGCTGGCGGCGCAGGCGAAGTTTTGTTCAGCGTGTGGGGCCGCGGTTCTGATGGCGCAGCCTGTGCCCGGCTACCTGGCAGGGGCGCGGCTGGAGCGGCCCCGCGGCAATCGCGCCATCGCCGGGGTGTGCGCCGGCTTGGCGAAGCACTATCGGTGGGACCTGACCTGGGTTCGCGTGCTGACTGTGCTGATCACCGTATTTTCAAGTGGAGCGGGCCTGGTGGCCTACATTGTGTTCTGGATTGTCATGCCGGAGGAGACTCTGCTGCTGCCCGCGATGACCGGCGTGGCTGCTCCGCCTCCGGCAAGTCTCTAACGCCCGATTTATATCGTGCTTAAGGCGCAAACCTTGCTCAAAGAGCCTGTGAGTTAGGCTCGAAAGGTGACTTCTCGCTCCTTTCCAATGGTTCGACCGTTCCACCGGCCCCACAAGCGAGCTGCGCTCCACTGTGGGCCTGTACATCTTGAGAAGCTCGCAAAGCGTTTTGATACACCGTTATACATCTACTCAGCAGATGCAATACGTGAACGTTTTCAGCTGTTTGGCAGCGCCTTCGCAGGCCGGCGCCATCTTGTCTGCTATTCAGTTAAGGCAAATCCGGCGCTTGCGATCCTGAAGCTGCTTGCCAGGGAAGGCTTCGACATTGTCTCCGGCGGTGAGCTGGAGCGGGTGCTGGTCACGGACAAGCGCGCGGCATCGCGCGTCGTGTTCTCGGGCGTCGGCAAAACGGCGGCTGAGCTGGACCTGGCGCTTCGGGCCAGGATTCGCATCTTCAATATCGAGAGCGAGGAAGAGTTGGAGCTGCTTGCCGAGCGCGCCGCGCGGCGCGGGGTTGTCGCGCCCTTCGCTTTTCGGGTGAATCCGGACGTCTTTGCCGATACGCACCCGTATATCTCAACGGGGTTGAGCGAGCACAAATTCGGGGTTGCGATCAGGTCCGCGCGAGCTCTCTATGCAAGAGCCCGGCAGGGGAAGCGGGCCCGGCATCTGCGCGCAGACGGGGTCAGCGTGCACATCGGTTCGCAGATTCGCGAAGCAGAGCCGTTCGGCGCGGCCGCGGAGCGTGTTCTGGACCTCGTGCGGCAGCTTCGGGCAGACGGAGAATGTGCCCTGCGCTCGGTTGATATCGGCGGCGGCCTGGGCATTCCTTACAGCGAGGAGCCAACCTGGAAGCCGCACGAAGCCGTGGCGGCGTATGCGGCTGCTCTGCGGGGAGCGCTCGCCCGCTCGGGGGAGCGGGACCTGGAGCTGCTGCTGGAGCCGGGGCGCTTCCTGGTCGCGCAGGCCGGGGCCTTGGTGACGCGGGTCGTGTAC